>NZ_JQBY01000014.1 GCF_001437405.1 Pediococcus ethanolidurans | reverse complement strand
GTAAGTGTTGCACTTGATTTGACAATTCGGGCTTTAGATAAATAGTAAAAATGAGTGAAAGTTGACATTTGATGTCAATTTTCACTCATCTTTTTTGCTTTTTATCTTTATTGGTGTCGTCATTTCTTTTCAGAAATTTGTTCTTTTTATCAATAGCCTTTTTGTCTTCAACTGGTGCAACAAATTTATCCAACATTTTTTCGAGATTTATTTCTTGTTTAATTTTTAAGCCCATACCCATCACTCCTTGCGCTTATCATAACAGATTTTATATCATCTGTCAGCAAATTAGAAAATATGCATTATAAAATGAATATAAAGGCTTTAATTGCATAAAAAGAATTATTTTTCAAAAAAGATTGTATAAATAATCAAAATAGATTATACTTCATATATTCTATTTGACGTAGGGAGTTGCAATTATGAAAAAAAAGTTTTTAGAGATTATTACGATTGTTGGGTTATTATTCACTTTATTGCCCTTTGGTACCGCAAATGCGGCGAATTCAAAAACCAGTTCGAGTGATCAATCATTAGCTAAAATTCAAAAAAAGGGTGTTTTAGTTATGGGAACTAGTCCTGATTATGCCCCTTATGAGTTTCAAACTACAAAAAACGGTAAAAGTGTTGATGTCGGAATGGATATTAGCATTGCTAAACAGATTGCAAAGGATTTAGGAGTCAAACTTAAAATTAAGAACATGGATTTTGATTCGTTATTGGTTGCCTTACAAACTGGTAAAGTAGATATGGTCATGGCCGGAATGAATCCGACAGCCGCACGTCGAAAAAACGTAACCTTCTCCAATATTTATTATCAGGGGGGTCAAGATATTGTTATTAACAAAAAGGATGCTGGCATATATAAAAGTAAAAAGTCCTTTGTGGGTAAGACATTAGGTGCCCAAACAGGAACCATGCAATATAATATGGCTAAGAAACAAATTTCAAATGTGACAGTTAAAGGATTTGATAAAGGAGCGGATTTAATTTTAGCTCTTCAAACCAATAAGATTGACGGAATTGTTATGGAAAAGCCAAGTGCCGAAGCTTATGTAAAGAACAATCCGCAACTTAGTTTAATTAATGGGAACTTTAATTTAAATACTAATGAAACCAGTTCCGCGATTGCTTTCCAAAAGGGTGCAACTAGTCTCGCTGGTGCCGTTAATAAGAGCCTTGCAAAAATTAAGAAAAAGGATTTAATCAACAAGGTATACTTAAAAGAAGCCGGAACTCATATGAAAACCAATACAGTCAATACTTCAATGACTCATTATTGGAAATACTTTGCTAAAGGAATTGGCTACACTTTACTTATTTCAGCATTTTCTGTGTTCTTTGGTTTTATTTTAGGAACGATTCTCGCATTTATGCGTTTAAGTCGAAACAAATTATTAAAATTAGTCTCAACAGCTTACATTGAGTTTGTTCGGGGAACGCCTTTAATGGTTCAAATTATGTTTGTTTACTTTGGAATTGGTTTGATTGTCAACCTACCGGCGTTAACATCAGGTATCATTGCTGTTTCTCTTAATAGTGGTGCCTACGTGGCCGAAGTCATTCGTGGCGGGATTAATTCAGTGGACAAAGGGCAAACGGAGGCAGCCCGCAGTTTGGGTCTTTCAAAGAAGGGAACGATGCGTTATGTGGTTTTGCCACAAGCAATTAAAAACATTTGGCCAGCACTGGGTAACGAATTTATTTCCTTGATTAAGGAAAGTTCGATTGTTTCAATTATTGGTGTGACAGATTTGATCTATCAATTGAAAATTGTTCAGTCAGATACGTATCGAGGAGTTGCCCCAATTGTGGTTGCAATGTTGTTGTACTTTGTTGTCACATTTGGTTTATCAAAGATTCTGGCTTATTTCGAAGGGAGAATGAAACATGCCAACTAATATTTTAGACATTCAAAAATTAAATAAAAAATATCATGAAACTGAAGTGTTAAAGAATATTTCCGAAACGGTTGAACAAGGACAGGTTATCTGTGTTATTGGCCCTTCTGGAGCAGGAAAAAGTACTTTTCTTCGTTGCTTAACTTTGTTAGAACAACCGACTGATGGGCATGTTTTATTCGAAGGCACTGATCTTACTAATCTTAAGGAAAAACAGCTAGACGAACTGCGTGAAAAAATGGGAATGGTTTTTCAAAGCTTTAATCTTTTCCCAAATATGACGGTGTTAGACAATATTAAATTAGCTCCGATGAAGGTCAAAAATCTGTCTGATGAACAAGCAACCAAAACTGCTCAGAAACTCCTTGAGCAAGTTGGTTTGTCAGACAAGGGTTCGGTCTATCCGAACAGTTTGTCAGGTGGTCAGCAGCAACGAGTGGCGATTGCTCGTGCGTTAGCGATGGAACCAGAGGTTATGTTATTCGATGAACCTACTTCTGCGTTAGATCCCGAAATGGTAGGAGACGTTTTGAAGGTAATGAAGGATTTAGCGAAGGAAGGGATGACAATGGTTGTTGTCACCCATGAAATGGGATTCGCTCGTTCAGTAGCTGACCAAATTTGGTTTATGGACGGTGGCTACATTCAAGAAAAAGGAACTCCAGAGGAATTTTTCAGTCATCCTAAGAGTGAACGTGCACAAGACTTTTTATCTAAAGTTCTTGTTCAATAATAAGCAGTGAGATTAGGAAAGTGTTCTTAATCTCACTGTTTTTTTATCTAGTACAAATATGAAGTCTAGAATTTATGGACAAACTTACAAACGAATGTATGTTTGCCTTTATTGTTGCTCTGAATCCTGAAAGGCGTTATAATGTTACAAGTTTATTACGCTGGGAGGTGAAATCGGTTGGCATCAGAACATATTGAACATAAATTGGCTTTATTACCAGATTTACCTGGCTGTTATCAAATGAAAAATATTAATAGTCAGATTATTTATGTCGGTAAAGCAAAAAATTTAAAAAATCGTGTTCGCTCTTATTTCAAAAGTTCCCATGATGGAAAAACTGCTCGTTTAGTATCTGAGATCGCCGATTTCGATTATATTGTAACTTCTAGTGATAAAGAGGCGTTTTTGCTAGAAATTACGTTAATTAAAAAGTATCAACCTTATTTTAATATCAAATTAAAACGAGGAACGGGGTATCCCTACATTAAAATCACCAATGAAAGAGATCCGCAAATGCTAATTTCTGGTGACCTAAAAAAGGATGGTGCGTACTACTTCGGCCCATATCCTAATGTTTATGCGGCAGAAGAAACTCTCCATTTTTTACAAAAAGTGTACCCATTACGACGATGCACCGGCTTTCAGCATCGGCCTTGCTTGTATTACCATATGGGACAGTGTTTAGGGGCATGTTTCAAAACAGTTCCAGAAGAAAAATATGCTAAACAAATTGCCCGGATTAAATCATTTCTAAATGGTAATGTTAAAACAATCAAAAAACGACTTGTTGTACAAATGAATGAAGCTGCACAAGCATTAGAATTTGAACGAGCTGCAGATATTCGTGATCAGATTCACTATATTGAAGTAACGGTTGAAAAACAAAAAATCATTTCCAACGATCATACCCCACGTGACTTGTTTAACTTTTATATTGATAAAGGATGGTTGTCAATTCAAGTATTCTTTATTCGCCAAGCCCGGTTGATGAAACGCGAAAAAAGACTTTTTCCGGTTGTTAGCACTGCTCCAGAAGAATTAACGACATTTATTCTCCAGTTTTATAACCAGAAGAATAATTTACTTCCAAATGAAGTTCTTGTGCCGTCCGGACTCGAGAATCAAGTCATTAGTGATATTTTAAAAGTACCGGTTCGGACACCACAACGAGGCCAGAAACGTGACTTAATGAATTTGGCTCAAGAAAATGCAAAAATTACATTAGAAGAAAAGTTTCGTTTGCTTGAACTGGATGATTCAAAAACAGTGGGTGCGATGAAAGAAGTTACAGACGCTTTAGGAATTCCGGCGGGTCATCGAATTGAAGCATTTGATCATTCGCATATTCAAGGAGCAGATCTAGTTTCGGCCATGGTTGTTTTTACAGATGGACAACCTGATAAAAAAATGTATCGCAAGTATAAGTTAACCACGGTTGACCATGCAGATGAAGCAGCTAGTACCCGTGAAGTTATCAGAAGACGTTATACACGGCTTTTAAAGGAGCATCAGAGCCTACCTGACTTAATTTTGATGGATGGTGGTGAGATTCAATTAAATGCGGTTAAGGACGTTTTAGTTAACGAATTGAATCTCCAAATTCCAGTAGCGGGAATGGTTAAAAATGATAAGCATAAAACCGCAGATTTACTTTTTGGACCTGAAGATCGACACGTTTTATTGGATCCTAAAAATCAAGGATTTTATTTAGTTCAGCGGATTCAAGATGAAGTGCATCGGTTTGCGATTACTTTTCATAGGCAAGTGCATACAAAGCATTCATTGAGTTCACGGTTAGATGACATTGCAGGTGTGGGTCCAAAGACACGGAACAAACTTTTGCGAAAGTTTGGTTCTATGCGGCGGATTGCAGAGGCAAGTGTCTCTGATCTACGTGGATTAGGTATTCCGGAAAATGTGGCCAAAACAATTAAAATTTCTTTAAGTGGAACGGTAAAAGGTAATGCTTAAATTAAAATGAACCTTGAAGTCAGAAGAGAATAGAAAGAATCATTATAAATTACCAACAATATCTGCTAGAATAAGAATATTAGAGTCGAAAAGTCACGCTAAATAGTATTGGAGAAAAATATGTTTGTTGATCAAGTTAAAATTAATATAAAGGCTGGTAACGGTGGTAATGGAGCCGTTGCTTTTCGTCGGGAAAAGTTTGTGCCTAATGGCGGTCCTGCCGGTGGCGATGGTGGCCGTGGTGGTGATGTTGTCTTTAAGGTAGATTCTGGATTAAGAACTTTAATGGACTTCCGTTATCAACGTAAATTCAAGGCTGCTTCCGGTAGCAATGGTATGAATAAGCAAATGACCGGACGAAGTGCCGAGAATTTAGTTGTTCGCGTACCGGGCGGAACCATAGTTAAAGATACTGAGACTGGTAAAGTTATCGGCGATTTGGTTGATAATGGTGATACTTTAGTAATTGCAAAAGGTGGCCGTGGTGGTCGTGGTAATATTCATTTTGCAAGTCCTAAAAATCCTGCTCCTGAAATTGCAGAGAATGGCGAACCTGGACAAGAAAAAAGTGTGCAATTAGAGTTACGTTTGTTAGCTGATGTTGGACTTTTAGGATTCCCATCTGTTGGTAAGTCTACTTTACTTTCCGTAGTGACTAGTGCAAAACCAAAAATTGCTGAATATCATTTTACGACATTGGTTCCTAATTTGGGGATGGTCCAATTAGACGATGGTCGTGATTTTGTTATCGCAGATATTCCTGGATTAATTGAAGGAGCTTCACAGGGTGTGGGGCTTGGTTTTGAATTTCTCCGTCATGTAGAACGAACGAAAGTTTTGTTACATTTAGTTGACATGAGTGGTGTTGAGGAAAGTAATCCATTTGAGAGTTATCAAAAGATTAATCAGGAATTAAGCAAATATGATCCTGATTTAATAAAACGTCGCCAAATCATTGTACCAACAAAAATGGATATGCCTGACGCAGAGGAAAATTTAAAGAAGTTTCGCGAAAAGATGCAAAAGGCGGTTGGCGCAAATGACATGCCGGACATTTTCCCGATTTCTTCTGTTACACATAAGGGATTACAGCCATTAATGCAACATACTGCTGATGTTCTTGAAGCGACACCAGACCCAATTAAAGCACCAGTTGTTTCTGATCAGTCAGTTACGTATGCTTATGAAGCTAAAAAGCCATTCACAGTTGAACAAGATGAGGATGGTACCTGGGTATTATCTGGTGAAAAACTCGAAAGATTGTTTAAGATGACTAATACAGAGCATGATGATAGTTTAATTCGATTTGCCCGTCAAATGCGTGGAATGGGTGTGGATGATGCTTTACGTAAAGCAGGTGTCAAAAATGGCGATTCGGTTCGTATTCTTGATTTTACGTTTGAATTTGTTGAGTAAGTTAATTTAGTTATAGAGGAATCGCGTATGGATTATGAAAAACAAGCTTCTCTGGGGAAACCTAAGAGAAAAAACGGCCCGATCCACGAAAATAGAAAAACGAGTAAAATGCCAACAGGAAAAAGGCTAAAAAATAGCCGGTATATTGCGGGCTTTGATGGTCTTAGAACGTTAGCATTATTAGGCGTTATTCTGTATCATCTCTTACCGTATGATCTTCAGGGAGGCTATTTAGGAGTCCCAATCTTTTTTGCCATATCAGGTTATTTAATCACTGATTTGTTTGTACAAGAATGGGATCAAAATGGGTCGATTAAAGTACTTTCTTTTTATGGACGACGCATAAAACGTCTTTATCCAACGCTATTAATTGTGTTAATAACCAGTACTGCCTATATGACCTTGTTTGCCCGTAATTTATTAGAAAATATTCGTAGCATAGTATGGACAAACCTCTTGTTTGTTTATAATTGGTGGCAAATTGGTCACGGACAATCCTACTTTGATCGTTACAATGGTGAGTCTCCGTTCACACATCTATGGTATTTATCAGTTATTGGACAATACTACTTTATTTGGCCGATTGTTCTTATTGGATTATTGATTGCTTTTAAAAATCGTGGTCATATCCTAGGAATTTTAAATGGCTTAGCAATTGTTTCGGCGATTCTAATGTTTATTCTTTATGATCCTTCTAATACCAACCGGGTTTATTATGGTTCGGATACGCGCATGACTCCTTTCTTGTTAGGGGCGGCCTTGGCATTCTTTTGGCCCTCTACACATTTGAATCCAAAACTAAATAAAAATGGCCGGTGGTTCTTAAATATTATTGGGCTGGGTTCTCTGGGAATGATTATTTGGATGGCCTTCTCATTAAGTGGAACTTCAAGTTTTACTTATCATGGCGGGATGTTGCTATTTTCAATTTTTTCTGTCATTTTAATTGCAGTGATTGCGCATCCTGGGACTAAGTTTGGTAATTGGTTTAGTAATCCACTTTTTGCTTGGATAGGTAAACGAAGTTATGGAATTTATTTATATCAGTTTCCGGTAATGATCTTCTATGAAAAAGCAGTGGTAAACATTGCTAATCACCCTATTCTTAATCCATTGATCGAAATTGCTATTATTGTTGCAATCAGTGATTTGTCTTATCGTTTTATCGAAAAGCCACTGATTCATTTTAATTATGCCTATTCTTTTAAATTTCTTAGAGATCTGGTCAAACGAGATTCGAAAATTGGTAATAAGCGTTATATAGCAATTCCAGTTATTCTGATTCTGCTTATTGCAGGTGTGGGAGTTGTTAGCGGATCAGGTAATAGTAATCATCATAGTAGTGCATTGCAAGTTAATATTTTAAAAAACAAAAAGAAATCAACGGCTCAAAATAATAAGGCGTTAAAAGCCCAAAAAGAAGCTCGTTTGAAGCGAAAACAACGTGCTGCTGAATTGGCTAGAATTAAAAAAGAAAAAGCAATAAAATTAACCGATGCTGAAACTAAAATTAAAACAAAATACCGGTTGGAACCTTCTGAAGTAAAACTAGCACAAAAAATGACTGTCACGGGTGTCGGCGATTCGATTATGGCGGATACTTCTGATGATTTACAAGAGGTATTTCCAAATGCTTACATTTCAGCTAAAGTAGGTAGACAAGTATGGCAGGCGGCTACATTATTAAAGCAGCTTGCGGCGCAAGGAAACTTAAGCAGTAATGTTTTAATTAATTTGGGTACTAATGGGCCATTTACGACTCAACAGTTAAAGACAATTGTTTCAATCGTTGGGACTAAACGACAAATATTTTGGGTAAACGTTCATGTACCAACGCAGAATTGGGAGTCGAAAGTAAATAAAACAATTACGGATGCAGGAAAGAAGTATAAAAACATTCACGTTGTAAATTGGTATGGGGCTAGCTTAAATCAAACCAATTGGTTCTATGGTGATCATGTCCATCCGAATATTGAAGGCAGTAAACAATATACGACGCTTATCACTAAAGCCATCGTAAAGTATGGTAGTGAAAACTAGTTTTAATCGTTTGCGTGATTAAAAAATGAGATCGGCAATTTAGCCAATCTCATTTTTTATTTTTAGAAATCAATGTCGGTTACAAGTGATTCTTTAGACAAATTTTTGCCATCAGTGCGATAACTACCCGAAAATTGAATGGTACAAGTTTTTAACGAATGAACGAGATTATCGGGGACCAATGTCATGACATTGGTACTGATTGTTTTACCAGAGCCAACATGTTTACCTGCAGAACCGTCAACCATATTACTGAGTGGTGTTCCTGCATAGCTACTAGACAGTTTTACGTAGTTAAGGACACCGATAATTGCTTCAGTATTTCCATCATTTTTAATCGTATATTTGATTTGCAAGGTATAGTAAGTTGAATTGATATCGGTATTGTTGAACGCTGTGGCAACCACTTTTTTTGCCTTTTCAGTTTTGGCTTCGTTTTTTAGAAGTCGAACTTGTGTAATTTGATATTTTAGCGGGCGGGTAATAATGGTTTGATTTACTTTTTTAAATTTATTCAGAGTAAGTTTTGTGCCAAACGAATCATATGAGAACTGCTTTGGTTGAGTTAAAGCACCATGAGACACATACTTGGCACTTTTTTTAATACTTTTTGGTACGACATACTGAGATGTCGTTTTAGAATTTTTGGCGTTTTTGGTCGAAGGTATCCGACTTGAAACAGATGAACTATTTTTTTGTTTGTCAGATTTACTAGGTACATGAGCATTCTTATTTTGATTTTTAAAAGCGGTCTTTCCCTTAGCCTGATAACGAGCTTCATGAGCGGAATTGCCACAACCACCTAGAATTAATGTGCTGAGAAGTAAAAATATAATGACTTTTTTCATTTTTTGAGTTCTTTCCTTATCCTAAAATCAACTTATCATTACGCAAATGATAGCCAAAAAGTTTGTGCGGTATTTGATCTAAAAATCCAAGCTGGGTAGCACCATTAATGTTTTGGGTCCGACTTTCAAATTGATTGAGTGTCAACGGTTTTTTACCAGATACCATAATGAGCCAGTGTTCGCTAATTTTTAACGAGTTTACAGGCAGATCATGGTTATCTTTAACAAAATACAATTGCAATTGCGGATCAAGTTCAGCTATTGATAAATTAAAATCAACTAATCGCATCAATTATTCTCCATTATATCGTTTGAATTTGGTTTATTTGTTACAAAATTAATTATAATTGATTACAGATGCCATTTGAAGTGTAAACTAAGTGGGTTGTCATAGCAAATTAGGTGAAATTTGTGGTATGGTATTTAGGTAGGATTTATAAACAAGAGTAAATGGGGAACGACGTGTTATGGAATTAGAATTTTTAGGAACCGGAGCAGGTGTTCCCGGTAAATTTAGAAATGTGACAAGTGTAGCTTTAAAGCTTTTAGATGAACGTAACTCAATTTGGTTATTTGACGTTGGTGAAGGAACGCAACAACAAATACTCCGGACAACAATTAAGCCTCGAAAAATTGATAAGATTTTTATCACACATTTACATGGTGATCATTTATTTGGGTTACCTGGATTATTAAGCAGTCGCTCGTTTCAGGGCGGTGAATCAGAGCTAGTAATTTATGGTCCTAAAGGGATTAGGCAATTTGTTCAAACCGCCATGCGAGTTTCCGATTCTCATCTATCTTATCCAATTCGTTTTGTGGAATTAGGTGACGAGGGCGTCATTTTTGAAGATGCAAAATTTAAGGTTTCTTTCTTAAGATTAGATCATCGAATTGAAAGTGTTGGTTATCGAATTGTTGAAAAATCACATCCAGGACAGTTACAAGTTGAAAAACTAAAAGAAATGCATATACCATCTGGACCAGTTTATGGCCAACTAAAACGCGGTGAAAAAGTGATGCTTGATGACGGTCGTCAAATCGATGGTCAAGATTTCTTAGGAGCACCACAACCAGGTCGAATAGTGACTATTTTGGGTGATACACGTAAAACCAAGAACAGCTTTTTACTTGCTCAAAATGCTGATGTACTAGTGCATGAAAGTACATTTGCTAAAAATGAAAGTAAACTTGCCCGTAATTATTATCATTCGACAAATGTTCAGGCTGCAAGCATTGCCAAAGAGGCGCATGTGCGTCGTTTAATTTTGACGCATATTTCTGCTCGCTATACTGGTAAAATGGCTAACGAGCTTCAAAAACAAGCTCAAACAGTATTTAAAGCAACAAAGGTTGTTCACGATTTTGATATTATTAACGTTCCACTTAGATAATTGAGGAGTGATCATATGTTAGCAAGGCTAAAAGAGTTGCGTGATTTAGATGGCAAACTGGTTTTGATTACCGGTGCGTCGAGCGGATTGGGTGAATTAGTTGCATATGAAGTAGCAAAACGCGGCGCAAGGGTGGTTTTATGTGCCCGAAATCTAGAAAAGCTTCGACAAGTGGCTGAAAAATGCAAAGAAATATCTCAAACAAGTGCTTTTGTGGTTCAATTGGATGTTTCTGATTCCGATGCGATTGATCAGCAACTGAACCACGTCTTAAAAGATATTGGTCCAGTGGATGTTTTAGTAAATAGCGCGGGTTTTGGTTTATTTGAAACTTTTCAACAAATTGATATGCATGTGACTGAAAAAATGTTTCGCGTTAATGTATTAGGTTTGATGTATGTCACACAAAAGATTGCCCAACAAATGATTGAGTCAGGCCGTGGACAAATCTTTAATATTGCTTCAGTAGCTGGTAAGATTGCGACGCCCAAATCAACAGTGTATTCGGCAACTAAATTTGCGATAGTTGGATTTTCTAATGCTTTGCGCCTTGAATTGCGACCTTTAGGTGTTCAAGTGACAACGGTAAATCCAGGACCAATGGCTACGAACTTCTTTAAACAGGCAGATCCTAGTGGTCGCTATTTTGATGCTGTGAAATTATTATCGCTATCACCAAATCGCGTGGCACATCAAATCAGTGAGGCAATAGGATATCGACGACGTGAAATAAATGCTCCGCTATATATGGAAGCCATCCACCGTGGGTATGAACTTTTCCCAAATTTTGGTGATTTGTTAGCAAGCAGTTCATTTTTTAATCGAAAGTAAGGAATTGAAATATGAAAAATCAATGGCGTGTTATTGTTATTTTGATCTTGGTTTTGGTAGTTGCCGTTTTTGCTGTGGTAAATGTGAATGAGGTTCCTTTAAGTTTATTGTTTACGACCGTGCATTGGCCGCTAGTACTTGTCATTTTGCTCTCTTTAGTTGCTGGTGCCCTAATTACTTTTCTAGTATCAATGGGGACGATGCTAGCACAAAAGAAGCAGCAAAAAATGGAAATGGATGTCGCAACTAAAAAAATTGATGCCCTTCGTGATGAAAATGCTGCCTTAAAGCGACGGGTAAACAATGTCAGTAACGAAGGTGCACAAAAGAATCGTAAGTTAGAGAAACTCTAGTTCTGGTTAGAGTTGTGAAGAATTAAATATTAAAAAATTTGGACGAAAGCGAAAATCTCAATGGAGAACGACTTTCGTCCACTCTGTTTTTATTGATTAGGAAGTGGAATCGTGCTAAAACCAAAATACCAGTGGCAACTATCTAGTGAAAAAACGTCACCTGTTCAAATTAAAGCTATCGCGGAGGCCTGCCAATTAAGTGAAGTTGCGGCAAAAGTCTTGATTAATCGTGGCTATGACACCCCTGAAAAGGCTAAAACCTTTTTAACTCCAGATCCGCAAAGTATTCATGATCCTTTTTTGTTGCATGACATGCAAAAGGCTGTGGATAGAATTCAAACTGCGATTGTGAATAATGAAAAGATTATTGTGTACGGCGATTATGATGCTGACGGTGTTACAAGCACGACAATCATGTTTGAAACTTTGAACGAACTTGGGGCAAACGTGGATTATTTTGTACCAGATCGTTTTAAAGATGGTTATGGACCAAATTTGGATGAATATAAACAATTCATTGAAAACGGTGTGACATTATTAGTAACCGTCGATAACGGTGTTGCAGGAAATGAACCAATTGAGTATGCGGTAACTCACGGAATGGATGTTGTGGTTACTGATCATCATGAATTGCCGGAAACCTTACCTAATGCCACTGCAATTGTGCATCCGCGTTATCCTGGTGCCCATTATCCTTTCTCAGATCTTTCGGGAGTGGGAGTGGCTTTTAAGGTTGCTTCCGCTTTACTTGATGAAGTTCCGGAAGAATTTTTAGATTTAGTTGCTATTGGAACCGTTGGAGATTTAGTTTCATTAACTGATGAAAATCGTTTTCTAGTAGCGAGTGGATTAAAAGTTTTGAGTGAAGGGCAACGAGTAGGACTCAATGCGTTATTGAAGGTTAGTGGCTTAGAAAATCAACAGATTAATGAACAAGATATTGGCTTTACGCTTGCGCCACGGTTAAATGCGGTTGGTCGAATTGGTAACGCGGGTGAAGCAGTGGAATTATTGACTACCTTTGATGAAGAGAAAGCGGAGTTAATTGCAAAACATATTGATTCTGTTAATGATCAACGAAAACAATTAGTTGATACTGTGTATAATGAGGCCATTTTACAAGCTAAAACGCCTGATAATCTTGCTCAAAAAACGTTAGTTATTACCGGCATCGGCTGGCACCAAGGTGTTCTTGGCATTGTGGCCAGTCGTTTGGTAGAGGCAACTGGTAAACCCACGTTAGTTTTAAGTGGGAACACCGAAGCGGATGACTTAAAAGGTTCTGGTAGAAGTGTTGACGCACTGAACTTGTTTGAGGCATTAAATGTTAATCGGCAATTATATGTGAATTTTGGTGGTCATCACATGGCAGTGGGCCTAACAATTAAGAGAGAAAAAGTACCAGAATTACGGAAGATCTTAGAGAACGCCGCAGAAACTGCTAATCTGGATGAAAATAAACTTGCACCTTTAACAATTGACGGTGTGATTAAAGCTGATCAAATTACAGTAGCAGCAATTAAAGATTTGGCTAACCTAGGACCGTTTGGTACGGATAATCCAACACCAGAATTTGAAATAGAATCTGAAAAGGTAACAAATGTGAAACAAATTGGAGCCAATCAGGATCATTTGAAATTTCAATTAAGTGGGAAAGATCAAACCATTGATGCAATTGATTTTAAACAGGGAAGATTAATGCCTTATTTGCAGGCACTTCCGGAAGATGTTCGTGTTGTGGGTACTTTGGAGCTGAATACATGGCGGAATCAAACTAAACCGCAAATTATGGTAAAAGATGTATTGATTGATGCAGTGCCAATTATCGATAGACGAACCACCAAACTTACTGTTGAAATGTTTAAGTCACAGACGACCTATGTTTTCTTTCACAAAAAAACTTACGAAAAATTACAAGCGTACTTGAAGCCAGAAATTCAAGTAGCGGTTCTAGATGATTCGGAACCATCCAATATCTCATTAGAGGGAAATTTAGCACTTGTGGATTGTCCTGATTCACTTGTCCAGTTTACAGATTGGTTATCTAAACAGAATCCGGACGCCATGACGGTATATTTTTATCAGCAAAATAATGCTTATTTAGATGGTATGCCCACCCGAGAACAGAGTGCAAAAGTCTTCAAGTTCTTTGCTAGTCATTCAGATATTGATTTAAAAAAACAGTTACCTGACGTAGTAAAACACTTGCATGTTGACAGAAGTATGTTAGTTTTCTTAATTCAGGTGTTTTTTGAACTGAAATTTGTTAAAATAGAAAGCGGTCGTGTTTCATATATTTCCAATCCAAAGCCACAAAAATTAAGCGTGGCTCCGGCCTATCAATTGAGAAAACAACAAATTGAAACACAAGAAAAGTTATTGTACAGCAAATCTGCCGATCTCACAACTTGGATGCAAGCATGTCTGACAGATAAAAACAAAGGAGTTGCTGATTAAATGGCATTAGATTTACATGATTATGTAGCAAGTATTCCTGATTACCCAGAAAAGGGTGTCATTTTTCGTGATATTTCCCCATTAATGGGTGATGGCAAGGCTTATAAACAAGCAACTAACCAAATCGTAGATTATGCACGTGGTAAGGGTGTTCAAATGATTGTTGGTCCTGAAGCTCGGGGCTTTATTGTGGGCTGCCCAGTTGCATATGAACTTGGAATTGGATTTGCTCCCGCACGTAAAAAGGGTAAATTACCTCGTGAAACGGTCAAAGCAACGTATTCACTGGAATATGGAACTTCTTCTCTTTATTTGCATAAAGATGCGGTTAAGCCAGGACAGCGAGTATTAGTTACAGATGACTTACTTGCTACGGGTGGAACTATTTCGGCAACGATTGATTTAGTTGAGAAACTCGGTGGCATCGTTGTTGGAACAGCATTTATTATCGAATTAAAGGATTTACATGGTCGCGAAAAAATTAAAGATTATGATATGCTTTCATTAATGCAGTATTAGATAAAATAAAATAAAAAATCCTGTTAGCCATTTTACTTGGTTAACGGGATTTTTTTAGTTTTCGTGTTCTTGATGCCAAGTTTTGATATAAGCCAAGCGTTGTTTAAAGCGTTTTTCATTGCCTTCTTCGGTTGGTTCATAATATTCGTGACCTTCTAAGTCAGGTGGCATAGTTTTCATTGTGGTGAGCTTATCTTTTTCAGAATGAGCGTATTGGTAGCCTTTGCCGTAACCCAAATTATCCATTAATTTTGTTGGGGCGTTTCTAATCTGAAGTGGTACAGGTTCGTTTCCCGTTGCCTTGACATCTTTTTTGGCTGCCAGTCGTGCCTTATAAATGGCATTTGATTTTGGTGCCAAGGATAAATAAACAACTGCCTCGGTCAAATGAACATCACATTCAGGCATACCAAGAAACTGGCAGGCTTGGAAGACATTGATTGTAAGCTCAAGTGCTTTTGTATCCGCGACGCCAATATCTTCACTAGCGAAACGGACCAATCGGCGGGCAATGTAAAGTGGATCTTCGCCTCCATCTAACATGCGTGATAGCCAGTAAATGGCAGCATTCACATCACTGTTGCGCATTGATTTGTGTAAAGCAGAAATGATGTTGTAATGTTCCTCACCGTGCTTGTCGTAACGCAACGATTTAGTGTTAATAAACTGACTCAAACTTGCTTCAGTAATAGTGACGTGATTATTTGAATGATCAGCGTTTAGTACTGCCATTTCAAGTGTGTTTAATGCTACCCGAGCGTCTCCATTGGCGAATTCGGCAATCAGTTTTAAAGTGCTTTTATCAATGTCAACAGTCAACTTCGGAAAAGCATTGGGATGATTGATCGCTTTTTGAAGAAGATTAATAATTTCGGTTAACGATAATTCTTTTAGCACAAACACCTTACATCGCGACAGTAATGCTGAATTGATTTCAAATGAAGGATTTTCCGTGGTCGCGCCAATTAATGTAATACTTCCTCGTTCAACAAATGGTAAAAAAGCATCTTGTTGTGCTTTATTGAAACGATGAATTTCATCAACAAAGACAATTGTTTTTTGACCAATTTCACGATTCTCTTCAGCCTCTTCCATAATTTTACGAATATCTTTAATTCCACTTGTTACAGCGCTAAAGGTAATAAAGTGGGATTTTGTTCTGTGAGCAATGATTTGTGCAAGCGTGGTCTTGCCAACACCAGGTGGTCCCCAAAAAATAATTGAAGGTAATTGGTCTTGATCAATAATTTCGCGTAGCACTTTGCCCTTGCCCAGTAAATGAGATTGACCAGTAAAGTCATCTAGGTTTTGCGGACGCACTCGATTAGCCAGCGGGCTATTTTGACTGTTTTGATCTGCAAATAACGATTCTTGTTTCAAAATGTCCTCCTTAAATTTTGTCATTTACTTGAATTTACCATGAAAACCAGGAAAAAGGTAATGAATGACGTTGATAGACTAATTTCTTTTTTTGATTTGAAGCTATAAGTACAAAATTTAAAAAACTTTTTTTAATATTTTTGTATTTTTTAAAAATAATGGTAAGCATTAATACATCAAATCTTAGAAACGATTGATAGACTATTTATTTATTCAAATCGAAAAATAAGTTATAATTTATACATATAAATTAATTTTTTATGATATTTGAACAACAAAATACGATAAAAGCTTTTTTATACTGTTTTTTAAAACAATTTGTACTTTTTACTATTAAAAAGTTTACATTCTTCAAAAATTGTTTATTATAGTATTTGAATACCTATTATTTATATTTTGATGTAGTATTGAACTTTATAAATGGTTTATTTTTATCACAGAGAAGCTAAAAATGAACTTTATTGTAATTTTAACCATTTAAAACAATTTTAAGGAGATGTTCGTATGCAACAAGGGTTCAAAAATCTATCAAGTCGGAATAGAAAGTTGCAGTTGCGTAAGGAAACCAGTAAGGTTCGTTATCGGATGTATAAGGCTGGTAAATTCTGGCTTTTTGCTGGTTTAACAACCTTTGCATTGGCAATTGGTTCTGGAGCTGTTGTGCAAGCTGATACAACCAATACTAACAGTGTTGAAACTGTTAGTCAGTCGTCCGCAACTTCTACTTCTTCTAGTTCATCGGTAAGTTCTGCTAGCAGTACCACAAGTTCGGCAAGTAGTTCTTCTGAGAGTGACAGCTTAAGTAACTCAAGTACAAACAGTACCTCTACTGATTCAAGTTCGACTAGCTCAAGTGTAAGTTCTGCTAGTTCGACCAAAAATACAAATACAAGTAGTGTTTCTTCGACATCAACTGATGCAACTAAAACATCTAGTGTTTCCAGTAATGAAACTAGTAGTGCTAGTGCATCTGTAGCATCAAGTAGTGCAAACTCTGAGAGCTCTAGTTCAGCTGTAAATTCAACAGCAACTAGTTCAACCGCAGTGACGGCATCAAGTAGTGCTGTTTCTTCTGTAAGTACAAGTACTGCTAAGAGTGCATCAAATACGTCAAATGCATCAAATGCATCAAGTTTGGTGGCAGTTGCTTCAGCAGTATCAACCACAACTGATTCCAGCAGTTCAACAGAGGATGCTTTATCGGCCGTTGAAGCTAATTTGGCTGCGAGTTCTGCGGCTTCAGTTATCACATTAATTGATCCTTCATCTGAAGAATTAAAAGCTGCATTGTCTTCTGCAGAAGCAGTTTATGAGGCCACCGGTGTAGCACAAGCAGTAGCGGTTGCATCAGCCACAACAACGGTTACACCCAAAGAAACTCCTTCTGCAGACGCTGTAACTATTTTTGGAGTTTACTTGACAACTGGAATTGATACCCAACCAACAGACTCAAACGTTTTAGTTGGTGGAGATGCAAGTATCATTACTAACCTTCATGAAGGAATTCTTGATGATTTAACTTCGATTTCTTTAACCGCAGCTTGGGGTGCAATCACATATACGCCAAGTTATACTTTATATTCAAGTACGGATGGTGTTACATGGACTCCTGTATCTGGTGATATTGATTCAAGTAGTGCAGACTTTACGGTAGATACTTCAAAAGTAGGAACAACTTACTATCAAGTTGAAGCAGATTTAGCATTTAAATACTATAATTTGCTAACTGGTAAGTATGTTACAGTACCGTTTACAAATACATCCATCTATTATACCAGAGTCGCATCGGTAACAGTGTTGGCGCAGGATGTGAATGCAACTACTGTAACTGCGGATGTAGATGGCTCAGATAGTATTAGTTTGATTACAGGAGCACAAACCACTATAAATGGGAATACTTCAGACCTTAACGGAACTGCTCAGGCTGAAACAACAACTAATCCTGAACATACTACCTCCAAAATTTCTTGGAATACCAGTGATGGTGCAGTCGTATCTGTAAGTCCCGATGGCGTGATTACCGCTGTAGGAAAAGGTACCGCGAAAGTTACAGCCACTGCTACCAATGCTGATGGTAGTACAGTTACTTCTAATGCAATTACAGTAACAGTTGGAACGGGTATTGATGATGAGACAGTTGCTGCAGGTGAAACAGCTACCTTTACGTTAAGTGGATTACCATCAGATGTTTCAGGAGCAACAATTTCTTATCAATGGTATGACAGCAATGACAACGCAATATCAGGTGCTACTGGAGATTCATATACAACGCCAGCTACTACACTTGATGATAACGGGAACACGTATTATGTAATTGCTACAGTTACTGCTGACAGTCAAAGTGAAACAATTAAAATAGCACCAGCAACCTTAACTGTGACTGATGCGAATGGAAATTCTGGTACCGGTAACTCTGGCTCGAATAATACCGGTGATAACAACACTGGGAACAGCAATAGCGGTTCCGGTAACACTGGAGACAACAACAGCGGAAACAGTAACTCCGGTTCCGACAACACTGGCTCGAATAATACCGGTGATAACAACACTGGGAACAGCAATAGCGGTTCCGGTAACACTGGAGACAACAACAGCGGAAACAGTAACTCCGGTTCCGACAACACTGGCTCGAATAATACGGGTGATAACAATACTGGANGTAACTCTGGTTCTAACAACACTGGTGATAATAATACTGGGAACAGTAATAGCGGTTCCGACAACAGTGGTTCTAACAACACCGGAAATAGTAACAGTGGTTCTGATAACAGTGGCGACAACAACACTGGAAACAGTAACTCTGGTTCCGATAACAGTGGTGATAACAATACTGGTAACAGTAACTCTGGTTCCGACAATAGTGGCGATAACAACACTGGGAACAGTAACTCTGGTTCCGACAACAGTGGCGACAACAACACGGGGAACAGTAATAGCGGTTCCGATAACAGTGGTGATAACAACACTGGAAATAGTAATTCTGGTTCCGATAACAGTGGTGACAACAACACTGGGAACAGCAACTCTGGTTCCGACAATAGTGGCGATAACAATACTGGGAACAGCAACTCTGGTTCCGATAATAGTGGTGACAACAACACTGGAAACAGCAACTCTGGTGATGGAAATGTAGGAAACAATAATTCCGGTTCTAACAACACTGGTGATAAATAATACTGGGAATAGTAACAGCGGTTCTGACAACAGTGGTGACAACAACACTGGAAACAGTAACTCTGGTTCTGACAACAGTGGTGATAACAATACTGGGAACAACAACTCTGGTTCTGACAATAGTGGTGACAACAACACTGGAAATAGTAACAGTGGTTCTGATAACAGCGGTGACAACAACACTGGAAACAGTAACTCTGGTGATGAAAACGTAGGCAACAATAATTCTGGTTCTAATAACACTGGTGATAATAATACTGGGAACAGTAACTCTGGTTCTAACAACACTGGTGATAATAATATTGGGAACAGTAATAGCGGTTCTGATAACAGTGGTAATAACAACACCGGAAACAGTAACTCTGGTTCTGATAACAGCGGTTCTAACAACACTGGGAACAGTAACTCTGGTGATGGAAACGTGGGCAACAATAATTCTGGTTCTAATAACACCGGTGATAATAATACTGGAAACAGTAACTCTGGTTCTAACAACACTGGTGATAATAATACTGGTAACAGTAACTCCGGTTCCGATAACAGCGGTGATAACAACACTGGGAACAGCAACTCTGGTGACGGGAATGTAGGAAACAATAATTCCGGTTCTAATAACACCGGTGATAATAATACTGGTAACAGTAATAGCGGTTCCGACAATACTGGTGATAATAATACTGGTAACAGTAATAGCGGTTCCAACAACAGTGGTGACAACAACACTGGGAACAGCAACTCTGGTTCCGATAACAGTGGTGATAACAACACTGGAAATAGTAACTCTGGTTCCGGAAACAGTGGTGATAACAACACCGGAAATAGTAACTCTGGTTCCGGCAATAGTGGTGATAACAACACCGGAAACAGTAACTCTGGTTCTGATAACAGTGGTGATAATAATACTGGTAACAGTAATAGCGGTTCCGGAAACAGTGGTGATAACAACATTGGGAACAGTAACTCTGGTTCTGATAACAGTGGTGATAACAATACTGGAAACAGCAACTCTGGTGATGGGAACGTAGGAAACAATAATTCTGGTTCTAATAACACCGGTGATAATAATACTGGAAACAGCAATAGCGGTTCCGACAATACCGGTGATAATAATACTGGTAACAGTAACAGCGGTTCCGATAACAGTGGTGACAACAACACTGGAAACAGCAACTCTGGTAACGGGAACGTAGGAAACAATAACTCTGGTTCTAACAACACTGGTGACAATAATACTGGAAACAGTAACAGTGGCTCCGGTAACACCGGTGATAATAATACTGGAAACAGTAATTCAGGTTCCGATAACAGTGGTGATAACAATACTGGAAACAGTAATTCAGGTTCTGACAACAGTGGTGATAACAACACTGGAAATAGTAACTCTGGATCTGACAACAGTGGTGACAACAACACTGGAAACAATAATTCTGGTTCTAACAATACTGGTGATAATAACATTGGTGACAACAATGATGGTTCCGACAATGTTGGTTCTGGAAATGTTGGTAATAATAATGTTGGTGACAATAATGTTGGAAACAACAATGTTGGAAACAATGATGTTGGTAATAACCTAGTTGGTGATAATTTAGTTGGTAACAATTTGCCATATGAATCCTTAGTTGGTAAAAACATTACAGTTAAGAACTCTGCCAATGGTGGAACTTGGACAATTACTGATAGCATTTCAACAATAACGGATAACCAAGGTAAAAATGCAAAATCAGAAGCTCGATACAAGAAAGTTTCAAGTTTTGATAGCGCAGATGTGCTTACCGGAACAGTTGAATATATTAGCAATGTCAACTTGTCCAAAGCGGGTGTTTATACAGTTAAAATTGAATATGTATCAACTGATGGTGTGATCAAAGAAGTCACAACCACAGTAACTGTTTTAGCTGCAACATCTACAGGCTCGAACAACGGTGGAACCACAGGTACTCATACTGGTGAAACCACTTCGAATGGTAAAGGCACAGGACACGGATATGTTTCTGAAAAGACTGGATTAGAATCTGGTACTAATGTAAATTCTTCCAGTTCTAATGCAACTGAAAACTCGCAAAGCAACACTAATTTGAATGAAAGCAATGTGAATGCAGGTGCTAAGGCAAATGAAAATAGTACTAGCACAAATAAACTTCCACAAACTGGTGAATCGGATGAGAATTCAGTTTCGATATTTGGTCTTTTGATGATGGCTTTGGCTTCGTTATTTGGATTTGGAGCTTGGCGTCAACGTCGTAAAGAAGATAAATAGATAGACTGAAAAACCTGATCGTAAAAGTTCAGGTTTTTTCATACATAGGTATAAAATTAATGTAAAAATATAGATAACCTAGGAGAAAAAAATGAATTACTTTTTTACAAAACAGATTCAGGATACTAATGATTATGATTTTCAGTTATTTCAAAATTTACGTAAATCTCAAGAAATTAAATTTGTGACTACTGATTATGATCGTTTTTATACTCGTAAAATACAACAATTGAATATTTCCGAAAATGAAGTTATTAACATGTTTAATAGCTTACAAGTTAAAAACAAAGAAGAAAGTAAGGCTGTTCATTTTATGCAACTCAATTTAAAAAGTGATCAAGGGCCACAAAAATTGAGTGATGGAAGACTAGCATTATATCACGAGGGGTATTGTTATTGTATAGTTTCCTTATTTCAAGAGACGGACTTAATTAATCAACTGACTTTCTATGACCAATTTCAGAATGTAATTGAAATCGATTCTTATGACGTTCGTGGTTTCTTAAGCTTAAAGACCATTTATGGACAAAATGGTGGGGTGGCAACGGATAAAATGTTTACTCCCAACAAAAAATTGGTTTACGAAGAATTTTACCAACGTATACCAAATAGTCAGAAAATTGAAAGTACTTTAAGTATTATTCATGCAAAAAACCAAATTAGCTTATTTGACAGTCGAACTGAACTTATCGCTAATTTTTTTCACGTATTAAAAGCGGCAAATACAGACAAAATTTATGCTTCACAAAACTTTCTCAATCAATATAATTTTGATAATGACATAAATTTTGTTGTAGCAAATTAAGGAGATTACAAAAATGTATTATTTTATCTCGGGAATGCTTTACTTCCGACTTTCAGGAATTGAAATTGCTCAGGTCAAAAGACTTAGTTTATTTAAAAAGCATCATGTCGATGCTAAAATTACAACACTCGAATATAATGAGTATATGCATGTCAATTTACCTATTTATGATCTTCACGATGAGGATGTTGTAAATTTATATGATTATTTTCAACAAGCAGAAATTGTAAAAGACAATCCGACAACTTTGAATGATATTGGAATTAACAAGCAATTTGAAAAACAAAAAGGACATCAAGATACCGTTACTTATACTAAAAATGGAAAAAAAAGAATTGAATATAAACTTTTTCCAACTGAAGAATTTGGGCATCATTTCCCTAAAGACCAAATTCATAAGGTAACCTACTTTGATTATTTAGGCCATCATATTCGTCAAGAAATATACGACGTAAGAGGATTTTTAAGTTTAGTTCAAACTTTTGGTCAAGACGGTGGTGTTAATCAGGAGAGTTTCTACACACCTGGTGGAAAATTAGCGATAGTTTGTGATTACGCTGAAGATGATAATCAGAAAAATGTAATTAGTTTAGTTCGAGCACGTTTTGGAAAATCATGGCATACGTTCAGTAACTTACTGGAACTAAGAGGATTTTTTTTAGACTGCTTAAACCTCGAAACACACCAACAAACAACTTTTATGTCTGATAAATCTAATTTAGCTGATGATGCGATATATAAAATGCAAACAAAAGCCATCAAAATTGTTGTTCGGCATTCGACACATACCTATGATCCGACTAAGCCTTTAACAAGTCGATTAAATGATGTCATTTTAAAACAGTATCAACATCGTAAAGAGTTATCAGCTGAAATTGTCTCAACGAAACAACAGGCAATCGATATGAAAATTCGTTTTAATCAGGAACTTCCAGTTTATACAATTCCGGTAGGATATGTTTCTAATAGCCTTGTTGCTAGCCGAGAGGCGAACACGGTAACAAGAAAATCACATACAATGTTAGCAATTGCTCGTGTAAATGGCGAAAAAAGAATTGAGCATATGGTTGAAGTGGTCAAGCTTGTACGACAGACCGTGAAGGATGCAAAACTGGAAATTTACGGGTATGTTCCGGACATTAAATATTTTGAGTCGTTACAACAACAAATCAAAAAAGAAAAGCTAGAGAATGCAATTAGTTTTCATGATTTTCAACCAGATTTGAATATGATTTATAATCAGTCCGCTATTCTCTTGCTTACTAGCGCATTTGAAAGTTTCAACCTTGCAATGCTAGAAGGAATTTCTCATGGAGTTGTACCGATTGCTTATGACATTAACTATGGACCCTCATCTTTTATTGATAATGATGAAAATGGCTTTTTAATCAAAAATGGAGACATTCATGAAATGGCAAAACGTGTAACTGAACTCATGACTAATGAAAAATTACTCAAAAAAATGAGCAAACAGTCATATAAAAAAGCAAAAAGTTTTTCTGAGAATAATGTCTGGAAACTTTGGCAGTCTTTGTTAATTGATAACGTCAATTTAAAAATTAAATAGTAAAAAACCTAGAATTAAATTGGCTTATCACTTTTGTGAATCACTAAATTTAATTCTAGGTTTTTATTTTGAAATTTATTTGAATTTTATTGAATAACTAAACTATTTTTCCATTCTTGCCATACCTGGTCAGTAGAATAAGTTTGACGAATTTTATAAGCATTCTGGCTCATTTGGATTAATAAGTCGGGATTCTTCAAATAAGAAATTGCAACTTTAGCCATTTCTTGATAATCTCCTTGAGGAACGATACTACCATCAAATTTGGATTTAATTATCTCCTCGGGGCCATAATTAATTTGGTACGAAATAACCGGAACACCATGTGATAGGGCTTCTACAACAGCTAAACCGTAACCTTCATAACGACTAGTAAGCAACATAAGTTGTGCGGTATCATATACGGCATTTAAATTGCGGGTGTATCCCTTTAAAGCTATTTTTTTGGTTAGATGCAGATCGTTAATCTGATTTTGCAAAAATTTAAATAGTTTTTGATCGTTGCTATATCCCCAAATATCGAGTGTTGCATCTGGAATTGCCTGCTGAATGAGATTAAATGCTGCAATCATATCTGGTAGATTCTTTTGTTCATGAATTCTGGCAATTGCAATAATTTTATGTGTGATACGATCGAATGAGTTGATTTTAGGTGCTTTATTTTGCTTGGAATTAACATATCCAAAAGGTAATGTAATTATTGGAAATATTGGATTAAATCTACTTTTAATATCTGCAGCTTGTTTTTTTGTGGGGACAATTAAGCCATCAAAACTAGCTGCATTTTTTAGTTCAAATTCATAATTAGCATAAATTGCACTATTCAGATCTGTAGGATCAGTTGTATGAATATTATGCCAAACTAAGAATTTTCTCATTTTGGTTGTTAACCAGGTCATGGGACGATCATAAACATAATCTAAATCTGCTAGAAGGGTATTTGGCTGTTTAGGATGAATAAGATTTAATTCGTCCAAAACAAATCGAATCAACTGATTCATGTTATCAAAATACCAATCGTTTCCTGCATAATTAAGAACACGATACAAAGTTACGGGGTACTGATTACCTTGATGACGGTAGCTGATTTCCACAGCCGGTTGATGATTTACAGTGTACATGATTTCTGTCACCACGCCACCACCATTTTGATCCATAAACTGAGAAAAACTTAGAAAACCACGCGTGTCATAGAAATCCTTTTGCACAATATGACCCGAAAAATCAAGATAGTGAACTTCACTCACTTGATTACTATCAAAAGAAAAGGGAATTACCTTTAAAATGATCTGTTTATTTATTATATAATTAATGTTCTCACCATCATGTATGATTTGATCACAGTTTCCAGGACGTTCTACGTTTGTGACCATGAATTTTTTCCCATGATAGGTTTCTGTGTGTTGTAACCAATCAAAGAGATTTAAAATTTCCGTATCATTTAATCCATTTTGTGAAGCATTATAATGAAAAAAACGGTCATATGCGTTTGTGAATATTTTTGCTTGAACATGATTTTCCTCAAATAAACGAAGTCTTTTAATTTGAGCATGTTCAATACCAGAAGGGTGTTGGGCTATTCTTTCGCTCAAAAAGTAGTACATACTAATTCTCCTCCTTACGCTCATTTATGATTGGTAACCATGCTTGCCAGGCAGCGTCATTTGAAAACTGTGGTCGACTGGCATAAGCATGAGTACTCATTATTTGTAACTGCGATTGGTCTTGTAATAGTTTAATTGCTTGGTTTGCCATTCCTGAAATATCTTTCTGTTTAAACAAAAAACCATCATAGTTTGATTGTATAATTTCGTTTGGACCATAGTTGATATCATAAGACATTACAGGCACACCATGAGACAAGGCTTCCATAATTGCTAATCCATAACCTTCGTAACGACTAGTAAAAAGAAATAACTGAGCAGTATCATAAATTTGATCTATATCTGATGAATAGTTTCTAAAGGTAATCGCAGAGTTCAAGTTTAATTGATTTACCAATGAAATTAGTTTTTTACTTAGGGGGACATCGTTAACATAACCATGTATATCAAGAGTCGCTTTTGGAATTTTATCATGAATTAATTTAAAAACATTAATTGTGTCTTCAAGACGTTTTTGTTCATGAATTCGAGCAACATTGATTAATTTGTATGGTATTCGTTCAGACGTTTTTACTGGTGTTGCGTTTAATTGTTTTTTTGAAATTGATCCGACTGGAATTTGATATTGTTTAAATTTTGGATGCCATCGTTGTTTAATGTCATCTAATTGATGCTGAGTGGGTGAAATAAGCCCATTTACTCTACTTTGATGCGCTAAGTATGCATTAATTGTTGTAAATGGTTTACTATTTTGAGGATCATTAGCGTCTTCTACCACTGTATTATGTGTATAGAAATAGCACCGAGCTTGGGCTTTCATATTGAAAATTGCCGATTCCACAATAAAGTTGCGATCTACTATAAACGTTGTTTGCTGACTGTCATTTTTTGCTAATTCATCAAAAAAGAAAGTATTCAAATTTTGTTTGGAAGTAAAAAAGTAGTCTTTACCTTTGTAATTAACTAATTGAAAGAAATTTTCATTTGAATTTGTGAAATTAGTTTTAAGTACAAGCTTTCCATCAATATCATAATAAAGGCGTTGTGCAAGTCGGTTATCAAAACCAAGTAGCTGACGTTGGCTTAAAAAGCCACGTTGATCATAAATATCAATTTGAGTAGGATTATTAAAGATGTCATAAAAAGTTATTTGATGAACATACCTGTCATGCCAAACTTCCACACGCATTAAAAGATGGTCTTGTCTGAAAAATTTGAATAAATTACCTTCTTGACGCATTTGTGTACCACGAGGTGCAGATATATCACCCAGTTTTGTTCGATGACCATGATAGTTTGTTGCTTTTTGAAAATAGTCAAATAAATTAATTAGATCCAAACTATTTAATTTATAGGTATTCATGTTCTGATGTTGAATTGTACTGTAGTCAATAGTTAAAATCTGTGCGTCAACATGATGTTCATGAAATAAATTTAATCGTTTAATTTGTGCATGCTCAATTCCAGAAAGATGAAAGTCGAGCATACTGGTAATAAAATAATACATATTATACATCTCATTTCAAATTCAAAATTTTGTTTATAGTTAAATTATAGACTAATATATCCTTTAAACAACCCAAATCTAAACTATTTGTACTAACATATACTACCTAGCTCAAGCATTATAAATCAATTGAAATGTTACTTTTTATTTCAAAAAACCAGTTTGATGACGGGATGCGTAACCTACTATAAATATGTCAATAAAAATAGCATAAATCATTGCAGGGGCGTAAATAGTTAAGGTAATAATTAGACCAATCAGTTTGATTACCACATCTAAAATAACCGATTCATTTGGTAACGAGTATAACCAACCAAAGTGTGCTTGAGGATTAATTTTCTTTAGAGAATGTGAAATTGCCATATTACTAAACGAGACGGTTAGGGCAATGATACCGTACAATGCTTGTGCGGTGACATTATTAAAATTTGTGGCAACTAAACTTGTTGTATAAGGGAAAAATGAAGCTAAAAATAACATGACGAGTGAGCAAGATACGGTTGAATTAGATACTTTTTTGACTGCATGCCAGTTGTTATGATGTGTCGTCCACATTAATCCTAACCAAAAAAAGGATAAAGTATAGGCAAAAAAGTTTGCACGTAGAGCCCAAAGTCCAGCCAAGTTAACTTCTTTGGGTTTTTCTAATTCCAAGACTAAAATAGTCATAATAATAGCTAAAACAGCATCGGTAAAAGCTGCTAAACGTTCTTTGTTCAAAATGGTAACCTCCTCTTTTATATATTTTTAGTATACATTAAAAAAATTAAAATATTTTGAAACTAATTGTTGCCTTGAAGTCCACACGAAGGTTTATGATGATCTTGTAATTAAGAAAGGAAGTGGCCAAAGTGACGGCCAAAAGATCATTAATTATTTATTTTTCAGTTTCAGGAACTACTAAAAAGGCTGCAGAAAAATTACAACAAAGGATTGGGGCTGATATCTTTCAATTACAACCAGCCGTACCTTATCCAACTAGTTATGATGGCCTTGTAGCTGCTGGACAAAATGAAAAGGATCATCAGATTCACCCGAAACTGGGGAATCCACTACCAAACTTAAGCAAGTATTCAAAAATTTATGTGGGTTATCCGACTTGGTGGTCTCAACCGCCAATGATCATCCATAGTTTATTTGAGCAAGTGGATTTTACTGGCAAAGAGGTTGTAGCATTTTCAACGAGTGCATCGACACCGTTAGCCGATACAATTGATGTAATTGAAAAATTAGCAAAGAAGAATGGTGCTACATTAGTATTAGAGTGACATTTTTAAATTAATTAGAGTAAACCTATTTAAATATGGAGGAAAATAATGGCATATAAAACAATCAATCCTTATACAAATGAACTTGTTAAAGAGTATCCTAATGCAACGGCCGATGACGTCGAAAACGCACTTTCTGCTGGCCATCAGCTATTTAAAAAATGGGAGCATGAAACACCAGAAAGTCGTGCAAATCAGTTACATGAAATTGCCCAACTTTTTCGTGACCATCAAGCTCAACTTGCTAAAGCAATGGTAACTGATATGGGAAAACTATATCGTGAAGCTCAAGGTGAAGTAGAACTTTGTGCAATGATTGCGGATTACTTTGCGGATCACGGTACAAAATTATTAGCACCGACTAAGATAGAAACAATTGCCACGGGTGATGCTCAAATTCAAAAACATTCTTTGGGCGTTCTAATGATGGTTGAACCGTGGAACTTTCCAATGTATCAAATTATGCGTGTGTTTGCACCAAACTTTATGGTAGGTAATCCCATGATTCTGAAACATGCTTCAAATACACCTGGATCTGCAGTTGCGTTTGAGAATGTAATTAAGAAATCTGCTGCACCAAATGCGAGTTTGCAGAATATGTTCTTAAGTTATGATCAAGTTAGTGAAATTATTGCAGATTCACGGGTACAAGGAGTTGCCTTAACCGGTTCCGAACGTGGTGGTCGGAGTGTGGCAAAAACTGCTGGTGAAAACTTGAAGAAAAATACGATGGAATTGGGAGGCACCGATGCCTTTATCGTTTTGGATGATGCAGATATTGATAGCGTGGCCGATATTGCTTGGCGAGCACGATTATATAATGCGGGTCAGGTATGTACTTCATCGAAACGTTTTATTGTATCGGCTAATTTGTATGATCAATTTCTAAAAAATTTAAAAGAGAATTTTGCAAACGTTAAGCCTGGAGATCCAATGGATAGTCAAACAACTTTGGCACCGATGAACTCCAAACGCGCAAAAGAAAAATTACAAGACCAAGTCGATAAGGCAATTGAAAATGGCGCCACTGTTTATTATGGTAATGAAAAAGTAGATTTGCCTGGACAGTTCTTCCAACCAACTATTTTGACGAATATTGAGAAGAATAATCCTGTCTATTCTGAAGAGATGTTTGGTCCCGTAGCCCAGGTATACAAGGTGAATAGTGATCAAGAAGCGATTGATCTGGCCAATGATTCTGATTTAGGTTTAGGTGGAATTGTCTTTAGTGGCGACCCTAAACGTGGAACTAAAGTAGCTAGTCAAATTGAAACCGGGATGGTTTTTGTTAACAACTTTATGGCCTCCTTACCAGATTTACCATTTGGCGGTGTTAAAAACTCAGGCTATGGCCGTGAAATGAGTCAGTTAGGTTTAAATGCTTTTGTGAATGAACAATTAATTGTGACGGCTGATAAACCTAATATGGCTAATTTAGCCGGTGGTTTAGTGGCAACTGATCCTGATTAATGAAATTAAAAAGATTTCCTATAGAATAAATGGGAGATCTTTTATTTTTCTCTTGCCTTGGAGTTCACACAAGGGTTTAGAATAACAAAGTAATGAAAAAATTGTTTAAAACAAAGAGGCGAGTAACGATGAATATTAATGGTGTCAGTAAAAAATTCGATTTAACTAAAGATACGCTCCGCTATTGGGAACGTTTAGGATTATTGCCTGAAATTAAACGTAATGACAGTGGTTATCGGGATTATAGTGAACGTGATATGAATTGGGTTTTCTACATTAAAGCTTTACGAAAGGCTGGTATGTCAATTGAAGCATTGATTGAATTTGTAAAACTATATCGAGAAGGAAAACAAACCGCGAATTCGCGAAAATCATTATTAATAGATCAACGGCAGGACTTAGATGAGCAACGCAAAGAAATTGAAAAAACAATTAAATATCTTGATTTTAAAATAGACCACTTTGAAGATCATACACTTAATTATGAGAATGAAAAATTGGCTTATGAGGCAAAGAACTAATGATTAAAAAGAATTGAAATAAAAATCAATCGGAGGAATACAAAATGAAATTATTAATTATGGCAGCAAACGGTCAAATTGCTAAAATTGTTGAAAAACGAATTTTGAATGAAACAGCTTTCAAAGATGTTGAACTTACTTTATTTTTACGTAGAAGTTCACGACTAAGCGATTTGACGGATAATTCTCGTGTAAAGATTATTGAAGGTAGTTTAGACGATAAAAATGATGTAAATGATGCTGTTGCCGGACAAGATGTGGTTTTTGTCGCTGTTGTTGACCACACTAGTAATAATGTTTGGACCAAGAATGTAATTGAGGCGATGAAAGCTAACAATGTGACGCGAGTTATTTTCACAAATATTTTAGGGATTTATGACGAAGTTCCTGGTGAGTTTGGACGCTGGAATCGTCAAAGTGTAATGAGTGGTTTACAGGCTGCCATCAATTCTGATAAATTACTTGCCGATTCTGGGCTAAATTATACGACGCTGCGATTGCCATGGTTAAATGATCGTAATGAAGTTAAGTACGTGGTAACTCATAAAAACGAATCATATAATGGGGTGTCAGGGTCACGTCAAAGCATTGCAGATGTTGTGTTGAAGATTGTTGCTGATCCGAAGTTTGGCTTTAAGGATAGCTTGGGAATCGCTGATCCAGCAACTCAAGGTTCAGATCGTCCCGTTTATTAAATAAAAAAATATTGAGTGATAGAAAAGTGTCATGTATTTTTAATTTTAAAATGCATGACACTTTTTTGAAAATGTTTACCAAATTTTTTCAAAAAAAGCTTGCCTTGCAGTTACTGTAACCCTTTATACTTCTTTCTTGTAGTCAAACAAGAAATGAGGAGAACAAATATGCAAAGTAAATTTTCAAAATATGAATTTACAGTTTTATCAATCGTTTTGGTTAGTTATTTTATGACCGTATTAGATGTTTCAGTGGTGATTACGGCACTACCGAAAATTCAGACAGATTTACATTTATCAACGGCTAATCTTACTTGGGTTCAAAACGCCTATACCATTATTTTTGGTGGCCTATTATTACTCGGCGGTCGCCTAGGTGATATTGCCGGACGAAAACGAATTTTTAACTTAGGATTGATTATTTTTGGTTTAGGTTCCTTATTGGTAGGCCTGGCTAATAACATGATTTGGTTAATTATTGCGCGAGGATTTCAAGGTGCTGGAGCCGCCGCATTAGCACCATCTACTTTGGCCTTATTAATGGATAGTATTCCGACCGGAGAAAAACGAATACGCGCTGTAGCTGATTATGGTGCTGTGGCTGGCATTGGAGCCAGTTTAGGTTTGGTTATTGGTGGGTTGTTCGCAAGCTTATTAAGTTGGCGCTATGCGTTTTTTGTTAATGTACCAATTGCCATTGGCATGTTTATTTGGTCAACTAAGGTTGTGCGATCCAGTAAATCACAAAAAGGTTCTTTTGATGGTCTTGGTTCAGTTCTGTCATTGATTGGCATGATTAGTTTGGTATATGGTATTTTACTCCTTTCTGATCGTGCTTCAGCTTGGTACTGGATTGGATTAGCGATTGTTTTACTTGCATTGTTTGTTTGGCGTGAAGCTAAAGCAACCCATTATGCCCTTACGTGTTTTTAAAAACTCTGAGCGTACAGGCGCCTATTTAGCGAGATTGTTATTTCTTGGTGCCATGATGGCGTTTTGGTTCTTTATTACGCAGTTCTTACAAGAAGTTTATGGTTTTTCTCCATTAATGGCTGGATTAGGATTTTTCCCAATGACTATTGCAAATTTCATCAGTGCGTTACAAGTATCCGAACTAACTGCGAAATTTGGAAACGGCATGACGCTCGTTTTTGGACTTAGTTTAACGATTATCGGAATGTTCTGGTTAAGTTTTGCTGGAAATGGTAGTAATTATATTTTGGCAATTGCTTTACCAATGATCCTAATAGGAGCAGGTCAAGGAGCCGCTTTAAGTCCATTAACAACTGCTGGTATTGCTCAGATTGATGCTCAAGATGCGGGAGCTGCTTCTGGAATTGTGAATGTTGCTCATCAAGTTGGTGGTTCATTAGGGTTGGCCATTTTAGTTGTTTTGAGTACATTTTTTGCGGGTTCAAGTGATTTAGTTAGTCGCACTGATTGGGCATTACGAGGTGGCGTGATTTTTCTTATTTTGGCGTTGTTGCTGACCTTTATTATGATTGTGCCAAAAAAAGGATAAATAAAAAAATGAATTGATGTATATTAAGGAATAACTGAAAATAATTTAAAACTGAAATTTAAATTTAAAGGTTGAAAGCATCAAAAATTACTTCAATAACTGACGTTAACCAACTTAGTTTACAAACAGAGTCCTAACTGCCGTCCTACGGCTCACCTGGTCTGGAACGGGGTGGGCACGATTTGAAGCCAAGAGGTGCGCTTGTCTTCAAACTCGGCCTTATTCTAAGTAATAAATTACTAAGAATAAGGCCGAGCTTAGAGACGTGCATTTCGGCTCTAAGTCGTGCCCACTACGTTCCAGCCCGAATTTGCTGGAAGACGGCAATTTAATCTAATTTTGTTATCATAAACGCTTTTATATCAGTTAACGAGATGTGCCTTTGTAGTTTCAACCTTTAGCTGAAATTTATTGTTCGTTATTAAATATACTTAAAGTATTATGATGTAGTTGTTGATAAGAATGAACAGTTAATAATAAGGAGAATTAAGATGAATATTAAAGAAGCTAGTGAAAAAACCGGAGTTTCTTCGGCAACGATAAGATACTATGAAAAAGAAACTTTAATTCCTGTCATTGATCGTAGTGAGGTTGGTAATCGCGAAATCGATGAACGCATTATTCGACGTATTAATTTTGTGAAACAGATGCGAGCGGCCGGAATGAGTATTGAGAATTTGCGCCGTTACATTCAATTATTTGATGATCAAGAAGATAATACTAAGGAACAAATCGCACTGTTGAAAGAACAAATGGTAGAGATGGAAGAAAAACGTGATGATTTACAGTCGGCGATTGACCATTTACATTTTAAACTAAATCATTTTTATGATCATGTTCAATCAAGTGAAGAGGAATTACGTGAACTTGAACGTCAACACAAAGACAAAAATGAGTCGAATAAAAATTAAAATGTTATTGAGAACTAAAGTTTAATTGATTGCATTTCTAAACGCATTTCTAAACACACATTTTTAACCGTTGTAAGGACTGAGAGGAGTTTTTACATGTCATTAATGTTATCGTCTTTTGTTATTCTGATTACTGTTGCAATTAGTGATATTCTTGCAAAAATTGTTCCACATATTTCTAGTACTTACGTTAACTTATTTGCCGGTATTATTCTGGGAATTATTCCGTTCACTAATCATCTAATTTTAGATTTTAACGATGGTATCTTTATGATGCTTATCATTGCACCACTATTATTTTTTGAGGGGCAAAGTACCCCGGTTCTGTTGGTAAAAAATAAAATTACTAATATTTTAGGAACTGCGGTGGGGTTAGCTGCTGCATCGGCCATTTTAGCAGCACTTTTGATTAGTCGGATATTCTCTCTAGCAATTCCTTTAGCCTTGGTTGTAACCGCAATCAGTACCCCTACGGATGCCACGGCTTTTGATTCAGTGATTGAGGGACGAACAATTGAAAATAGAATCAAAAAAATTTACAACTGGAATCATTATTTAATGATGCAACCGGAATTATTTTATTGCAGGCCGCCTTTCTTTGGTTGCAAACCGGTCAAGTAGCCTTTGAAAAAAATGTCTTTCTTTTTATTTTTTCAGCAGGTGGTGGTATCGCTTTAGGAACTATTCTAAGTTTAATGATTATGGCCTTTCGACAATTTTTGGTGCGGTCTTCCGCAAATGTTATTTCATCACAAACTTTAATTTATTTATTAACACCATTCTGTATTTATTTTCTTGCCGAAAAAGTGGGCGTTTCCGGTATTATTGCAGTAGTAACAGCAGGCCTGGTTCATAATAGTGAAACGACTCGGAGCCGTTTTTCATCCCCACGACAAATGCATTTAGGCATGCAATTAGTTAATTTTTCAAACGCCGTTTTAAATAGTTTTGTTTTTGTTGTCCTTGGCCTTAGTTTGGAAAGAATTATTTTTGATCAACGACACAATATTAGTAATTCGTTACGTTGGTTGATCATTGGTGGCTTAGTTTACTTCTTATTATTAATTGTTCGCTATGTATATGCACGGTTTTTTATTGTTGACTGTACAAACAGGACAGCCGTGTTATTTGCACTTGGTGGTGTTCACGGAACAGTGACCCTTGCGATGACTTTTTCGATCTTGAACAATGGTATTTCACAAGTCTTGTTTAACGAAATTATCCTTATTGAGACGGTGGTCATTATTTTGAGTATGTTAATGTCAACGGTTATTTTCAAAATTCTCCTTCCTGTAGATGTAGATGAGTTGAACAAAGCAACTCAGTTGAAAATTCTTCGAAATGAGCTTGTTATCGTTGGCATTCAACATGTAAAAACAATGAAGCTCAGTGACAAAGTCCGTGAAATTGTGATTTATGATTTGCGTGATCAGGTTCAAAAAAATACATTAAATGCTTTTTTCAATCAATGGCGTTCAGTTACCACTGACAAAACAACTTTGACCAGCATTCAAAGTGTCGAACAGAGACGAGCTTTAATGCAAGCATTTGATGCGGAGCGCAAATTTCTTTATGATCTGGCCAAAAATCATATGGTTAATTCTGAATATATTTATGATTTATTTAGCGAGATCTTGTTGTCAGAATCGTTGGTTTTAGATCCACAAAATCAGGTAATTTAATTGAATCTCAAGGAGGACTTAGTAATGGCAAATGTATTGATAATTGGTGCAACAGGTTCAGTTGGTAGTGCAACTCGAAAATATTTTCTGGAAAACACTACTGATAAATTAACATTAATGGCTAGAAATACACGTCGTTTGGGAAAGCTGGATGCAAGTCGGGAAAATGCAATCACTGGTAATGTTACAGACAAAGGTACTTTACTCAAGGCATTGAAGGGGCAAGATACAGTATTTGCCGCGTTAAGTGGTAATTTAGGCCAAATGGCAACCTCGTTAGTAAACGCAATGGATCAATCAGCAGTGAAGCGCCTTTTATTTATTACTTCGATGGGAATTTATAATGAGATTCCAACTTCTGTTGAGGCCAACGGTAATTTGGCGTCAAATCCTGTTTTACAAAATTATCGCGATGCTGCTGATGTGATTGAAGCCTCAGACTTAAACTATACAATTATTAGACCAGGATGGTTTGATAATGGTGACGATACGAATTATCAGATAACTAAAAGAAGAGAACCATTTGGTGGTCATGATGTTTCTAGAAAAAGTATTGCTGATTTAGTTGTTCGTTTAGCTCATGATGACAAATTTGGGTCGCGTGATAGTTTAGGGATTAATCGTCCGTAATGTCTAAGCAAATGTGGTATTGATTGATGTCGATAAGGGATGAAAAATATGGGAAATGATGATGAATTACAGATTATTCAGTTATATCGGGAGCATAATCAGTATATGGTGGCCGGAGACGTTGAACAGCTTGGAATGTTGTTAGATGATAATTTTCAGCTAACTCACATGACGGGAATGGTTCAAAGTAAGCAAAAATGGTTGGAAGAAATTAAGACAAAACAAATGCAATATTTTTCTTCAACCGAAGAAGCTGTAACAGTGAATATGAAAAATAGTCGCCAAGCAGATTTAATTGGTCAAAGTAAAGTTGATGCTAGTATTCATGGTAGTCGCAATACTTGGCCACTACAATTGACCTTACATGTAGAAAAGATTGCCGCCGCTGACTGGAAAATCATGAATATTGAAGCGGCAATGTATTAAAAAAAGAAATCAAATTGTTCATAAGCTTAAAAGTTCTCGATGATTCGCGCGGCAATTTTGCTGGACGTGTACGTTACCGAGAACTTTTTTGATTCAATTACTACTATTTTGAAGACCGGATGTCTACATTATTGGTAGGCCTAGTTTGAAATAAATTGTAATTAATGTCTGCCTTTCATCAACATGTTTTGTTACACTAAAGATGGAATACCTAAGAAAGCTAATAAAATTCTTAAGAAGGAGATCTTAAATTATGGAAGCCGACGTTGTAATTGTTGGAGCCGGAGCTGCTGGTATTGCAGCTGGTGTTAGTTTAGCCGAAGCAGGTGCCAAAGTTATCATGCTTGAAAAGGGTGATAAATTCGGTGGTGCGGGGATGTTTGGCGCTCAAGGACTTTTTGCGGTTGAAAGTGCGCAACAAAAGGCTGCCGGTGTTGAATATACGATCAAACAAGCTTATCAAGAGTTGGCCAACTACACCCACTATCGAAGCAATCTGGGGTTAGTTAAGGCAATTCTTGAAGAATCAGCTTCCACAATTGATTGGCTAGAAAAAAGAGGACTAAAAACAGAGCTCGTGAACAATACGCAAGAAGTTCACCAAGGTCATCCCAAGGTTTATCATCAGTACATTGATAAATTTGCGGGTTTTGATCGTCTTATGCAAAATTTTAAGTCTCATGGTGGGCGTCTCCTTTTAAAAACAGCCGGCACCAAGCTTATTCAAAAAGATGATCAAATTAGTGGTATTCAGGTTCATCAAGAAAAACAGGATTTTATCATTGAGTGTTCAGCAGTGGTTGTTGCGGATGGTGGCTTTATTGGCAATCAAGGTCTCGTAAAAAGTTATTTGACTATTGATCCGACCAATCTGTACAGCATGGGAGAACGGAAAGCTACTGGAGATGGCATAAAAATGCTAGCGGAATTAGGCGCAGATACTCGCCATATGGGAGTGTTTGAGAACCATGCAGCTTCAGTCATTTCTCCTCAAAATCATAAATGGCATAATGAGACGATTTTCTCATTAACAAACTTACCATTCTTATGGGTTGATGGGGCTGGTAAACGCTTTGTAGACGAGAGTGTTTGTTACGATTTTGCTTTGTGGGGAAATGCCACGTACACAGCTGGTGGTTACTACTATATTATTTTAGATCAACAATTTGTGGATTACATTTCGGAACATTCACTTAACTGGACAGATTCATTTGAACGAACTTTTGCAAGCCTAAGCCATAAACAGGTCACACACAAAGTTGGACCATTTTCTCAAATTGATGCTGATCTAGAAGAAGCCATTCAAAAAGAAGCCGGTTGGCGAGCTGAAACACTTGATGAGTTAGCGGATCAAATCCACGTTTCTCGTCAGAATTTTGCAAAGACAATTCAACATTATAATTCGCTTGTTAATCAAAAAGAAGATACTGATTTTTATAAACCCAATAAGTATTTACAATTTTCTCTTGCTAAAGGACCATTTTATGCAATTAAGGCGCGTTCAACATCTCTAGGGACCATTGGTGGGGTTGAAACGAATGCTAAACTGGAAGCTTTGAAACAAAATAAACAACCAATTAAAGGTGCATATGTTACTGGTAATGATGCTAGTGGCATGTATGATACTTCTTATCCCACTTTGGAGGGAATTAGTTGTGCCTTTGCTTGGAATTCAGGGCGATTGGCGGCTAAAGCGGTAATTCAATTTTTGGATAAGTTTTGTTAAATGACATTTGAAATAAATGGTTAGCGTTCATTTTGTCTTCAGTGTTATGCGTACCCTTTTTTGTGATTTAACTTTAGTATAAAGTGTTAAAGTGATCGTTTAAAACGGTTTCAAAGTAGATAGACAAAGGTAAAAAACAATGTTAATCTAAGAATAGTAACATAAATTAATTATTAAACCCCAAGGCAGTTAGCTGTGTCAAAAGCTAATTTGGCTGGGGATTTTTTTATGAAACTTATGAAACTGAGGAATTATTTTATGAATTTAGATTATTTATTCGCACATGCACCGATTCCAAAAGTATATATGAAACTAGCACTTCCTGTGGTTTTAGGAATGGTTGCTAGTATGATATATAATTTGGCAGACACCTTTTTTGTGGCTCAAACAGGGAATGCAGACTTAGTGGCTGGAATTGCTTTAGGTACACCTTTGTTCTCTTTTATGTTGGCCATTGGTGATATTTTCGGTTTGGGCGGTAGTGCGGCAATTTCACGGTTATTGGGCAAAAAAATGCATGTTGACAGTGCACATCTTAGTAGTTTTTGTTTCTATAGTGCTATTGTATTTAGTCTGGTATTGACGCTTGTTATGTTGGTTTTTGAACGTCCGATACTGGGATTGATGGGTGTGACTTCGCAAACCTATCAATATGCGGCAGATTTTTACAGAATGATTGCACTTGGTTCCGTATTTATCATTGTTTCACTAGTTCCGGGTAACATCATTAGAACAGAAGGTTTAGCGACTAAATCAATGATTGCGACACTTTCAGGTACAATATTAACAATTGTCTTGGATCCAATTTTTCTTTTCAGTTTTCATTGGGGAGCCCTCGGTGTTGGTTTAGCAAATGTAATTGGATATGTCGTTAATACATCACTACTTGTTATTTTCATGATAAAGGACTGCCAGATCCTTTCCTTATCAATAAAAAAAATTTATGTTTCAAAAAAAGCAATTAAAGACGTATTAAATATTGGGATTCCGGCTTCTTTGACTAACTTTATGCAAAGTTTTGGAATAATGCTTTTAAACAATTATTTGGCTCCATATGGTGCTAACGCTATTGCAGCGATGGGAATTGTCCTGAAAATATATATGGTGGTTATGTTAATAATGGTGGGATTTGCATTTGGAGCACAACCATTAATAGGCTATAATTATGGTTCTGGAGATACAGATCGGTTTAAAGCGGTTGTTAAATTTGATTTTGTGATTGAAGTCGTTTATGCGTTAATTTGTGCAGTGATACTGATGATCTTTGCACCACAATTGATGGCATTATTTATGCATAATACAGCGATTATTAAAATGGGAACGACTATGCTTCGTTTGTTACTGGCCACGGCTCCGTTAACTGGGGCCATCCTTGTATTTACCACTATTTTTCAGTCTGCTGGTAAAGCAATGGGGGCTTTGATAATGTCGATTTCTCGTCAGGGAATCATTTTTGGTATTTCGATTGTTAGTTTGGCAGCGTTGTTTGGTTACACTGGTGTAATTATTGCCCAACCAATCGCTGATATTTTAACTTTTGCAGTTGGTTATTGGTTGTACAAGCAAATTTTAGTTTAGTTAGCTATGAATTTTGTGTTACAATGAACAGATTAAAATAATAAAAAGCGCCACCGGGTGCAGAAACGCAATTATAAACTTCGTAAGGTCAAGTGAAGAAGTTTACAATTGCGTTTTTTTAGGAGAAAAAACATGATTTGGATTGAATTAATTATTGCGGGTCTATTCGAAACTTTGTGGGCGACAACGATGAAATACAGCCAAGGTTTTACAAAAATTGGTTTTACAGTTCTCACAGTTATTGGCATGATTTTAAGTTTTTATTTTTTATCGCGGGCAACTAAAATTTTGCCTTTGAGTATTGCTTATCCTATTTGGACTGGAATTGGTGCAGTAGGCAGCATTATTATTGGGGTAATTTTATTTCAAGATCGACTGTCGCCATTGACATGGATGTTTGTCGGATTATTAGTTGTGAGCATTATTGGAATTAAATTAACTAATACCTAACCAGAAAAAGCAAAAATTTTTAGGCCCGTTTTTATAATAAAGTGAGAAGTTTTGTAAAAGTGCCACTTTCTAACATGATGTAGATACCAAGTAAAATGTAAACAGCTGCTGTAATCCATCGACCATATTTTTCTAATAGGTTAGCGATTGCCGGAACTTTTACTAATAGATAGCCAAAATAACAAAAAAATGTCAACATAACAACAAATGTCAGTAAAACAATGAGTAGTTCGGAAATTGAAAGAGTGACAAAAAAAGGAACATAAATACCAATATTGTCTGCTCCGCAAGTGGCAATTGTAATAATCATGACATTTAAAAGCAAACTTCGATGAGTGGTAAGAGTCTGATTCACAATGGTACTTGTGTTGTCGTCATCGTCAGTAAGTAATTTTAATCCCATAACTATGGGGATGAGTCCTAAGAGACCAAGGATCCAATCAGCGGGAATAAAATGGAGAACAAAGGCTAAAATCAAGGCCAGTGTGACTAATACAGTGGTTCCAAGCAAATCACCTAAGAAAACTGTTATTCTTTCTTTTTTGGATTTTGTGCGATAAAAAATTAACATTAAGATAATTAAATAGTCAATGCTAGTTGAGATGTAGGCAGTTACGCCAGATAGAATTATTTTTGTCATCTATAACTCCTTTTCCGCTGATTAAGGCATATTACTTTTACAAGCTACCGAAATAGTTTTCTCTGGCCAGTTCAGGCTGTCGATAACCCGATCCAGTTCAGTTAAAAGTTGAATAATATTAGGGTTGGCAAGTTGATAATAATAAAATTTACCTTTTCGTGTTTGCTTAACTAACTCACAATCGCGTAAACAGGCCAAATGTTGAGAAATATTCGATTGACTTGAATCAATTTTGTTTGTTAGTTCTGTAACGTTTTGAGCACCATTTTTTAAATTTTCTAAAATGGCTAACCTGACATCATTGTTTAAAGCATGAATCAGTTTTTGTTGAGCAATACTCATGATTCTCATCTCCTCTACATATTAGTGTACACTAATATGAAAAAGACGGCAATTGAATAGTTAGTTTTATGTTGACAAAAGCTAACTAAGTAATTAGAATGTATTTTGTTAGTTACAGTACCCGTGAAACTAACTAAATAAAAAAAGAAGGTATTCAACATGGCAAAAGACTCTCAAGAATTATTAAATTTATTTGGTCATTTATTTCAACAGCGATTTTTTGTGGGAGCTGCAATTAGAAGCAGTCAAACAGAAGACAGTCAAGAATCAAATCAACGCGGTCAATTACGTGTCTTGCGATTATTGGCACAACAAGAACCATTGACAAACTCGCAGATTGTGGAAAAACTGGACATTCGTCCTAGTTCGGCTAGTGTGTTAGTGAGCAAGTTAGAAGAGGATGGACTGGTAAAGAAGACAAATTCTCCTGAAGATAAACGCGTTACTTTCATTTCGTTAACAACTGAAGGACGAGATGCAATTGAAAAATCGAAAAAATTAAAAAATGATTTATCGGATTCCTTTTTCGAATCACTAACTAACGATGAACAGGAACAATTAGATGGACTTTTAAGAAAACTATTGATTGATTTAGAAAACAATGCGCCTAAGTGGGACGATAAACGAAAATGGTCAGAATTTTTTAATTCTTCTCGGGGATTTAGTCCCTTAAATCATCGAAAGTTTCCTCAAGGTTTTAACTTTCATGATGAGAATTAATAATAAGGTAAAAGGGAGATAAATCGAGATGCAAAACAGAAGTTTGAGTCTTCAAGCACTAAACAAAAGTTCTAAACAAACGAAATTTAATTTTAAAAGTTTTGCCCATTTGATTAAGGAGATTAAACCACGATTTTGGCAATTGGGGATTGGACTCTTGCTAGGATTAATTGCAACTGGAATGCAATTAATTGTTCCCAAAGTTGCTCAGCAGTTAATCAATCAATTAAATCATAGTCTTAATATGAACTTAATTGTTCTAGCAATAGTTTTATTTGTTTTGAGTGCGCTAATTAGCTCTGGATCAGGGGCAATTTTGGGCTTCTTTGGAGAAAATGTCGTTAGTAATTTACGCCAATTTTTATGGAGAAAAGTTTTGTTACTACCAGTCGATTATTTTGATGAAACAAAATCAGGCGAAATTTCTTCACGATTAGTCAATGACACTTCACAGGTTAAAGATCTATTGGCTAATTCAGTTCCCAATATGGTCACATCAATTCTGCAATTAGTTGGTGCCTTGGTTTTGATGTTAGTTATGGATTGGAAAATGACGTTGATCATGTTTATCGGTGTTCCTTTAGTAGTTCGTTGCATTTTACCTATTGCCAACCAATCACGTAAAATTGCCCATGCTAGACAGGATACGTTAGCTGAGTTTAATGGCGAAGTTAGTGAAACGATGGGCGAAATTCGTTTGGTGAAAGCTTCAACGGCCGAAAATGTAGAGAAAAATGCTGGAGATCAAAAAATTCATAAATTATATAAAATTGGTCTTAAGGAAGCTATTTATGATTCCGTTTCTGGTCCTGTCATGCAAATGGTTATGATGGGGATGATGATTGGTATTTTAATCTATGGAGCTAGTCGAGTGGCACAAGGAACAATGAGCTTTGGAACGCTAATATCATTTTTTATGTATTTAGTTCAAATGATTGGACCATTTGCGATCATGGGACAGTTTTTTACCAGCATGGCTAAAGCAAGTGGTTCAACTGCAAGAATTCAAGAACTATTAGAAGCTACAGAAGAAATTCAAGATGAAGGTCAGTCAGTTGATGCACAAGGCAAAACATTAACAGTTAAACATTTGAGCTTTACTTATAAAAAAGGGAAAGCAGCTCTACAAGACGTTTCATTTGTTGCCAAACCCAATACTGTAATTGCATTCGCAGGTCCATCGGGTGGTGGAAAGTCGACTATTTTTAGTTTGTTGGAACGTTACTATCAACCGGCAGCAGGTGAAATTAAAATTGGGGATACTTCAATTGAAGATGTTAAGTTAACAGATTGGCGCAATCAAATCGGATTAGTTAGTCAAAATGCTGAATTGATGAGTGGTACCATTCGATATAATCTGACTTATGGGTTGAAAGGTAAATATACTGATGATCAACTTTGGAACGTACTTGAAATGGCCTATGCGAAAGAATTTGTAGAACAGATGGAAAATGGTTTGGACACGCAAGTAGGTGAAAGAGGTGTTAAAATTTCAGGTGGGCAACGACAGAGAATTGCCATTGCGCGTGCATTTCTACGTGATCCCAAGATCCTCATGCTTGATGAAGCAACGGCTAGTTTAGATTCTGAATCTGAAATGATGGTACAAAAGGCGTTGGAAAAACTGATGCATAACCGAACCACGTTGGTCATTGCTCATAGGTTAAGCACGATTGTAGATGCTAATCAAATTTATTTTATTGAAGATGGAAAAGTTAGTGGTCATGGAACCCATCAAGAACTGATTAAGTCATTACCGTTGTATCATGAATATGTAGAAAACCAATTTGCGGGTTAATTAATCTAGTTAAGGATTCAAAATTGTACCTGAGCAGTTGCTGAAAATAAGGTGTTTGGGTATTCTAGAACTGTAATCATATGAGGTTTAATTTTACGAATATTGAAATTAGTATACAGAAAAGGAAGCAGCACATAATGGAAAAACTAAAAGAACGACTGGACATGTTTAGTGATGCCGTAATTGCAATTATTATTACGATTATGGTGTTGGAGTTGCCAATGCCACAGCATGATTCCTTAGCAGAATATTTACAATTTGGTAAGGCGATCGGAATTTTCTTCATTAGTTTTTGTTTTGTTGCTAACATCTGGTACCAACATTCAATTCTTTATAACGATGCAGAGACTATGAATAATCATGTTTTTATTTTAGAATTTATTTTCTTAGCCTTTTTGTCCTTAACACCGACATTTACTAAGTTGATTACTGTCGATACCAATCGTCACACGGTTATGGCGTACGGTATTCTGACGTTTATTGTCAATGGTCTGTTTATGCTTGTCAGTTATTCGGTTATTCACCAAAAATATAATGATACGATCGACATCAAGAAAATATTTAATAAGATTTATCTGAATCATAGCAACTCTTTGGGTATGATTAACGTGGCCGTTTTAATTTTGGCATATTTCGAGCCAAATTGGGCTTTATGGTGCTATTTAACTTTGCCGCTAATTTCATTCGTTTTTAATCGGGATGATCATTCTGATCTGGAAGAGGTTACTCAACTCTCACCGGCAAATCAGGATAAGTATTTAGAGTTTTCCAATGTTGATTTACGAGATTTCCGAAAGAAACAACGTGAAATTGGTCAAAAGTATTCCCATCAAAGAAGAAGTAACCCCAATTGGCAGGCCGATATGGCTGAAGAAATGCGAAAACTTTTTAAAGATAGCGGGCTAGATGCGCAAAAGATAAATACTAACTATACTGGAAAAGGGCGACTAAATCGAGACTGGCTAAGTAAGGACAACACAAGAAAATAAATTCGAATGAAAAATGCTACCTCACTGAACTTAGGTAGCATTTTTATTTACGTTTAGTTTTTCCAAATGAAAAGACTGCCACGCACCCTAGACCGGTATGGCTAGCAATAGTGGGACCAATGTGTTCCAGTGAGATTTGTGCGTTTGGAATATGCCGCAGAATTTGTGTTTGCACTGTCCTAGCCGCCTTATTATCATCACTAGTTGCGATCAGAATTCGAGGATTTACAGTGTTTTTTAGATCTCTCACGGTATTTGAAGCTAGTGCCTCAAGTGACCGTCGCCGTGTGCGTACTTTCTTAACTGGTCGTAAGTGGCCAAAAGTATCCACGTCCATAACTGGTTTAATTTGTAAAAGAGAACCCAAAGTTGCAGATGTCCGCGAAACACGACCACCATGATACAGATAATTGAGATCATTTACGGTAAACCATTGATGATAATATAGACGATTCTCGGTTAACCAATCCGCAAGTTGGTCAATTTTCATGCCTGCTTTTTGCTTGTCAATTGCATCTAACAGCATGAGACCTTGTCCACAACACGCTGCTAAAGAATCCACAAGGACGATTTTTGCTTCCGGATAGGCATGAACTAGCATTCTTTTAGCCTGTTGCGCATTGTTGAAGGTGCCACTTAAGCCAGAAGAAAAGCCAAGATACAAAATAGGTACATTGGCCTTCACAAAAGGTTTAAAAAATTCAATAAATTGCCCGATATTAATTTGTGTGGTTGAAGGCATCACGCCGTTTGCAATTTGTTGATAAAATTTTGGTAAATCAAAGTTATGTTCTAGATCATCGATAGATTCTTTTCCATCAATTGTCACGTGCATGGAGATAAATTTTACATCATTATCCGCAAGAAGTTGATAAGGCAGGTCAACGGCTGAATCTGTTAGTAACTGATACATTTTATTCTCCTATAGTCATATTTATGGTTCTCATTTTACGCGCATTATAGGTTTGATGGCAATTAATAGTATTTACAATTGACTAATTTTTGCCAAGTGTACAATTTTTTGGTATACTGGTTCAGTACTTTGGAGAGTTGGCAGAGTGGTAATGCACCGGACTCGAAATCCGGCGAACCGGCTAATACCGGCGCGCAGGTTCAAATCCTGTACTCTCCTTAATAGAAATGTGACAAAGAACTGCATTAGTGTGGACTATATCAATGGTCAAACACTAATACAGTTCTTTTTTGAAACTATGAAACATTTATGAAAACTTTCAGCCTTTTCATAAACAGAGATTTTTGATAAACTTGAGGTTATGTTTTGCAGTAAATTAGAGAAGAGGCAGTTTAATGGATGAATTAATTATTGGCGTATTTGCTTTTATAGGTGGTATCTTGCGATATGAACTTGATCAATTAATTCCTTCATTGGATAATTTCCCGATTGCCACTTTTTTAATTAATGTTCTGGGCAGCTTTTTATTAGCCTTGTTAACCACCACTTGGAGTTTAAATGAACGAGTCTCGCAAAGATTAACTTTGGGGCTGGGAACTGGATTAATTGGTGCGTTCACAACTTTCTCCTCATTTTCGTTAGAAATATTTAAATTATTAGGAAATCATCATTATCTGTTGAGCTTTGTTTATCTCACGGCAAGTATTCTGAGCGGCATAATTGGTGCTTGGTTGGGAATCAAATTTGGTGAAAAGATATATCCACAAAAGGAGGATGCCAAATGATGACCGTTAGTTTGATTGGGGTAGGGGCAAGTGTCGGTGCTATTACCAGATATGAATTAACAAAAATTATTAAAAAACGGATACCTTCCTATTTTCCGTTTGGAACACTGATAATTAACATTTTGGCATGTTTTGTGATAGGCTTTTTAGCAGCAACTACTTTAGAGAGTAGTAATTGGTATGCGATCATGGCCATCGGTTTTTGTGGTGGCCTGTCTACGTTCTCTACAATGAGTCTTGAAACAATGGTTTTACTTCAGGAACGTCGCTATCGGATGGCGGTTGAATATATCCTGTTTTCCTTGGTTATTGGGATCATGGCTGTCAGCCTTGGCGCCTTAATTTGTTAGTGTAAGGTTTTCCTAGATTGTCAATAAAATTCTAGGAATATTCATTTTGAGTTGAATATAGAGAAAAAGACCTGTAGCCTTTTAATCGACGAAGATTAAAGGAAAGGATACAGGTCTTTCATGTATATTTTAGCAGATTTTATTGAATCATTGGGAAATTTAGACAGTTTATTTGTCTTTAAACTTTGTCTTATTGGTTATAGTGGTTGTTTTGGTTTCGACAGTCATTTTGGACGGTCTAAAAATTATGTACTATCATTATCAAAATTAATAAAAACATTTATTCAAAATAAAGTGCCTCATAATTGTTAGATAAATAGTCTAATGATTGTGAGGCACTTTATAGTTTTTTGTGAATAAACGCATTTTTCTATTTAGTTTCGGTTTTATCATTAATAGTGAACGAAAGTAAAAATGCAACGATAGCCAGTATCAATGGGAAAAACAAACCGAAATGAACGCCATTTGTAAAGGCGTTTTGTGAATTTAAAGGTGCTGAAGAGGCATGTTGTCCAAGACCAAGCAAACTTGTGGCAACTGCAGTCGAAATTGCACCAATAATTTGTTGAAAGGTATTCATAATTGTACTTCCATCGCCAGCAGTATGCGCGTCCAAAGCATTTAAACCAAACGTTTGCGTTGGTGACATGGCTAATGGGGCGCCAATCATGATTACAATATGGGCCAAAATAACGTACCAAACGGCTGAATGGGAAGTCGTAAATAGTAACATGACGACACCGATAATCACAATTAAAAAGCCCAGTAATGCTAACAAACGGGCACCAAAACGGTCATAAATTCGTCCTGAAATTGCTGAGAATATTGCATTCACAACACCGCCAGGTAACATAACAACCCCAGTTAATGCAACAGCAATAGCGAGACCGTTTTGCCAAAACATTGGTAATAAGTACATTGAAGAAAGAATAATGCCAAAATCTAACATAACCAGAATGGCACCAATTCTGAAGTTGGGACGTTCAAAAACATGAAAGTTTAAAATTGGTGCATTAGAGTGTAATTGTCGATAGATATAAGCAACAAGTACTAGCAGTGAAACAACTAAGGTAATCAACACGGTGGCTGAACCCCAACCATAATTACTTGCCATGCTGACTGCCGTGACCAAACCACCAAAACCGATTGTTGATAATAAGATTGAAAAAACGTCAATTCTTGGTTTGGTGAGCTTATTGACGTTTGGTAGATATTTGATGGCAAAAAAAGTACCAATCAACAAAAATGGCACAAACAACCAAAAAATCCAGCGCCAGGAAAGGACTCCTAAAATTATCCCTGATAAAGTCGGGCCAATTGCTGGGGCAAACATAATTACTAAACCAATTAATCCCATTGCCGTACCTAACTTATAGGGTGGAAAAATTAAGGTTGCGACCGTAAACATCAATGGTAACACCAGACCAGTGGCGATTCCTTGAATCATACGACCAATTAGTAAAACAGTGAAACTTGGTGCAATAGCTGAAATAATAGCACCAACCATAAAATCAACTAATCCAAAGATGATAAGTTGACGTGTTGAAAACCATTTGGTAAGTAAACTTGAAAGTGGTAGTACAATCCCAATGATTAACATGTAACCAGTTACTAACCATTGAACGGTACCAACACTAACGTTTAGCTTAACCATCAGGCTTGGTAAGGCAATGTTAAGTGAGGTTTCACTTAGCATTCCGACAAAACCACCAATCAACATGCCCATCATGGCAAGCATGGGATGTTTGACGGGGACTGCCGCTGATGGAGCGGCGGTATTATTCGCAGAACTTTCCGACATAATTAAAAACTCCTTTACTTTTTTATCAGACAAGTGATTACACTAGCATAAATTTTTTCTTCTCGTAAGTTTTTTAAGGAAAAAAGTCGAAGTAAACGCTTTATATATGTGAATCACTAATTTAAGCTTTTTTAAATGTCTGATATCAGATTCAAAGCGGAATCTTTTTATATGTTAAAATAAATACAAAAGTTTTATGTTTACAGAAAAATGGCGGAGGGTAAATGAACGTGAAAGTTGGAATAGATAGAATTGGATTTTATACACCAAAATGGTATGTAGACATGGCTAAATTGGCTCGTGCACGAAATGAAGATCCTAACAAATATCTAATTGGAATTGGTCAACGCAAGCAGGCAGTGATTCCAAACTCGCAGGATGCGGTAACCATGGCGGCTAATGCAGCCGATCAAATTATTGATGATGATAATCGTCAAAAAATTGATCTTATTTTGTTTGGTACTGAATCTGGTATCGACAATTCTAAGTCGGCGGCAATTTATCTTCAACACCTACTGAAATTACCCAATACAGTTCAAAGTGTGGAACTAAAACAAGCGTGTTATGCTATGACCGCTGGTGTTCAATTGGCAAAAGATCATGTATTAGCGCATGCAGATAGTCAGGTATTAGTGATAGGTGCAGATATTGCCCGGTATGGTTTGCATACTCCGGGAGAGCCCACTCAAGGTGGTGGTGCCATGGCGGTGATTATTAGTGCTAATCCTGCAATTTTAAGCATTGAAGAAGGGTCGGCTCATTATGTGGCAGACATTATGGACTTTTGGCGACCTTTATATGAAACTCAAGCACTAGTTGACGGTAAGTATTCATCACAACAGTACATTGATTTTTTTCAACGAACCTTTACGCAATATCAAAAACAAACCAATTTAAAGATTTCTGAGTTACAAGCAATTGTGTTTCATCTTCCCTATACAAAAATGGGTTTAAAAGCCTTAAGAGCTATTTTATCGAAAACCAGTGAAATACATGCAAATCAATTATTACGAGAGTTTGAGTATTCACGAATGTTTAATCGGGAAGTGGGAAATCTTTATACCGGTTCGCTTTATTTGAGTCTGTTGTCATTGTTGATTAATAGTGAAAGTTTGAATGCTGGTCAAAAAATCGGTCTGTTTAGTTATGGATCTGGAGCAGAAGGCGAGTTCTATGTGACGACTGTTCAACCGAATTTTAAAGATGCTTTAAATATACCAATAATCACTAAAATCTTGTCACAACGAGAAGAATTAGAAATTCCCGTCTACGAAAAGATGTTTGCTTCACAAATGCCACTGACTAATACAGACTTTGAAACGGACTACCAGGCAGACGATGCCAAATTCTATTTAAGCGGTCAAAAAAATCAACAAAGACAGTATCGAAGTCGTTAAAAAAATCAATCTGACAATTTTTATCAGATTGATCTTTTTTAATTATTTAAAATAGTTGTAAGTAATTGTACCATCTTTAGCGGTCAAAAGTGGCTTGGAATTATCATTTGGATTCATTAGGGATACAGAATAATTACTGCCTAAATTCTTTTTTATAGATAGAGAAAGTTTTTTGAAATTAGTGGCTATCTGATCAAAATTAGCAGACTTAGCGTTTGACGGTGTTTTGACTAAGGACTTTAAGGAACTCACAAACTGTTTATTGGTTGGTTTTACATAGAATGCCTTGTCTGATTTGTTGAAACTAACTGTACCCGTTCCTGTATAGTTTTTTTGTAAAGATTTCAAAATGTTGTTTTCTTTGACAGACTGAGCAGCTTTTTTCTGCTTTGTTGTTTCATCTGGAAAAGCATTTTTACCGGCACTGGAAAAAGTACTAGAAAAACTCTTAGAAGAATTTGCTTTTGTTTGTATAGAAGTGGATGTTGTGTTTTGTGTACTAGATTTTGATTTTTGCCAAAAAGGTAAATTAAATCCACTATAGATAATTAATCCCAAACAAACCACGGTGAATAGAATTGGTGAAAATAAACGTTCGCTGTTTTGAATCACCATACTTAGTCGAAGTATGGATAAAATAAGTGCAATGATTGCCATAATGAACAAAAATAACATATAAATTCCCCTTACTGATCATTTTCTTTAATTATCACGCAAACCAAGCAAAACTACAATATGAATACGAGCCATATTTGTTGTTTACACACAAAACTAATTGTTATCATGAATATATATTAATAATTGGTGGCGATAAAAATGCTGACTAAATTCAAAGTAGGAATGTTAATAAAATGTCGAAAATGTGATGATTTAGATTTTCCGTTTATTGGAAAGATTATCAATATCTTAAGAACAAAATTGGTAGTTGAAATTCTGCAAATTAATTATCAGGATCGTTACAAAGCCTCATTAATTCAGTATAATACAGTTGTTGAGGCAACAAACTGTCTTCCAATTCAGTTTATTCGTGCTAATAAAATAAAAAAACATTTTAAATGAAGGCCTTTCGATGAAAATTATTGTAGCTCCTGATTCTTTTAAAAATAGTATGACTGCAAAACAGGCAACCGATCAAATAATTAATGGTTTAAAATCAATAGACAGTCATTTAAATTGTATTCCTTTGCCAATGGCGGATGGTGGTGAGGGTACCATGTCTGTTCTGATGACTCAATTAGGCGGTACTATTCATAAAGTTCAGGTCAAAGATGCGTTGGGACGTCCCATAGATGCTCAATTTGGAATTAACACAACGCGAAGAATAGCTGTGATCGACATGGCTTCGGCAAGTGGTATAGAACATTTAAAACCAGAAGAACTAAATCCGTTAAAAACGTCTACCTTTGGTACTGGTCAATTAATTCAAGCTTGTTTAAAATATAAACCTAAAGAAATTTTTCTGGGTGTTGGTGGTAGTGCTACTAATGATGGCGGAGTTGGTGCGGCAACTGCACTTGGTTATCACTTTTATAATGATCAAGATAGACCAATTGCTTCTGGTAATCAGGGGTTGGCACAATTAACGAAAATTGAAAAGCCACAGAATTTAAGTTCTTTACCACGGATTTTAGTGTTTAACGATGTTGCTAATCCCTTGTTAGGGGAAAATGGTGCTTCCAAAATATTTGGACCTCAAAAAGGAGCCACCCCCAATATGATAATAAAATTAGAAAATAATTTGGCTCATTTATCGAGAATTGTGAAACGAGATCTGGGTACTGATTATACTAATGATTGGGGAACTGGCAGCGCTGGTGGGCTGGGCTTTGGTCTAAAAACCTTTTTTGATGCTAAACTTGTATCAGGGATTAACAAAATGTTAGAAGTAGCTCAGTTTGAGAAACTATGCCAAGATGCAGATTTTGTAATAACTGGTGAAGGTTCTTTTGATACTCAATCAAGAAGTGGCAAGGTTCCTTTTGGTATCGCAAAAGCTAGTTTGAAATGGAATTCAAATTGTCAAATTGTAATTTTAGCGGGCAAAGTGGCTGCAGATTTAGTTGACCTTCCCCAAAATATCAGATTAATCAAAAATATTAATGACGAAGTACCAGAGTCACAAAGGACTATTCAAAATGGTCAGGAAAATATTCGACAAACAGCTCGTTGGTTAGCACTTCACCATTTTGATAAGAACTAAAATAGCGTGAATAAAAAGCTCCGCGATGAAAAAGTCGCGGAACTTTTTATTTTAAATCTAATATATTTGATCGCGATACAATCCCACTACTCGGCCAAGAATGCTAACATTCTTAAGAATAATAGGTGCCATCGTATCATTTTCTGGTTGTAAGCGAATATGATCTGATTCCTTGAAGAATCTTTTACAAGTTGCTTCATTTTCGTCAGTCATTGCAATGACAATATCACCGTTATCTGCCGATGTTTGTTTACGGACAATTACTTGATCGCCATTTAAAATTCCTGCTTGAATCATACTTTCTCCACGAATGGTCAACATAAATAGTTCGCCATCCTCGTGTTCAAATTCTGGCGGAAGTGGAAAGAAGTCGGTTGCTTCTTCAACCGCTAAAATTGGGACACCGGCTGTCACAGTACCTAAAACCGGAATTTTATGTGGCGTGGCACTTACGCCAAGTTCCTCAAGGCCAAGAGGGGTAATTTCTAAAGCTCTTGGTTTTGTGGGATCTTTTTGTAGGAGTCCCTTTTTTTGGAGCCTTTCAATGTGTCCATGCACTGTGGATGTTGATGAAAGAGAGACTGCTTCGCCAATTTCTCGAACAGTTGGCGGATATCCTTTTTCGTTTACCTTATCATATATGTATCGAAGTACAGCGACTTGTTTGCTTTCTGAAGATTTTGACATATTGGGCACCTCGCATTTTCTTGTTCTCATTTTAACATAGCTTTTTGGTGGATTCAAACGAATGTTCGGTTTAATTTTTTGAAAAAATGAGTGTAACAGTGTAATATTATGAATAAAGAAATCGGGAGTGAAAAAATGACAGAAGATAAAGAATTTCAAAAATTAATCCAACGAATCAACGAGCTGGCACATAAAGCAAAAAATGAAGGCTTAACCGATCTTGAAATCATTGAGCGTAAAGAATTACGCCAGAAATATCTGAAACGATTTCGTGAGGGTTTTAAAAGCCAAGTTGAGATGATGCGTGTTTTCGATAAGAGTGGCAAGGAAGTCACTCCAGAAAAGGTCAAAAAAGTACAACGTAAAAAGGGTTTAAGAAATGATTAAAGACTCTATTTTTTGTTTTATAATTTTACTTTAATCTTTTCTTATTTAAAATTAATGTTAAAATAAGAGGTATTAAGAAATAAATCGAGACTACCTCTTTTATTTTGGAATAATTTTGTGTACTATGAATTAGTATACATATTTGTTAGGAGGTTAGGACTTTGTCAACTGGAATTTGGATTGTAATCGTTATTATTGCATTATTACTTGGAGCAGTCGGTGGATTTTTTGCTGCTCGTAAATATATGGAAAGTTATCTTAAAAATAATCCTCCGATCAATGAAGAAATGTTGCGGACTATGATGTTGCAAATGGGACAAAAACCATCGCAAAAAAAGTTACATCAAATGATGAACTCTATGCAGAATCAAGCAAAACATCAAAAGTAGTTTCAAACAATTTTATGAGTGATAAAGGACAAAGATTATTTTTGTCCTTTTTTTGTTGCCAAAATTTGGAGGAGATAACAGAAGTTAATTAGTAGGAGGGTAAATCGTGTCAATTTTTCGTAAATTAGCTTGGTTTTTTAAAATAGAAAAATGGAATTATTTAATTGGCGTACTATTCTTGTTGCTTGTTGCTATTTTAAATGTTGTACCACCAAAAATTATTGGTAATTTAGTTCAAGAAATAAGTACCAAGGGCTTAACTGGGGTTTCGTTAGCGATATCGTTAGTAATTCTTGCTTCGGTGGGAGTCTTACAGTATCTTTTTCGCTATATTTGGCGTGCACGAATTTTTGGCGGCGCGGCAAGACTTGAAAAGACGTTAAGAAGCCACTTATTTACGCATTATATGCAAATGGATCAAACGTTTTATCAAGAACACCGAACCGGCGATTTGATGGCACATGCGACAAATGATCTTCAGGCGATCCAACAGGTTGCTGGTTCTGGAATATTATCGTTTGCGGATTCTATTATTACCGGTATTACAACCATTATTGCCATGATGACCCTTGTAGATTGGCGACTCACTTTATTAGCGATGATTCCATTTCCATTGTTAGCAATCAGTGCGGGCTATTTAGGTACAAAAATTCATATTGCGTTTCGTAAATCACAGGCAGCTTTTTCTCGTCTGAACAATAAGACACAAGAAAGTATTATGGGAATTAAGGTCATCAAATCGCTCGGTCAGGATAAGGAAGATATTGCTGATTTTAAGCGGTTAGTTGATGAAACGATTCAAATTAACCGAAAAGTTAATATGCTTGATGCACTGTTTAATCCAATGACAACCGTTTTGATCGGTGTTTCATACATGATTACACTTGTTTTGGGAGGATCTTTTGTAGTTCATAATGTTATTAATATTGGGCAATTGGTTTCCTTCATTTCATATATCACTATGTTAATTTGGCCAATGTTTGCAATTGGTAACTTGTTTAACATTATGGAACGTGGAAATGCGAGTTATGATCGGGTGAACTTATTACTACATGCAAGATCAAGCATCATTGATGATAAACATGCATTGAAAAAACGTGCCACAGGTGATTTGAATTTTAATATTAAAAGTTTTACCTATCCAGGAGATGAACAAAGAAGTTTAACAGACGTACATTTCACGCTTCCTGCAGGACATACGATTGGACTTGTCGGTAGAGTTGGTACTGGAAAATCAACCCTCATGAAACTAATTTTGCGGGAGTTTGACGATTATAAAGGGGCAATTTCGGTTGGTGGCATTAATATTAAAGACTATGCTCTAAATTCTTATCTACCATCCTTAGGGTACGTGCCGGAAGAAAGTTTTTTATTCTCAGATACAATTAAGAATAATATTCGGTTTGGAAATTTTGAGGCTTCAGATGATGCAGTCATTGAAGCGGCAAAAAAGAGCGATTTATATGCAGATATATTAGATCAACCAAATCAGTTTGATACCGAAGTCGGTGAACAAGGTGTTTCTTTGTCGGGTGGACAACGGCAACGGCTTGCTATTGCCAGAGCTTTAATTATTAATCCCGAAATGCTCCTTCTTGATGATGCGCTGTCGGCGGTTGATGGTGAAACAGAACATGCAATTTTACAAGAATTACGACAAGAACGTAAAGATAAAACGACCATCATTGCGGCACATCGATTGAGCAGTGTCATGAATGCTAATGAAATTTTGGTTCTTGATGACGGAAAAATTATTCAAAGAGGTACTCATGCAGAATTGATGGCTCAAAAGGGTTGGTATCAAGATATGTTCCACCGTCAACAAATGGAAACTAAGATTGAAAAGGAGGGTGATTTGAATGCAGAGTAAAAAAGAATCAATTTGGTCACATACAATGACGACCAAGGAACAAATGCAAACCATCAAACGAATGCTACCTTTCACTAAACCCTTCTTAAAACAGTTTATTGTGGCGATTATTTTTGCAGGAATTGTAAGTGTCATCAATATTTTATTACCAAGACTGATTCAATTTTATATGGATCATTATTTAGTGCATAGTTCGACACCTCTTTCAATTATGTTTATGTTTGCTGGCCTATATTTTCTGGGCGCTATTCTACAAGCCGTTTTCCAATTTGGACAAACGTTTTTGTATGCAATGGGTGCTGAACGTACGTTGGAACGCATTCGTGTGTTACTTTTCCAAAAATTGCACAAACTAGGTATGAGCTATTTTGATGCCACACCTGCTGGGTCAATTGTTTCTCGAGTAACAAACGATACAATGAGTTTACAAGATTTCTGGACTCTGTTTTTAACGTTAATTGTTGGTGTTTTCGGCATAGCTTCAGCTTTAGTTGCGATGTTTACGACCGATGTTAAAATCACGTGGGCAACATTAGCATTATTACCATTTTTAGTTTTTATTATTTGGTTTTATCAAAAATATAGTTCAACTGTTTATCGACGAATGCGGGAAAACTTAAGTCAATTGAACACTAAAATTAGTGAATCATTAGTGGGAATTGGGGTCATTCAACAATTTCGTCAAGAGAAAAGAATTGAGTCTGAATTTGAAAAAACAAATAATGATTATTTATTTGCCCGTTTTTCGATGATTCGAATGAATTCTTTATTGCTTAATCCAATTATCAATCTAATGTATGCTTTAGGAGTTGTTATTGCACTGGGTCTGTTTGGTATCGATGCGTTCAAAAATCCAGTTGCGGCTGGTGTAATATATGCGTTTGTTAGTTACATTGATAGTTTTTATAATCCAATGTCATCCATGATGGATTATCTTTCTACCTTTCAAGATGGTTTGGTAGCTAGCACACGAATTTTACGAATCATGGATAATCAAAGTTTTCAACCTAAACAAAACGTAAAGTCTGATTTGAAAATAACAGAAGGAAAAATTGAATTTAAACACGTTACCTTTTCTTACGATGGCGAAAATGATGTTTTAAACGACATAGATTTTACCGTTAATCCAGGAGAAACGGTGGCTTTGGTTGGATCTACTGGAAGTGGTAAAAGTTCCACAATCAATCTATTGATGCGCTTTTATGAATTCCAATCGGGACAAATTCTGATCGATGGTCATGATATTCGTGAATATGCACCAGAGGAATTGCGCCGTAAAATTGGTTTGGTTTTACAAGAACCATTTTTATTTTATGGAGATATTGCTTCTAACATTCGTATGTATAATGATGATATTACTGATGATGACATTCGGCGTGCGGCACAATTTGTCCAAGCGGATCAATTTATTGAAGAACTGCCAAAAGGTTATCATAATAAAGTGATTGAACGTGGGGCAGAATATTCTGGTGGGCAACGTCAATTAATTTCATTTGCGCGCACGATTGCTAGTGATCCCAAAATTTTGATTTTGGATGAAGCTACAGCCCATATTGATACGGAAACCGAGGACATGATTCAGGGAAGTTTAAAGAAAATGAGTCAGAGCCGAACTTCATTAGTGATTGCTCACCGATTATCAACAATTCAAGATTCAAATCAAATTTTGGTTTTGAAACATGGTCGAATTATTGAACGGGGAACTCATGATGAGTTACTTGCTAAGCATGGAATGTATTATGATATGTACGAGCTGCAGGGAAATACGCAGTTTGATAAATAATTTTCTTGTAATTAAAAGTATTTCAAAAAAATAGGTGAGGCAGAGAACGTTAAATTCTCTTGGCCACACCTATTTTTTTGAAACATCTACATATTTAAAGTTAGGATCAATTTCTTTGTCCAATTTGTCAAAGGCACCTTGAAGTTGCTCATCAAGTGCATTACGACCTGCTTCATCCATGCGTTGCTTTCGATCTATTTGAATTGGATCACCAAACGCAACCGTTGTTCGTTTTCTAGAAAAAAGTGATTTAAAAGTTAGGGGACCTTGATACACAGTGGGGATAATTGGCACATTTGCCATCTTGGCAATGACCACGGCACCACCTTTTAGATGTTGTGTATGACGTGATCCAGATGGAAAAATGATCATCGATAATTTACCTTCACGAAGAATATTCACAGGTATTTTGATTGCTGAAGGTCCTGGATTTTTTCTGTTTACTGAAAAAGCGTAACAATGAATTAGAATCCACCGAATAATTGGATTTTTGAACAGTTCTTCTTTGGCCATAAAAGAAAACTTCTTTGGACTGGCTGCAAGTGCATAATAGATAGGATCAAACCAGGTTCGATGTGGGCCTACCAAAATATAAGATCCTTCAGGAAGCTTTTTTCGATTTAAATAATGAGGACGTCCATTGATAATGTATAATAATACTCGTATTAAAATTCTTAAAAATGAATAAACCACGGCACTTTTCTCCTGTCATACTGAATTAATGTCTTAAGTATGACCAAAAATTGAAATTGTTGCAAGTGATGAATAAGGGGATAGAATGAAAGATTCTGAATTTTTAAAAAAGAATGAAAGAATTGATCAACTTTATAGTCAAAATATTAAAATAATCCAAAGCCCAGATGTCTTTTCTTTTTCACTAGATGCTGTTTTATTGGCTGCATTTGCACAAATGAAAAAATCCTCAAAAATCAAAATAATGGATTTATGTGCGGGTAATGGTGCGATTGGCCTGTTTGCTAGTCAAAAAACACAGGGACTTATTGATCAAATCGAGATACAATCTAAATTAGCTGATATGGGCAATCGAAGCATCAAATTAAATCATCTCGAACAGCGAATGAAAATGTATAATTTGGATGTCGCCGATACTTTTAAAGAATTTGAAAAAGATACTTATGATTACGTGCTCTGCAATCCACCGTATTTTAAGAACCAAGTGGAAAGTAAAAAAAATCCAAACGCCTATTTGGCAGTTGCTCGGCATGAAATCAAAACTAATTTAAACCAAGTATTAGCGATTTCTTCAGGGTTGCTAAAAATGAATGGCAAACTGTTTTTAGTTCACCGTCCGGATCGCTTTTTGGAAATTCTAGAAACTTTAAAACAAAATCGATTGGCTCCTAAACGCATTAGATTAGTGTATCCGCGTCAACATAGTGAAGCTAATATGGTGTTAATTGAAGCTATAAAAGATGGCCGACCGGATGGTATTCGTTTTGTGGATCCGTTATACACATACAGTGGTAAAGAATACTCGGATGAAGTGAAGAGGCTTTTATATGGAAACTAATAAAATACGTCAATACTTTTTTTATGTTCTCTTATGTGCTGATGGAACCCTATATGGTGGTTTTACTGTCGATTTACGTGCACGTGTTGCGACGCATAATGCTGGCAAGGGAGCTAAATACACACGAGTGAAGAAACGACGACCGGTTAAATTAATTTATTCAGAAAGTTTTGACAATAAACATGCAGCTTTGAGCGCAGAATATCATTTTAAACATCAATTACGAGAAAATAAATTAGAGTTTCTAAATGCTCATGGTGTTCAGGTACACTGAAAAGTAAATTTACTTTAATTTTTAACGATGTGCTATACTAAAGATACATTTGTTAAGGAGGAATTTTTGTAATGAAAATTATTGCTTATGGTATTCGTGATGATGAAAAACCATATTTGGATGAATGGGTTAAAGACAATAGTGTTGAAGTAAAGGCTGTTTCAGACCTTTTAACTGAGGACAATATTGATTTAGCTAAGGGTTATGATGGGGTTGTTGCTTATCAACAAAAACCTTATACTGATGGCATCTTTAAGAAGATGGATGAATTTGGAATCCATGCATTCTCCTTACGTAATGTTGGTGTTGATAATGTGCCAGTTGAATCTGTTAAGAAATACAACATTAAGGTTTCTAACGTTCCTGCATACTCACCAAGCGCAATCGCAGAATTATCTGTTACTGGTTTGATGTCCTTGTTACGCCGTATTCCAAGATTTGAAAACAAAATGGCTAAGGGCGACTTCCGTTGGGCTCCAGACATTGCTCAAGAACTCAACGAATTAACTGTTGGTGTCATTGGTACTGGCCGTATTGGTCGTGCTGCAATGGACATTTTCAAGGGCTTTGGTGCTAAGGTTATCGGTTATGATGTCTTCCGTAATCCAGAATTGGAAAAAGAAGGAATCTATGTTGATACTTTAGATGAAATTTATGCACAAGCCGATGTTATCACACTCCATGTACCTGCATTAAAGGATAATTATCATATGTTAAATGATGATGCCTTCAGCAAAATGAAGGATGGTGTTTACATTCTTAACTATGCCCGTGGAACTCTAATCGATACTGATGCATTGATTCGTGCTCTCGACAACGGAAAAGTTGCTGGTGCTGGCCTTGATACTTATGAAAATGAAGTTGGTATTTTCGATGTTGATCACAAAGGCGAAAAGATTAACGATGATGTATTTAACAATCTTTTTGCACGTGACAACGTTTTGATTACACCACATTCAGCTTTCTATACAACTAAGGCTGTTAAGAACATGGTTCAAATTTCTTTGAATAATAATAAGAGCTTTATCGAAAATGGCAAAGCTGATAATGAAGTTAGCTTTGACTAATTTGTGAAAACTCAGTTTAATGAAGGAAGTTTACGCGTCGATTGATGTGTAAACTTCTTTTTTATTGTGTTGATGTTAGCAAAATTGAAACTATTACTGTCAATCATTTTTGAAAATGTCCGAATTT
>NZ_JQBY01000013.1 GCF_001437405.1 Pediococcus ethanolidurans | reverse complement strand
GAAGTGATTTTGATACTTTCAACCTTTAGTTAGAAATAAATACGTATATAACATCAATGAAAAGTAATTTTCGTTGGTGTTTTTTTGTGTGCTTTTTAGAGAATAAACGTAATTACTGACTAGGATTTAGATACCTGTTTTTAACCTTTACACAACCTTTACATGAACAACACGATAGCTAAACACAAGGTTGCTAAACTCAGAGATGAAAGGTGAGAGGGGATGGCACAAATGAAACGAATTGTGGGGTTGATTGTGATTATCTTTGCTACTGTGTTCAGTTTGACTGGTTGCGGTGCTAAAAAAAGTCAATCAATCACAGTTGTAGGATCAACAGCTTTACAGCCACTTGTAGAAAGAGCGGCCACAAATTATCAGTTAAAAAATTCGCAGGTTAATATCACGGTACAAGGTGGCGGGTCTGGTACTGGTTTAAGTCAAGTTCAAGCTGGCGCCGTAACAATTGGAAATTCAGACGTTTTTGCAGAAAATCAAGCAGGGATCAAGGCTTCTTTATTAGTAGATCATAAAGTAGCAGTGGTCGGTATTGCGCCCGTCGTCAATAAAAAGGTCACGGTTCGTAATTTAACGAGCCACCAATTAGCACAAATATTCACCGGTAAAATTACCAATTGGCGTCAGGTTGGCGGAAAAAATCAAAAAATTACGATTATCAATCGAGCTCAAGGAAGCGGAATTCGAAATGCGTTTGAAAGTATTATTTTAAATGGTAAAACAGCTATTCAATCGCAAGAACAAGATTCAAATGGAACTGTTCAAAAAATTGTGGCTGCAACGCCAGGAGCCATAAGTTATCTTTCTTTTTCTTATGTAAATGATCAAGTACGCGCCCTTAAGTTAGATGGCGTGACACCGGTAGCTAAAAATGTGATGAATAATCATTGGAAAATTTGGTCGTATGAACATATGTATACCAAAGGAAAACCAGATAAACAGACGCAGAAATTTTTGAACTATATTAAATCACCAAGTTCACAAAAGCAGTTAATTACAGATTTAGGATACATTTCAATTCACGATATGCAAGTTACCCGAGATCAACATGGAAAAGTGCATAAAAATTAACATCATGATAGGTCTAATTAAATTACTTTAAGTGTCTTAGTACAATTTATTATTTGAGGAAGAAAGGTTGTGAAAAACTTGGATGAAATTAAACGTCAATTAACCAAATCATCGAAAGCAACCAGACAGGATCGTTATGGTCGAATAATTGCCTTTATCTGCACATTTATTATTGGGTTGCTGGTAGCAGCTATTTTCTATTTAGTTGCGTCCAGAGGATTGGCTACCTTTTTTGAAAATCATGTGTCAGCGTGGGATTTCTTTACAAAGCAGGATTGGAATCCTGGTCAGGTAAGTAAAAATGGTACGCCAGAAGTTGGTGCCTTACCGATGATTGTAGGTTCGTTTTCAGTTACGGTATTGTCAGCACTGTTGGCGACACCATTTGCGATTGCCATGGCCTTATTTATGACAGAAATCGCCCCCAAAAGAGGTCAAAAAATCCTACAACCAGTAATTGAACTGTTGGTTGGAATTCCTTCCGTAGTATATGGATTCGTTGGGTTAACCATTGTTGTGCCCGTTGTTAGAAAGTTGGTTGGAGGAACTGGTTTTGGAATTTTGGCAGGGACTATTGTGTTGTTTATTATGGTTTTACCAACAATAACATCAATGTATGTGGATAGTCTCCGCTCGGTTCCGAGATTTTATCGAGAAGCGTCGCTGGCACTGGGAGCGACGAGATGGCAAACCATTTATAAGGTTGTTTTAAGAGCTTCAGTGCCTGGTTTGCTAACGGCAATTATTTTTGGGATGGCACGGGCATTTGGTGAAGCATTGGCCGTTCAAATGGTCATTGGGAATGCGTCGTTATTACCACATAATTTAATTTCTCCGGCTTCAACGCTAACCAGTGTGTTAACGACTGGAATGGGAAATACAGTTATGGGAACTTTACCAAACAACGCATTGTGGTCCCTAGCGTTGATATTACTATTAATGTCACTAGCATTTAACTTGATTGTTCGCTTGATTGGTCGAAAAGGGAGGTTGACAAAATGAACGCCAAAAGAATGGATAAACTGGCAACAGCAATTATTGGAATTTTAGTTGGCATTGTTGTATTGATTCTTATTTCTTTGATTGGTTACATTTTGGTAACCGGTATTCCTCATATATCATGGCACTTTTTAACCTCGCCTTCTCAAGCCTTTTTAGAGGGCGGCGGAATTGGTGACCAACTATTTAATTCGTTTTATTTATTAATTTTAACGTTGCTTATTTCTTTCCCAATTGCACTTGGTGCCGGAATTTACTTATTTGAATATGCGCCTAAAAATTGGGTAACCAATACAATTCGGGTTGCAATTGAAGTTTTAAGCTCGTTACCATCAGTTGTGGTTGGTTTGTTTGGCTTTTTACTCTTTGTTGTCCAATTTAAACTGGGATTTTCAATTTTGTCAGGAGCAATTGCCTTAACCTTTTTCAATCTACCATTATTAACGCGCAGTATTGAAAACTCGTTGGCAGCCGTACCTAAATTACAAAGAGAAGCTGGGTTAGCTCTGGGGTTTTCACGCTGGCAAACGATTCTGGGAGTAATCTTTCCCGAAGCTCTTCCAGGAATCTTAACCGCAATTATATTAAGCGCGGGGCGGATCTTCGGTGAAGCCGCAGCTTTAATTTATACGGCCGGTCAAAGTGCTCCGATGTTGAATTATGCCAATTGGAATCCGTTCAGTCCTACTAGTCCATTGAACCCAATGCGACCTGCAGAAACATTGGCTGTGCATATTTGGAAAATTAATTCAGAAGGAATTATGCCAGATGCAAGTGCAGTATCGGCCGGAGCTTCAGCAGTCTTAATTCTAGCGGTGTTAATTTTTAATTTTTCTGCTCGCTGGGCAGGAAACCGTATTTACCGAAAAGTAACGGCATCAAAATAAAATGAGGTGGTTTAAGTGAAAACTTATTCGTTAACGGAAAATTATATTCATAAATTTGATTCAACTAAGACCACCATTGGATTGGCTACGGAAGATTTGCAGGTCTTTTATGGTGATTATCATGCAATGTATGACGGAAATTTACAGTTTCCTAAACATGCAATTACAGCAATGATTGGGGCCTCTGGATCAGGGAAATCGACGTTTTTGCGCTGCCTTAATCGAATGAATGATGATATTGCAACTGTACAAGGAAAAATTTTTTATCAAGGAATTGATATTAATGCAAGCAATATTAATGTGTACGAAATGCGAAAGCACGTAGGAATGGTTTTTCAACGCCCCAATCCGTTTGCTAAATCAATTTTTCAAAATATAGCTTATCCGCTTAAAAAAGCGGGGATTAAAAATAAAACGGAATTAAAGCAACGAGTTGAGAAAAGTTTAAAACAGGCGGCTTTGTGGGATGAAGTAAAAGACGATTTGAAGCGAAGTGCTTTAGCGCTATCAGGTGGGCAGCAACAACGTCTCTGTATTGCACGAGCCTTAGCCATGAATCCGGATGTCTTGTTGTTAGATGAGCCAGCAAGTGCCTTAGATCCCATTTCAACGGGAAAACTCGAACAGGCCTTACACGATTTACAGCAGCAATATACGATAATTATGGTGACCCATAGCATGCAACAAGCTTCTCGAATCAGTGATTATACGGCCTTCTTTCATATGGGTCATGTGATTGAATTTGATCGTACAGAAAACATTTTTACCAAACCACATATTCAGGCTACTGAGGATTATATTTCTGGTAATTTTGGTTAGGAGGGGAATAGAGAATGGAAAATGTCATTACAACGCGAAATGTTCGCCTGTATTACGGGAAACATGAAGCTTTACATGGAATTGATCTTGATTTTCCTAAACAGGAAATTACCGCGTTAATTGGGCCATCAGGGAGTGGTAAATCAACGTTTTTACGTTGCTTGAATCGTATGAATGATCTAGTCGCCGATGTCACGATTACGGGAAGTCTTAAATTGGATGGCAAAGATATATATCGCCCGCAAACGGATGTGGTTGAGCTTCGAAAACGTGTTGGAATGGTTTTTCAGCAACCCAATCCTTTTCCGTTTTCTGTGTTTGATAATGTTGCATTTGGCCTGCGTTTAGCCGGTATGAAAGATCGTGCCACGATTAAGCAACGCGTTGAAACAAGTTTAAAACAAGCTGCAGTCTGGGATGAAGTGAAGGATAAACTAACCGAAAATGCATTGTCATTTTCGGGTGGCCAGCAACAACGAATTTGTATTGCGCGTGTTTTGGCCGTTCAACCGGAAATCATTTTAATGGATGAACCAACTAGTGCGTTAGATCCAGTTTCGGCGGGCAAAATTGAAGATATGTTACTGGACATTAAGGATAAATTTACGATTGCCATTGTAACTCATAACATGCAACAGGCATCGCGTATTTCAGATCGAACAGCCTTCTTTCTTGATGGAAAATTGGTTGAATCAGGACCTACAAAACAACTTTTTCTGACACCTGAGAAAGAAGAGACTAGTGATTACTTAAACGGAAAATTTGGTTAAAAACGGAGGTAAGAGTTATGCGTGGAATCTTTGAAGATGAGTTAAAAAAATTGCATGGTAAATTCACAGAAATGGGAATTAATGTAAGTGAAGCTATTTATCGAGCTTCAAAATCTTTTATTGATCATGACAAGGAACTGGCGCAACAAGTGATTAGACATGATGAAGAAATTAATGAAGAGGAAATCAAATTAGAAGATCAGGCATTAATGTTGATTGCTCTTCAACAACCGGTGGCCACTGATTTTCGACGCATTATTATTGTTTTGAAAGCAAGTTCTGATTTGGAGCGAATTGGGGATCATGCGGTGGGAATTGCACGTGAATCTATTCAATTGAAAGGTGAGCATCGGGTTGCAGAAATTGAAAACGATATTGCCGAAATGACAAATAATGTGCGTGCTATGCTGGAAGAAGTTTTGGATGCCTATGTTAAAGAGGATGAAACGAGTGCCAAAAAGATTGCCGACACGAATCAAAAAATTGATGAAGAATATGCTGAAGTAAGAGAGAAAATTATTAAAATGATGAAACAAGATGCCAAGGTAATTAAGGGCAGTACTAGTTACTTAATGGTTGCTAGTTACTTGGAAAGAATTGGGGATCATATTAGTAACGTGGCCGAGTGGGTAGTTTACAATGAAACTGGGCATCTTGCAGAATTAACTCCTGATCGTCACCCTGAAGAAAGTTAAGAGCAAGATTTAATAAGTTGTTGAAAAAGCTAACCTGTAGTTTAGAAAATTTCATTGAACTGTTTGTGACAGAAATTATCTAGATTAGGTGGAATTTTAAAGCTTTTTTAACACTTTTTTATTTTCAGTGGTTAAGTTTGCCAATTACGCTTCACAAGCTGTAGAATATAACTAATCAATAACTTGAGGTGAATAACTTATGAAATCAAATTCAAAACGAAAATTTACAAAATCAAATAGTCGGATGGTCGCTGGAGTTTTGGGTGGCATTGCTAATTACTTTGCCATTGATGCTTCAATTGTTAGGGTGGCTTTTGTGATCTTAACCTTAATTGCTCACGTTTGGCCAGGCATTTTAATTTATGCATTATTAGCTTGGTTAATGCCAGCAAGCCAGGAACAACGCATGGGCGGATTTACTGAAAACTTCTTTACGGGTTTTGAGCAGCCTCAACAACCAAAGACAAGAAAACGAAAAGTTATTAAGGATGTACAAGAAGAGGACGATCCAACTTCTAAACATCAGAAATAGGAGGAAGAACGTTTTATGAAATTTTGGCAAAGAGTAGTGGTTGACGCAATTATTTTTATTGCGTTAGCTGGGTTTTACCGAAATAGCGGAAGCTTTGTTGTGACCAGCGTGTGGGTTGCCATTGGAGCTAGTTTAGTGCTGGCTGTTTTGAACGCATCAGTCAAACCTTTCCTACAGTTAATATCCTTACCAATTACAATTTTAACATTGGGGTTATTTAGTATTGTAATCAATGCGGTTATTTTACAATTAACCTCCTTTTTGGTTGGACCAGCAAGCTTTTATTTCTCATCATTTGGGATGACAATGTGGATTGCGTTGCTGATGTCCATTTTAAACGCGATCATTTCAAATTACTTTATTAATCGATGGTAGTTTGAGTAATAAAATCACAGGGGGTTTTATTTTTGGCAGATAGTGTAAAAGTAGCGGATCTAGTAAAATCAACACGCTTAGATGTTTATTCTGGAAAAGAATTCTTAAAGAAGAGAGATATTACGGTTAGTGATATTTCGCGACCCGGTTTGGAGTTAACCGGGTATTTTAATTTCTATCCTCATGAACGAGTTCAGTTGTTTGGGCGAACCGAAATTTCATATGCAAAGGGCAGTATGACAAGTGAAGAACGCTTAGATGTTTACCAACGAATGGCACATGACGACACACCTGCCTTTGTTATTTCGCGTGGTTTACCGATTCCAGAGGAACTGACAACGGCGGCTAAAGCTAAAAATATTCCAGTTTTGGGATCGGCGCTACCAACTTCTCGATTATTAAGTAATATGACTAACTTTTTGGAAGGCAAGCTAGCTGAACGGCAATCAGTTCACGGTGAGCTAGTTGATATTTATGGTCTGGGTGTATTAATAACAGGTGATTCTGGGGTTGGTAAAAGTGAGACGGCTTTGGAACTTGTTAAACGTGGCCATCGTTTAATTGCAGATGATCGCGTAGATGTTTATCAACAAGATGAGCAAACCTTAGTTGGTGAAGCTCCCAAGATCCTGCGTCACCTTCTAGAAATTCGTGGGGTTGGTATTATTGATGTGATGAATTTGTTTGGGGCTGGTGCGGTTCGTACTGAAACAGATATCAACCTGATTGTCCATTTGGAAAACTGGGATGATGATAAACAGTTTGATCGTTTAGGTAACGGGCAACAAACGCGGAAATTCTTTGACGTGGAAATCCCAAGAATTGCGATTCCTGTAAGAACAGGACGTAACTTGGCCGTCATTATTGAATCTGCAGCGATGAACTTCAGAGCTAAAAACATGGGCTACGATGCTACGAAAGTCTTTGATGATAACTTAAATGAGTTGATTAAAGATAATTCCAAAAAAAATTAGCAGGAGATGACGGGAGTGGAAATTTTACTAGGAGCGTTAAACCCCATTGCATTAAAACTGGGACCATTTGAAATTCATTGGTATGGTGTGATCATTGCAAGTGCGGTTGTGCTTGCAACATTTTTAGCTGTTCGCGAGGGAAAAAAACGACAAATTAATCCGGATGATATTTATGATATGATTCTTTGGGCGTTACCAGTGGCTCTAATTTCAGCACGGGCTTATTATGTGGTGTTTGAATGGTCCTATTATGCGCAACACCCAGATCAGATTATTGCGATTTGGGATGGTGGTATTGCCATCTATGGTTCCTTAATTGGTGCCGGGATAGTTGTGTACTTCTTCTGCAGATCCAAATGGATTCCAGTGTGGCTAATGCTTGATGTGGCAGGACCGGTCGTCTTAATGGCACAAGGAATTGGTCGATGGGGAAACTTTATGAATCAAGAGGCTTTTGGGCGAATTACTTCATTACAGTTTTTGCAAAACTTACATATTCCCCATTTTATAATTCAACAAATGTTTATTGACGGTGCCTATCGCCAACCCACTTTTTTGTATGAGTCACTTTGGGATATTTTAGGTTTTATTCTTTTGATGAGTTTTCGTCATCGGAAAAACTTATTTAAACGAGGTGAGGTTTTTCTAAGTTACGTTATTTGGTATTCATTCGGACGTTTTTTCATCGAGGGAATGAGAACCGATAGTTTAATGATTGGAAACGTTATTCGTGTTTCGCAAGTCTTGTCGGTCGTCTTGTTTGTTGGTGGGATTACATTATGGCTCATTAGACGAAAACGGATGCCCAATAATCCATGGTATTTAGATGGAAACGAATTAAATCCGCAGAAAAGTTGAGTAATCGCGGCGAGTGTTGGATAATAGAAATGTAAATCAAGAAATGATTAATTATAAGGAGTTATATTGATGTCTGAGAAAATTGCGGTATTAGGTGCTGGTTCATGGGGTAGTATTTTGGCCAACATGTTAACAGAGAACGGAAATGATGTTCGAGTTTGGTCAAACATGCCTGAGCAAGTTAAGGAATTAAATGAGAAGCACACTAATGAACATTATGTTCCGGGATTTAAGTATTCGGATAAGTTAGTTGCTTATGATGATCTAGAAGCAGCCCTTGATGGTGTTGCAGTAGTTCTGTTTGTTGTCCCGACTAAGGTAATGCGTCTAGTGGCTAACGAAATGGTTGAAGTTTTGGAAAAAACTGGTAACAAGCCAATTATTGTCCATGCCAGCAAAGGCTTGGAACAGGGAACGCATAAACGTCTTTCTCAAGTGCTTGAAGAAGAAATTCCAGAACGCAATCGCAAAGCTATTGTAGTTTTGTCAGGTCCTAGTCATGCAGAAGAAGTTGCTAAAAAAGACATCACTTTGGTAACAGCAGCAAGCACAAATCAGGAAGCTGCAAAAAAAATTCAAAAATTGTTTATGAATAAGTACTTCCGTGTTTACACAAATGACGATGTTATCGGTGTAGAAACAGGGGCAGCTCTTAAGAATATTATTGCTTTGGGCGCTGGTGCTCTTCATGGTTTAGGTTATGGAGACGATGCAAAAGCGGCTTTGATGACCCGAGGCTTAGCTGAAATTAGTCGATTAGGTGTAGCTTTAGGAGCAAAACCGTTGACCTTTATTGGCTTGTCCGGTGTTGGTGATTTAATCGTTACGGCAACTAGTGTCCATTCACGAAACTGGCGTGCTGGGAATGAATTGGGACAAGGAATGCCTTTAAAAGAAGTGATTGATACCATGGGAATGGTTATTGAGGGAATTCCTTCAACACAAGCAGCGTACGAATTGGCTGCTCAAAATCATATTGACATGCCGATTACAACCGCCATCTATGACGTTTTGTACAATGGTAAAGATGTTAAAACGGCCATCGAAGAACTGATGGATCGCGAAGGCAAGCCCGAAATTGAATAAGTAAATTAAAAAGGAGCGTTACTTATGTCAGATAGAGTTAGAAAAGCAATTATTCCAGCTGCTGGATTGGGAACAAGATTTTTACCCGCAACTAAGGCTTCACCAAAAGAAATGTTGCCAATTGTAGATAAACCAACTATTCAATTTATTGTTGAAGAAGCTCGTAAAGCTGGAATTGAAGATATTTTGATCGTGACTGGTAAAGGGAAACGAGCCATTGAAGATCATTTTGATTCTGTTCCAGAACTTGAGAATAATCTAAAGGCTAAACATAAGGATAATCTTTTAAAGTTAGTTGAAGAAACAACTGACATTAATCTATACTTTATTCGTCAATCGCATCCACGTGGCCTAGGTGATGCTGTTTTAATGGCCAAGGACTTTGTGGGTGACGAACCCTTTGTTGTCATGCTTGGTGATGATTTAATGGAAGACAAAATTCCGTTGACTAAACAGCTCATGAATTCATACGAGGAAACTCATGCCTCAACCTTAGCTGTTATGCAAGTTCCTCATAAAGAGGTTTCAAAGTATGGTGTTATTAAACCTCAAGCCAAAGTTAAACCTGACTTGTTTAACGTTGAAAGTTTTGTTGAAAAACCAAGTCCAGAAGAAGCACCAAGTGATTATGCAATCATTGGTCGTTACTTGTTAACTCCAGAAATTTTTGATGTTTTGGAACATCAAAAACCAGGTAAGGGCAATGAAGTTCAATTAACGGATGCCATTAATGAACTTAATAAAACACAACGCGTGTTTGCACATGTCTTTACAGGTGAACGTCATGATGTTGGTAATAAATTCGGTTTCTTACAGACCAATATTCAATATGGGTTAAAACATCCTGAAGTAAAAGATGATTTACGTGAGTACATCAAGAAGTTGGGTGCCAAACTAACTGAAGAAGACAAAGCTAGTAAAAAAGCAAAATAGTTCTATAAACGAATAAGTAAACGAAACTGGCAATTACCGGAGCTTTCTGGAATTGCCAGTTTCGTTATGAGTAACGCCAATTTAGCTAACTAATTGTAAGCAAAATATTAGACATTTTGTTGCGTTGATAGTATATTATTATCATTATCTATTGAGAGAAGGGGAAACACTTGGCAAAAGAATATGATGTCATTGTAATTGGAGCAGGTCCTGCAGGCATGACAACTGCCCTGTATGCTTCACGAGCTAACTTATCTGTCTTGATGTTAGATCGCGGTATTTATGGTGGTCAAATGAACAATACAGCTGCGATTGAGAACTATACTGGTTTTAAATCCGTTTTAGGACCGGACTTAGCCAAAGATATGTATGATAGTTCAGTTCAGTTTGGTGCAGAGTATGCCTATGGTAGTGTTCAAGAAATTGACGACCAGGGTGATGTTAAAGTTGTAAAAACCGATACCGATGAATTTAAAACTAAGGCGGTAGTGATTGGAACTGGTTCTGAGTATAAGAAGCTTGGTGTGACTGGTGAAGATACTTATAGTGGCCGCGGTGTTTCCTACTGTGCAGTATGTGATGGGGCCTTTTTCAAAGGGATGCATCTGATTGTCGTCGGTGGTGGAGATTCTGCCATTGAAGAGGGTATCTATTTGACCCAATTAGCATCTAAAGTAACGGTTATTCATCGACGTGATCAATTACGTGCACAAAAAATTACTCAAGAACGTGCTTTTGCTAATCCAAAAATGGAATTTGTTTGGAATAGTAACGTTACCGAGATTTTGGGTGACGATCAAAAAGTTACGGGTGTAAAAGTTAATAATAATAAAACTGGTGAAGATAGCATGATTGAGGCTTCTGGTGTGTTTATCTATGTTGGTAACCATCCAATGACAGATAATCTTCACAATTTACCAATTTTGGATGAAAATGGTTGGATCCCAACTGATGATCATATGCAGACCAATGTGCCAGGAATTTTTGCTGTTGGTGATGTTCGTCAAAAAGATCTTCGTCAAATTGCGACTGCAGTTGGCGAAGGTGGTATTGCTGGACAACAAGTATTTTCATATATTCAAGATTTGAAAGCTAAAGCAACTGCTAAATAATATTAAAATAAAAAGTTTCGGGGAAATTAAATTCCTCGAAACTTTTTTAATAATTTAGGAAAAAGTATAAATGTACCTTAAAATTGACCTATACCAAAGAAAACGGTTAAATTGATTAGTGAGTTTGTTGTATACTTAGACTGTTAAACAAATAAAATGCCAATATTTTTTGGGGGTTAAGACATGAGCTGGAAAGATACGTATCAAACATGGATTAAACGAGAAGATCTAGAACCAGGATTAAAAACAGAATTAACACAACTAGCTGGGCAGGATGCAAAGTTAGAGGAAGCATTCTATGCACCAATGGAATTTGGAACTGCAGGAATGCGTGGTGTGATGGGTCCTGGGATTAATCGCATGAATATCTATACAGTTCGTCAGGCAACTGAGGGACTTGCTAATTTTATGGATGAACTGGATGAAAAAACGAAACAACAAGGGGTTGCGATCAGTTTTGATTCTCGTTACCATTCTAAAGAGTTTGCGCATGAGGCTGCCCATGTTTTGGGAGCACATCATATTCCTAGTTTTGTTTTTGATGATATGCGTCCAACTCCGGAACTTTCATTTACAGTCCGTCATTTACATACCTATGCGGGCATTATGATTACAGCAAGTCATAACCCTAAACAATATAATGGTTATAAAATTTACGGACCAGATGGCGGGCAAATGCCACCAACTGAATCAGATAGGATTACAAGTTACATTCGAAAGGTTACTGATATCTTTGATGTTCCTGTTGCAGACGAGCACGAGCTACGTCAAAATGGACTTTTAACTTTGATTGGTGAAAATGTTGATGAAGCTTATCTTGCTGAAGTGAAAACTGTGACAATTAATCCTGACTTGATCAAGGATTATGGTGCAGATATGAAACTTATTTACACGCCATTACATGGAACAGGAAAAGTTTTGGGTAACCGTGCACTACAGAATGCCGGTTTTAATGACTTTACGATGGTTCCTGAACAGGCAACTGCGGATCCTGAGTTCATTACCACGCCATTTCCTAACCCTGAGTTCCCACAAACTTTTGACTTGGCCATTAAACTTGGTAAAAAACAAAAGGCTGATTTGTTAGTAGCCACAGACCCAGATGCAGATCGTTTGGGAGCAGCAGTTCGTCAACCTGATGGTGAATATCAATTATTAACTGGAAATCAAATGGCTGTTTTAATGTTGAATTATATTTTGACAGCACGTCAAGAAAATGGCACGTTACCAAAAAATGCGGTGGCGGTAAAATCAATCGTTTCAACCGAATTAGCAACCAAAATTGCTGCTGATCATGGTGTCGGAATGGTCAATGTTTTAACTGGTTTTAAGTTTATTGCGGATCAGATTCAAAACTATGAAACAACGCATGAACACACCTTTATGTTTGGCTTTGAAGAAAGTTATGGTTATTTGATTAAACCATTTGTGCGTGATAAAGATGCTATTCAAGGAATCGTGATGTTAGCTGAAATTGCTGCTTATTATCGTAAGCAAGGCAAGACACTCTATGATGGCCTGCAGGATCTTTTTGCTAAATATGGTTATTATGCAGAAAAAACAATTTCAAAAGACTTTCCTGGTGTAGATGGTAAGACTGAAATGGCCGACTTAATGACTAAATTCCGTGAAGAGCGACCAGCTGATTTTGCAGGTCAACCTGTAACTGCCTTAGAGGATTTTGAAAAGCAGGTGACAACTTTTACTGATGGTACAAGCAAAAAAATTGCACTACCTGTTTCAAATGTTTTAAAGTATCAACTTAAGGATGGAACCTGGATTGCTATTCGGCCATCTGGTACAGAACCTAAAGTTAAATTTTATGTAGGTACTGTGGGATCAGATAATGCAGAGGCTCAGAAAAAAATTGCGGCGTTTGAAAAAGCACTTGATGCATTTATTGAAGCCTAATTCCGAATTAGGTATGAAAAATAGCTAGGAGGCCACTGATGGGAATTCACCAATATATTAAAAGTTTAAGCAATCTAGAAACGTTAGTGCGTGCACCTGGGATTTTCAAATATCAAAAGCATTCAGTTGCAGAACATTCCTTTAAAGTTACTCAAATTGCGCAATTCTTGGGTGATGTGGAAGAAAATGCAGGAAAGAAAGTTGATTGGAAATCACTTTATGAAAAAGCTTTGAATCATGATTACAACGAGCGGTTTATTGGGGATATTAAGACACCAGTAAAGTATGCAACACCAAAATTACGTGCGATGTTAGCAGATGTTGAAGATTCTTTATCAGAAAGTTTTGTCAATACTGAAATTCCAGAAGAGTTTCGAACTGCTTATCGTCGTCGCCTTTCTGAAGGCAAGGATGACACTTTAGAAGGACAAATTTTATCGGTGGCTGATAAAGTCGATTTATTGTATGAATCCTTTGGCGAAATTCAAAAAGGAAATCCGGAAACAACTTATGAAGAGATTTATAAAGAAAGTTTGAGTACGATTGTGAAGTTTAAAAAGTTAGCTTCCGTACAATACTTTTTGAACGAAGTGTTACCAGATTTGCTGCGAGAAAAATTTACTGATCAGGCTAAACTAGGCGAAATTACTCGCCAAATTATTAATTAAACAAGATTATAGCGAAAGTATGTTCGGTATGTTAAAATTGAATACATTGTTGAAAGGGAAGGCAATCGCTTTCCTTTTTTTGTGAACGAAATGGAGGAGTCTTCTCAATGATAGATCGTACTGATAACAATAAATTTGACTTAGTTTCAAAATATAAGCCAACTGGTGATCAACCTAAGGCAATTCAGCAGTTGGTTTCTGGAATTGATGCAGGTGAAAAGGCACAGATTTTGTTAGGGGCAACTGGTACTGGTAAAACCTTTACTATCTCAAATGTGATTCAACAGGTTAACAAACCAACCTTAATTCTGTCACATAACAAAACATTGGCGGGTCAGCTTTATGGAGAGTTTAAACAATTTTTCCCTCATAACGCTGTCGAGTATTTTGTGAGTTATTATGATTATTATCAACCCGAGGCTTACGTACCATCTAGTGATACGTACATTGAAAAAGATTCTTCCATTAATGATGAAATTGATAAATTGCGACATTCCGCAACTAGTTCATTGTTGGAACGTAATGATGTGATTGTGGTGGCTTCTGTTTCAAGTATTTTTGGATTAGGTGATCCAACTGAATATAAAAATCATACTGTATCGTTGCGAGTTGGACAGGAGATTGAGCGCAATCAATTATTACGAAAATTAGTTGATATTCAGTTTGAACGTAATGATATTGATTTTCAACGGGGTCGTTTTCGTGTCCACGGAGATGTTGTGGAAATCTTTCCGGCGTCACATGATGAACATGCGCTGCGAGTGGAATTTTTCGGGGATGAAATTGATCGAATTCGAGAAGTAGATGCCTTAACAGGTGAGGTTGTTGGTGATCGTGAGCATGTGGCCATTTTTCCGGCGACCCATTTTATGACTAACGAAGATCAAATGGAAGTGGCCATTCAAGGAATTGAAGCAGAGCTAAAAGATCGATTGAAAGTTTTAGAATCTGAAGGTAAATTATTAGAAGCACAGCGCCTTAAACAACGCACAACTTACGATGTTGAAATGCTTCGTGAAATGGGATATACCAACGGAATTGAAAATTACTCTCGTTTTATGGACGGTCGTAAACCGGGAGAGCCACCTTATACATTGCTAGACTTTTTCCCTAAGGATTTCTTAATGGTAGTCGATGAATCACACGTAACTATGCCGCAGGTTCGTGGCATGTACAATGGTGATAAGGCACGAAAGCAACAATTAATTGATTATGGATTTCGTTTGCCAAGTGCACTAGATAACCGTCCTTTAACTTTGAAGGAATTTGAGCAACATGTGAATCAAATTGTTTATATGTCCGCAACACCAGGACCTTATGAAGAGGAACAAACTAATCATGTGGTTGAGCAAATTATTCGACCAACCGGTTTGCTTGATCCAGAAATTGAAGTTCGACCAATTATGGGACAGATGGACGATTTAGTTGGTGAGATTAACAAGCGTGCCGACTTAAATGAGCGGGTATTTGTGACCACATTAACTAAAAAAATGGCTGAGGATCTAACTGACTACCTGAAGGAATTGGGTATTAAGGTTGCTTATCTCCACAGTGACATTAAAACGCTTGAACGAACGCGAATTATTCGAGATCTGCGAACGGGTAAATATGATGTGTTGGTTGGAATTAACTTGCTTCGTGAGGGCATTGATGTACCGGAAGTATCCCTTGTGGCGATTTTAGATGCAGATAAGGAAGGCTTCTTGCGTAATACACGTTCCTTGATCCAGGTTTCTGGTCGAGCGGCCCGAAATGAACATGGCCGAGTTATTATGTATGCGGATAGTGTCACGCAATCAATGCAAGAAACAATTGATGAAACCGCACGACGTCGAAAGATTCAGGAAGCCTATAATGAGAAACATCACATTACGCCACACACAATTAAGAAATCGATTCGTGATTTAATTGCACCAACAAAAGAGACTGCGGATACTGGTAAAAAAGATGATTTCTTAGAAACTGATTTTGATGATATGTCTAAAAAAGATCAGAAACAAATGATTGATAATCTAACTGAACAAATGCGTTCAGCTGCCAAGAAGTTAGACTTCGAAACAGCTGCCACACTACGTGATACAATAATGGAATTAAAAACCGAAATGGGTTAAGGGGGTATTGATTTGGCAAACGACAAAATTGTCATTCATGGAGCTAGAGCACATAATTTAAAAGATATTGATGTCACAATTCCAAAAAATAAAATGGTTGTGATTACCGGACTTTCTGGATCTGGTAAGAGTTCTTTAGCATTTGATACATTGTATGCAGAAGGACAAAGACGTTACGTAGAAAGTCTGTCTGCCTATGCTCGTCAATTTTTAGGTCAAATGGATAAACCAGACGTTGATTCAATTGATGGATTGAGTCCGGCTATTTCGATTGATCAAAAAACAACCTCCAAAAATCCACGTTCTACAGTAGGAACGGTTACAGAAATTAATGATTACTTACGTCTCTTATGGGCGCGGGTTGGTCATCCGATTTGTCCTAATGACGGTACTGAAATTACAAGTCAGTCGGTAGAACAAATGGTGGATCGAGTATTAGAGTTGCCAGAACGCACTAAACTACAAATAATGTCCCCAATTGTTCGTGCAAAAAAAGGACAGCATAAAAAAATCTTTGAAAAAATTAAACGCGAAGGTTTTGTACGGGTGCGTGTGGATGGCGAAATTCATGACATTGAAGAAGAATTAGACTTAAATAAAAGTAAAATGCACACGATTGAAATCGTGATTGATCGAATTGTAGTTAAAAAGGGAATTCGTTCTCGTTTATTTGATTCCTTTGAAGCGGCTTTACGGTTAAGTGGTGGTTACGCAACGGCCGATGTCATTGGTGGAGAACCATTATTGTTTTCTGAGCATTATTCATGTCCTCTTTGTGGCTTTACAGTTGGTGAGTTGGAACCACGGTTATTCTCATTTAATGCACCATTTGGGGCTTGTCCAGACTGTGACGGGTTGGGCGTTAAACTGGAAGTTGATATGGACCTGGTTATTCCTGATCAAACTAAAACCTTGCGTGAGGGTGCACTAGCACCTTGGAATCCGATTAGCTCACAATATTATCCAAGTATGTTAGAGCAAGCGTGCAAAGCATTTAATATTGACATGGATACCCCATTTGAAGAGTTAAGTAATGCGGATAAAAAAACAGTTTTACATGGATCAAATGGTAAACCATTTCACTTTCATTATGAAAATGATTTTGGTGGTGTTCGTGATGTTGATGTTGCTTTTGAGGGTGTTATTGAAAACGTTGACCGGCGCTATCGTGAAACTAACAGTGACTTTACCCGTGATGTAATGCGTGGATATATGCGTGAGTTAACTTGTCAAACGTGTCATGGCTATCGACTTAATCGCAAAGCGCTTAGTGTCAAAGTAATGGGTGATCATATTGGTCAAGTGTCGGCTCTTCCAATTGATGATGCGATTAAATTCTTTAATCATGTTGAATTATCTGAACAAGAAAGTGCCATTGCCAAACCGATTTTGAAAGAAATTCGTGATCGATTATCATTTCTTAGAAACGTTGGTCTTGAGTACCTGACGCTGAGTCGGGCTTCCCGGACTTTATCTGGTGGCGAAGCTCAAAGAATTCGATTAGCGACACAAATTGGTTCGAATTTATCAGGTGTGTTGTACATTTTGGATGAACCTTCAATTGGGCTGCATCAGCGTGATAATGATCGGTTGATTGGTTCTTTAAAAAAGATGCGTGATCTAGGTAATACATTGATCATTGTAGAACATGATGAAGATACCATGCGAGCAGCAGATTATTTGATTGACATTGGGCCAGGTGCTGGTGACAATGGTGGTAAGGTAATGGCTGCCGGAACACCAGCTGAAGTTGAGAAAGTATCAACTTCTTTGACTGGGCAATATTTGGCGGGAAAGAAATTTATTCCAGTGCCGTTGAATCGGCGCAAAGGAAACGGCAAAAAAATCACGATTAAAGGTGCTGCCGAAAACAACCTCAAGAAAATCAACGTCGATTTTCCACTTGGAAAGTTTATTGCCGTTACTGGTGTTTCTGGATCAGGAAAATCAACGTTAGTTAATATGATTTTAAAACGAGTCTTGGCACAAAAACTAAATCGCAATTCTGAGAAACCAGGCAAGTATCGTTCAGTTGCCGGCGTAAAAAATATTGAAAAAGTAATTAATATTGATCAAAGTCCAATTGGACGGACACCAAGAAGTAATCCAGCAACATACACCAGTGTTTTTGACGATGTCAGGGGACTGTTTGCTCAGACGAATGAAGCTAAGTTGCGTGGTTATCACAAGGGCCGATTCAGTTTTAATATTAAGGGTGGTCGTTGTGAAGCCTGCAAAGGTGACGGAATTTTAAAGATTGAAATGAACTTTTTGCCTGACGTTTACGTGCCTTGCGAAGTATGTAAAGGAAAACGGTATAACTCTGAAACACTTGAAGTTAAGTATAAGGGCAAAAATATTGCGGATGTTTTAGAGATGACAGTTGAAGAGGCACTAGCTTTCTTTGCACCAATTCCTAAGATTCGTCGAAAGCTACAGACAATTGTTGATGTTGGTTTGGGTTATGTTCAATTAGGGCAAGCCGCTACAACTTTGTCTGGTGGTGAAGCGCAACGAATGAAATTGGCTTCCGAGTTACACAAACAATCTGCTGGAAAAAGTTTTTATATTCTCGATGAACCAACAACTGGATTGCATACGGATGATATCAAACGCTTATTGGAAGTCCTACAACGATTGGTCGATAAGGGCAACACAGTGTTAGTTATTGAACATAATTTGGATGTTATTAAGACAGCTGATTATTTGATTGACCTTGGACCAGAAGGTGGTGCTGGCGGTGGCTCGATTGTAGCTACAGGAACACCGGAACAAGTAGCAGAAGTAAAAGAAAGTTACACAGGTCAGTATTTAAAACCAATCTTGGAACGCGATAAAAAACGTACTAGAGAACTTTCAGAAACTAAAGCAGATAAATTGGGTTAATTAAGGAAGGTGGAGGCAAATGAAACGTGAAAATGAATGGGGATTTGACTGGTCTGAATTAATTACTGGCGTCATTTTCTTAATTGCAGGTTATTTTGTTTTTCGACTACCTCAAGTTGCCATAACGAGTTTAGCAATTGTTTTTGGAATCGCGGCAATTGTGCGTGGGATCACCACAATTGGGGGTTATCATCGACTAAAAAGAGCTACCGGAATGAGAGCTAATATTGTGCTTGTATTAGGTATTCTTGATATTGTGGTAGGTGCAATATTTATTTTTGATATTCCGAGTGCTGTGACAGTTTTAAGTTATTTATTTGCTTTTTGGTTCCTCATGGATGTAATTGAGCGTTTAGTTGTTAGCAGTCATTTGAAAGTCTTTGGTAATGGCATCTATTGGTTATCAGTCATCATCGATTTACTTTTACTGATTGTGGCCATTATGTTATTATTCCGACCAATGTTGACGATATTGACTTTAAATGCCATCGTTGGATTTTATTTAGTGATTTTTGGAATAAACGCAATAATAATTGCGTTTGCACGGAGAAACAAGTAAAAAAATAGATTCGAGGTTATCTGATTGAGGATAACTTCGAATTTTTTATTAATTTGGTAAACATGACTAGTTTCGTTTAAAATGGCACACCCGGTGTGCTATAATTAGTAATCACGATCGGGGGATTTATAATGACGGATGAAAAAATGCAATTAGTAATTGTTACTGGAATGAGTGGTGCCGGCAAAACAGTAGCTATGCAAAGCTTTGAAGATTTGGGCTTCTTTTGTGTAGATAATATGCCGCCAGCTTTATTGCCTAAATTTTGGGAACTTGTAAAAGAATCTGGAAAAATTAATAAAGTGGCTTTAGTCATTGATTTACGTTCGCGAGCATTTTATGATCAAATCTTACACATGCTCACTGATGAAGATGAAGGGTCACCAGCAATTGCTTCACAAATTCTATTTTTAGATACGTCTGATAAAGAACTAGTATCTCGTTACAAGGAAACCAGAAGATCACATCCATTAGCCATGGAAGGCCGTGTTGTTGATGGTGTTCGAAAAGAACGGGAATTATTAGCACCCATTCGGTCGAATGCACAGTATGTCATTGATACGACTAGCATGACACCACGTGAATTACGCGAACAAATCTTTGAAACCTTTGGTACGGAAGGCGCAACTGGTAACTTTCATATTGAAGTTGTTTCATTTGGTTTCAAATACGGTTTACCAATTGATGCTGATATTGTAATGGATGTTCGTTTTTTACCTAATCCATATTACGTTCCAAAACTAAAAAATAAAACGGGTTTGGATAAACCAGTCTATGATTTTGTAATGAATCAGCCCGTAACAGAAAAGTTTTATAGTCATTTTATTTCTTTGTTACGTTATGTGATGCCCGGTTATCAAAAAGAGGGTAAATCCACCGTCACAATTGCGATTGGGTGTACTGGTGGACAACACCGATCAGTTGCGATTGCACAAAGAATCGCCGACGATTTAAACGCCGATTATACCGTTCACGTCCAACATCGCGACGTGAACAAACGAAAGGAAACTGTGAACCGGTCATGACAAAGAAACAAGCAGCAAAAAACCGTCCAAAGTTCGTTGTAATTGGCGGAGGAACAGGATTACCTGTTATTTTAAAAAGTTTAAAAAAACAAAATGCCGATATTACGGCAGTAGTAACGGTTGCCGATGATGGTGGTTCATCTGGCGTTATTCGAAATTATGTGAATGTTGTGCCGCCTGGTGATATTCGTAATGTGATTGCTGCGCTTTCGGATCTGCCTAAACTGGAACTGGATATTTTTCAATATCGTTTCAAAAGTGATGACAGTTTCTTGTCTGGACACGCGATTGGTAATTTAATTATCGCAGCCTTGTCAGAGATGAAGTCAGGCATTTTTACAGCGGTACAAGAACTTTCTGAAATGATGAAAGTAGACGGACATATTTATCCGGCATCTAATGAACCTTTAGTGCTTCATGCAGAATTTACAGATGGCACCCAGTTAGCTGGAGAATCAGAAATTACAGCTGCTCATAAAACAATTAAACGTGTTTGGGTAGAACCAACGTCTTGGAATGCCAACGAAAAACCCCATGCAGTGCAAGAAGCCATTGATGCCATTTTGGCGGCCGATGAAATTGTTCTTGGACCCGGAAGTTTATTCACAAGTATTTTGCCTAACCTGATGATCTCCAATATTGGGGATGCAGTTTTGAAAACTAAGGCGGAGGTGGTTTATATCTGTAACATCATGACTCAAAAGGGTGAAACTGACAATTTCACTGATTCAGATCATGTGGCTGTTTTAAACCGTCATTTAGGTCAAAACTTTGTGGACACCGTACTAGTGAACACAGCAAAGGTTCCGGATAATTATATGGATTACAATCGTTATGATGAATATTCAACCCAGGTTCGTTCAGATTTTAAGGGATTACGGGCACAAAATTGTCGGGTAGTTTCTGATGATTTTCTTTGTTTACGTGATCATGGGGCCTTTCATGATGGTGATCGTGTCGCAGAAGAACTTTTTAATGTTGCAGGAAATCCTAAAACTTGTGATTAATAGCTTGTGAAAGGAGGGATTTTCGTGTCGTATGCCAGTGAAGTAAAAAAAGAACTAACCGGAATTAAAGTTCATCAGGAAAACGCAAAGGCTGAATTGATGGCTTTGATTCGAATGAATGGGTCGATTAATTTGGCGCATCATCAGTTAGTTTTAAGCGTTCAAACCGAAAACCCTGCCATTGCACGAAGAATCTATGCACTTTTAAAAGATTTTTATTCTGTTGAGGGTGAATTGATTGTTCGACGCAAAATGAAATTAAAGAAAAACAATTTGTACATTGTACGTTTGATGACAAAGTCGGAGGCAATTTTAACTGATTTGTCGATTTTAACGAACGGTTATCAAATTAATGAGAAGGTTCCAGATGATCTATTAACGACCGAAGGCGAAATTCGTTCTTATTTACGAGGCGCGTTTTTAGCAGGAGGGTCGGTCAATAATCCGGAAACAAGTCGCTATCATTTAGAGATCTATTCTCTTTATGAAACACACAATGCGATGATTATGGATTGGATGAATCGCTATGATTTAAATGCACGCTCGACGGTAAGACGAAGTGGATACATTGTTTATTTGAAGGAAGCAGAACAAATTGCTAACTTTTTATCTTTGATTGGGGCAACGAATTCGATGCTTAAATTTGAAGATATTCGAATATTAAGAGATATGCGCAATTCGGTAAATCGGTTGGTTAATTGCGAGAATGCTAATTTGTCAAAGGTTGCGAATGCGTCCAGCAAGCAAATTAATAATATTAAGTATATTGATGAGGTTGTGGGTATTGGTAGTTTGCCGCCCAAGCTTCAAGAGGTGGCGGAAGCAAGGTTGGCTAACCAGGAAGTGAGTTTGAAGGAACTGGGTGAGTTGATACCGAGTGGGGCCATTTCAAAGTCAGGAATTAATCATCGCTTGCGTAAATTAAATGAGTATGCGGAAAAGTTAAGGGCATAAAAGAGTGGGCGAAGAGTAACGATAAGTATCCAAAAATAAGCACGTTCCGTAGGCGGGAGAATTCCCGCAGTAGGAATGTGCTTATTTTTGGATACTTGTTACTCTGAGCCGTCCTGAAGTTTAACAAGTAAAGAATAGAAAAGGCACGTTCCGTAGGCGGAAGAAATCCCGCAGTAGGAATGTGCTTATTTTTGGATGCTTGTTACTCCGAGCAGCTTAAAAGTTAACAAAAAATGAGGTTAGGAAAAATATCCTAATCTCATTTTTAATTACTCAATTACTTTAAGTCTGAATTGTTTTGCATAATAGCGTCAATCAAACCGTAATCAACGGCCTCTTGAGCTGTGAAGTAATGATCACGTTCAGTATCACGGTTGATATTCTTCAGAGGTTGTCCAGAATTATCTGCCAAAATTTGGTTTAATTCTTTACGAGTCTTCAAAATTTCGGTTGCTGCAATTTCAATTTCAGTTTGTTGTCCTTGAGCACCGCCAGAAGGTTGATGAATCAATACTTCTGAATGAGGTAATGCAAATCGTTTACCCTTTGTACCAGAAGAAGCCAAGACGCTGGCCATCGATGCTGCCATACCCATGACAATAGTTTGTACATCAGATTTGATGAAACGCATAGTGTCATAAATGGCAAGTCCGGCAGTCACAACACCACCTGGAGAGTTGATGTAAAGATAAATATCTTTATCAGAATCCTGAGCATCTAGGAATAAGAGTTGTGCAATGATTGAGTTTGCAACATCATCATCAATTGGGCCGGAAAGCATAATGATACGGTCTTTTAATAAGCGGGAATAAATATCATAAGCGCGTTCGCCACGTGATGATTGTTCAATAACTGTTGGAACCAAGTTCATAACTTAGTAGCCTCCCTTTAAAATTCACATTAATTTTATTAGTTCATCGCTAATATGTTTACAGCTTACCTCTATGGTCAAAAAAGGTCAAACAATTTAACTCATCTGATTAAAGGTTCATAATTTAACAACAAACCTAGTTAAAAAATAGGCCGATTCAAATTAGTTATGGTAATGAAACTTATCACTTATAAATGGTTTTGGTTGACTTATGCCCACAGGTGTTAAATAATTGAATAACTAATGAATACCTTTTCATATGAGATTAGAACTTCAGTTTGAAACTATTGGAAGAGGTACAGGTATTCATTTAAAAATTCAGTATATGATTTAGAAATTTAGTTTTTAGTAAGTTTTAGGGTATAAAAAAATGCGCCATGCGGGAGTCGAACCCGCGTTTCGAGAACCGGAATCTCACGTGCGATCCACTACACTAACGGCGCAAATTACTTATTAATTTTACTTTATTAATATTGAAAACACAAGTTTATTTAAACGAGGTGATTTGTTTGGCGCTTCAACAAGGCCTACATCAAAGGCAAAAACAAGTACAACGTTTAGCAATGACGCAAACGTTGCAACAATCGATTCAAATACTTCAATATAACGTTGAAGAATTACAGAAATTTTTAGATCAAAAAGCACTTGAAAACCCGTTGATTACTGTGGCCACCACTCATGAAGAATTTGTTAGTGGGGCCAGGAAGACCTCATCTGGTCAGTCCGTAGATGAAAACTATATGAATCAAATTCCAGATGATACCCATCAATCACTATTTGAGTACCTATTAGATCAAGTACATTTAACAATGCGGGATACGCCTCTACGTAACTTGGTTTTGTTTCTATTAGAATCAATTGATCACAATGGCTATCTTAAGATGTCTGTTCAAGATGCTATGACTAAAACAGGTGCTAATAAGGTTGAAATTGTTGATGCAATTACACTTATTCAGCAACTGGATCCACCAGGTGTCGGGGCTAAGGATCTGCAAGAGTGTTTATTGTTACAAGCAGAAAATGATGACTGGGCACCGCAAGCAGCAGTGGATATTCTAAAAAATTGTTTTGATGAATTGGCTAATCGAAAATGGCAAAACATTGTAAAAAAACAAAATGTAACGCTTGAAGAAATTCAAACAGTTTTTGATTACGTCCGTACATTGACACCAAAACCAGGAGCACTCTTTAACTCTGAAGGATCTCAGTATATTTTTCCGGATTTAATTGTAAAAAACGAGGCTGGAAAATTAAGTATTTATACATCGAGAGCAGCTAAACCTAAAGTTCATTTTCAAAGACAATATTTTCAAAAAATGTTGCAGCGAAAAGATACAGAGGTTACAGATTATGTAAAAGAAAAGAAACGTGAATTTGATTGGATTTCACGTAGTTTGGAACAACGAGAAAGTACAATTCTCCGTGTAGGCAAAGTTTTACTGAATTATCAACAAGACTTCTTTTTAGAAAAAACTAAAGAATTACGGCCACTTTTACTACAAGACGTGGCCTTAAAACTTGGTTTACATGAGTCCACAATTAGTCGTTCAGTTAATGGAAAGTATCTGCAAACGCGGTTTGGTACTTATGAATTAAAATCATTTTTTAGTAGCGCTGTTGCCAAAACGGACGCTTCTCCTGAAGGATTATCAGTTGACTCAGTAAAAAAACTCTTGCAGAAATTTATTCATGAAGAAGATAAAAGCAAACCTTTATCTGATGCTAAAATTGTAAAAAAATTAGCAGAAAAAGATATTGTGGTATCCAGAAGAACGGTGGCAAAATATCGAGAGAGTTTAAACATAGGATCTTCCAGTGCACGCAAACGCTATGAATAGAGATTTTGCAAGAATTAGCAATAGATAATCTAAGGGTTTGAGTTGCAATACAAGGTGGCTCCTGATATAATTCAATATGTAAGTAAAGGGGTATACAACTGAAGAAGTTCAGGTCTGTATGCCATTTATTTTGAATCTGTTGGGTCGTCAGTTGACACGTATGGACGCTAGACGTCCCAATTGGGAGCAAAGATCATGCAAAATGAGTTGAAATGGCTGGAAGCCATCGCACCAGATATGGTAGATGTGTTTTTAAAGCGTTTTTCGGTTCTACGGACGATCGCTTTAATGGCTCCCATTGGTAGACGAGGATTGGCAGTTCATCTTGATATGAGCGAGCGAGGGTTAAGAACTCACACGGATATGCTTAGGCAACTGGACTTGATTCAATCCTCACCGGCAGGAATGACATTAACTAAGGAAGGCCGTTCAGTTTTGGATGGCTTAGGTGATATGGTTAATGACATGCTTGGCTTACAGCAGTCTGAAAGAGACTTGGCACGATTGCTTAATATCGATCGTTGTTTTATCGTTTCTGGTGATTGCGATGCGCAAGATCGGGTATTTGCTAGTTTGGGAGGAATTCTAAACGATACACTTGCAAAAATCTTGCCAGAGGGTAATAATGTAATAGTGGTTATGGGTGGTAACACCATGGCACAAGTTGCCAAGGAGTTCTCACCAGAATTATCCACCAAACGGCGGCTTACGTTTGTTCCTGGACGTGGCGGTATGGGACAATCATTAGCAATGCAAGCTAATACAGTTTGCTCAATTATGGCACAACGCACGCATGGCGAAAGCCAATCCATGTACGTACCAGAAAAGCTAAGTGAGAAAAGTTATCAACCGTTATTAGAGGAGCCAAGTGTTCAACTAGTTCTTCAACTAATTGAACAAAGCAATGTTGTGATTCACGGCATTGGACGAGCTGATGAAATGGCCGAAAGAAGAGAAGTTGATCCTAACATTCTTCAACTTCTTGAACAAAAAAAAGCGGTCGGAGAAGCATTTGGATGCTTTTATAATCAGCAAGGCGAAATCGTCTACCGAGTACCTCGAATTGGTTTACAATTAGAGCGTATTCAATCTATCGATCATGTTTTTGCGATTGCAGGTGGTCATACAAAGGCCCAAGCAATTCGCTCATACATGAATTTAGCACCTCATCAGACTTATTTAATTACTGACGAAGGTGCCGCAAACTTGATTTTAAAAAAGTAATGTTTGTTTACAAATATCACTTTTTAAAATAAAAAATTATTTTTTGGATTCCTAAAGGAGGAAATCTTAGTATGACTGTAAAGATTGGTATTAATGGTTTTGGACGTATCGGTCGTTTAGCTTTCCGTCGTATTTATGAATTAGGCGCAAAGTCAAATGATATCGAAGTTGTGGCTATCAATGATTTGACAAGTCCAGCAATGTTGGCACACTTATTGAAGTATGACTCAACACATGGTACTTTCCCTGGTGAGGTTAGCGCAACAGAAGACTCCATCATCGTTGATGGCAAGAAATACCGTGTTTACGCAGAACCTAAAGCACAAGATATTCCATGGGTTAAAGCTGACGGTGTTGACTTTGTTCTTGAATGTACAGGTTTCTATACATCAAAGGCAAAATCACAAGCTCATTTGGATGCTGGCGCAAAACGTGTTCTGATTTCTGCTCCTGCTGGTAACGACCTTAAGACTGTTGTTTACAACGTTAATGATGACGTTTTGACTGCAGATGACAAGATTGTTTCTGCTGGTTCATGTACAACAAACTGTTTAGCACCTATGGCTTACTTCTTAAACCAAGAATTTGGTATTGAAGTAGGTACAATGACAACAATCCATGCTTACACAAGTACACAAATGTTACTTGATGGCCCAGTTCGTGGTGGAAACTTACGTGCTGCTCGTGCTGCCGGTGTTAACACAATTCCTCATTCAACTGGTGCTGCAAAGGCTATTGGTCTTGTAATCCCAGAATTGAATGGTAAATTACAAGGACATGCACAACGTGTTGGTGTTGTTGATGGTTCATTGACTGAATTAGTATCTATCTTAGGTAAGAACGTTACAGCTGACGAAGTTAATGCTGCAATTAAGAAACATACTGAAAACAACGAATCATTTGGTTACAACGAAGATGAAATCGTATCTAGTGACGTTATCGGAACTACTTTCGGTTCAATCTTTGACCCAACACAAACTGAAGTTACAACCGCTGGAGACAAACAATTAGTTAAGACTGTTGCTTGGTACGACAACGAATACGGCTTCACTTGCCAAATGGTACGTACTTTATTGAAGTTTGCTACTCTCTAGGATTTAATTAATCTTTAAGTTTGCAGATTTCAAAACCGTCTAACGGTTTAAGGCGGAGGGAGGCAAACTTCCTCCGCCTTTTTTAATTTAAAAATACATGAAATTTCTTAAACAGGAGGAATAAACTTTGGCTAAATTAACAGTTTCAGATTTAGACGTTAAAGACAAAAAAGTTTTAATGCGTGTTGATTTTAACGTCCCTGTAAAAGATGGTGTCATCGGTGATGATAACCGTATCGTGGCTGCATTACCAACCATTAAATATATTATTGAACATGATGGTAAAGCAATCTTATTCTCACATCTTGGCCGTGTTAAGACTGAGGATGACAAGAAAGCCTTAACCATGCGTCCAGTTGCACAACGTTTGTCAGATCTTTTGGGCAAACCTGTAACATTTGTACCAGCAACACGTGGCAAACAATTAGAGGATGCCATTGCTGATATGAAAGACGGCGATGTTTTGTTATTCGAAAACACTCGTTTTGAAGATCTTGATGGTAAGAAAGAAAGCGGCAATAATGCTGAATTGGGTCAATACTGGGCTTCACTTGGCGATGAATTCGTCAATGATGCATTTGGTACAGCTCATCGTGAGCATGCCTCAAACGTTGGTATTGCAACAGCTATGAAAGCTGCTAACAAGCCAGTTGCTGCTGGTTTCTTAATGGAAAAGGAAATCAAGTTCTTAGGTAATGCTGTTGATAATCCAAAGCATCCATTTGTTGCTATTCTGGGTGGTGCTAAGGTTTCTGATAAGATCGGTGTCATTGATCACTTACTTGATAAAGCTGACAAAGTTATTATCGGTGGTGGTATGACATATACTTTCTATGCAGCTAAAGGCCTTAAAATTGGTAACTCACTTGTTGAAAAAGACAAGATTGATTTAGCAAAACAAATTTTAGCTAAAGCTGGCGACAAGATCGTGCTTCCTACTGACAATGTTGTTGCTGAAAAATTTGATAACGATGTGCCAAGCAAAGTTGTTGAGGGAGATATTCCTGATGGCTACATGGCACTTGATATCGGACCCAAATCAATCAAAGCATTTGAAGATGTTTTGAAAGATGCTAAAACTGTTGTTTGGAATGGCCCAATGGGTGTATTCGAAATGAGTAACTATGCTAAAGGAACTCTTGAAGTTGGTAAGTTCTTAGGCACATTATCAGATGCAACTACAATTGTTGGTGGTGGTGATTCAACTGCTGCTGTTAAACAACTTGGCGTTGGCGATAAGTTGACTCATATTTCTACTGGTGGTGGTGCTTCACTTGAGTACCTTGAAGGTAAAACTTTACCAGGAATTGCAGCTATTTCAGACAAATAAGTTAACAGTGAGCTTGAAAAACATTTCAGGCTCTTTGCTGTTACATAACTGAAATCTGTTATTAATGAAAGGAAGTATTATTGTGCGTACACCAATTATTGCTGGAAATTGGAAAATGAATAAGAACCCTAAGGAAACAACTGAGTTTGTAAATGCAGTTAAGGCTGACTTACCTGCAAGTAGCAAAGTTGAATCTGTTATCGGTGCACCTGCTGTTGACTTACAAGCCTTATTAGATGCTGCAAAGGGCTCTGAATTAAAAGTTGCTGCAGAAAACTGTTACTTTGAAGACGAAGGTGCTTTTACTGGTGAAACTTCACCTAAAGTTCTTTCTGAAATGGGTGTTGATTACGTCATTATTGGTCATTCAGAACGTCGTCAATATTTCAAAGAAACTGATGAAGATATTAACAAAAAGGCTAAAGCAATTTTTGCTAACAATATGTTACCAATTATTTGCTGTGGTGAAACTCTTGAACAACGTGAAGCTGGTCAAACCAATGACTGGGTTTCTGGCCAAATCACCAATGCACTTAAAGGCTTATCTGCAGAACAAGTTGCTTCACTTGTAATTGCATATGAACCAATCTGGGCAATTGGAACTGGCAAGACTGCTTCAAGTGATCAAGCTCAAGAAGTTTGTCATGTTCTTCGTGAAACTGTTGCTAAGTTGTATGACCAGACAACAGCGGACAAAGTTCGTATTCAATACGGTGGTAGTGTAAAGCCTGCTAATGTTAAAGAATTAATGGGTAAAGATGACATCGATGGTGGCTTAGTCGGTGGTGCAAGTCTTGTTCCAGAATCATTCTTAGAATTAGTTAAGTTTAACGCTTAATTTTAGAGCAGTTTTGTAATACAATTGATTTGTAACAGAATTTACTAAATTTAGTGAGGAGAAATTACAATATGTCACTTATTACTGATATTTATGCACGTCAGGTTTTAGATTCACGTGGTAACCCAACTGTTGAAGTTGAATTATATACAGAAGATGGCGGCTTTGGCCGTGGAATCGTTCCTTCTGGTGCTTCAACTGGTGAACATGAAGCTGTTGAACTTCGTGATGGCGACAAGAGCAAGTTCATGGGCCAAGGCGTAACCAAAGCTGTTGAAAATGTTAATAAGTTAATTGCTAAGGAAATTGTTGGTTATGAAGTAACTGACCAATTAGCAATTGACCAAGCTATGATTAAGCTTGATGGTACACCAAACAAAGCTAAATTAGGTGCTAATGCAATCCTTGGTGTTTCTTTAGCTGCTGCACGTGCTGCTGCTGATGAACTCCAAATTCCTTTGTACAACTACTTAGGCGGATTCAACGCACATGTTTTACCAACACCAATGTTGAACGTTATCAACGGTGGAAAACATGCTAATAACGATGTTGACTTCCAAGAATTCATGATCATGCCTGTTGGCGCACCAACAATTACAGAAGCAATTCGTTGGTCATCAGAAACATTCCACAACTTAAAGAACTTGTTAAACGAACAAGGATACTCTACAGCTGTTGGTGATGAAGGTGGATTTGCTCCTGACTTGAAGAACAACGAGGAACCATTTGAAATTCTTGTTGAAGCTATCAAGCGTGCTGGCTACAAACCAGGTAAGGATATTGCAATTGCCTTTGATTGTGCTGCATCAGAATTCTACAACACTGAGACAAAGAAATATGACTTAAAGGGTGACGGCAAGTCATATACTGCATCAGAATTTGTTGACTTACTTGATAGTATTGTTGACAAGTACCCAGTTGTTTCTATCGAAGATCCTTTGGATGAAAACGAATGGGAAGATTGGCAAATGGCTACTGAAAAACTTGGTAAGAAAGTTCAGATTGTTGGTGATGACTTGTTCGTTACAAACACTGACTACCTTGCTAAGGGAATTAAGATGGGTGTTGGTAATGCCATCTTAATCAAGTTGAACCAAATTGGTACATTGACAGAAACTGTTAATGCTATCGAAATGGCTAAAGAAGCTGGCTATACAGCAATCGTTTCACATCGTTCTGGTGAAACAGAAGATACTACAATTGCTGACTTAGTTGTTGCTTTGAATGCTGGTCAAATTAAGACTGGTTCAATGAGCCGTACGGAACGTATTGCTAAGTACAACCAATTGATGCGTATTGAAGATCAATTGGGTGAAGTTGCTCAATACAAGGGTATCCATGCATTCTACAACTTAAGTGAACAAGCACGTAATGCAATTACAAATAAGTAATTTCATTTAAAAATGTGTTTTAGAAGGAGCTTTTCGGATTTTTTCGAAGAGCTCTTTTTTTGTGTTTGTTAAAAGTAAAAAAGTGTAGAATAGAAACAAACTCTTCAAAGTAGGTGTTTGATATGTCAGACAATTTAGCGCTTTTTGATTTTGATGACCAGCAGGAAGCTGTATTGATGCCAAGTCATGACGGTCCGTTTCACTTTCACAATAAGGCAATTTTTCCTTTTTTAAATGAAACTGAGATTGTACAATTTGTGCAAGACTATAATGGTAAACAAATTGGAATTTTTGAAACGATTACGAAATCTTTTCCAGTCTATGAATGTGATTTTCAAGATGAATTGGTTACTGTTGCACAGGCGCCACTGGGAGCACCTGCCGCAACTCAATTTTTGGATTTTTTAATTTATTTTGGTGTGAAGCAAATTATAAGTGTTGGTAGTTGCGGTGTGTTAACGGATATCCCAGAAAATGAATTTTTAGTACCAACGATCGCATTGCGTGATGAAGGAACCTCTTTTCATTACGTGCCTAAGAGTGATGTGATTAAATTGAATCAGCAGACGATCGAGAAAATTGAAAAAAGTTTAATTAGTCAACATTTACGCTTTCATGAAGTTAAAACTTGGACAACTGATGGTTTTTTTCGTGAAACTCCTAAATTAATTCAAAAACGAAAGCTACAAGGATGCGAAGTTGTCGAAATGGAATGTGCAGCTTTGGCAGCATGTGCACAATTTCGACACGTTGTTTTTGGGCAAGTTTTCTTTACGGCCGATTCTTTAGCAAACGTTAAAAACTATCATGAACGTGACTGGGGAGCAGCAGCACACGAAAAGGCGTTGATTTTAGCTGCAAACTTAGTGAAATCATTTTAAAATTACAGAAAAATGGAGTTATATCATGACCGAAAAATACATACTGTCAATTGATGAGGGGACAACAAGTACACGAGCAATCATTTTTGATCATCATGGTCAAAAGGTGGTGGATGCACAACGAGAGATTAAACAAATTTTCCAAAATCCAGGGTGGGTGGAGCATGATGCCAATGAAATTTGGGAAGCAGTCTTATCGACGATTGCGGATGCTTTAATTAAATCACGAATTCGACCTTCTCAAATTAGTGGCATTGGCATTACTAATCAACGGGAAACAACGGTTATATGGGATAAAAAAACCGGTTTACCAATTTATAATGCAATTGTATGGCAATCGCGCCAAACAGCAGATATTGCAAATGAATTAATATTGGCTGGCTATCAACAGGAAATTCATCAAAAAACTGGTTTAATTGTGGATGCGTATTTTTCAGCAACCAAGATTAGGTGGATTTTGGATCACGTTCCTAATGCTCAACAACGAGCTGAAAATGGGGAGTTATTGTTTGGCACCATTGATACCTGGCTAGTTTGGAAATTAACTGGTGGGGATGTGCATGTGACAGATTACTCTAATGCTAGTCGAACAATGTTATTTAATATTCATGACTTAAAATGGGATACCGATATTCTAAAGCTGTTAAATATTCCTCGCGCTCTATTACCAACTGTAAAGTCTAATTCAGAGATCTATGGGCAAACTAAAGACTATCATTTCTATGGGAGCAGCGTCCCAATTTCTGGTATGGCCGGTGACCAACAAGCTGCGTTGTTTGGCCAAATGGCGTTTGAACCCGGAATGATAAAAAATACTTATGGAACTGGTGCGTTTGTTGTGATGAATACTGGTAAAAAACCACAGTTATCCGATCATAACTTACTTACTACAATTGCTTATGGAATTAACAATCAGATCTACTATGCCCTTGAAGGAAGTATCTTTGTGGCTGGATCAGCCATTCAATGGTTGCGAGACGGAATGCAATTACTTAAAAATTCTGGTGATTCCGAACAGGCTGCTAATGCATCTACTGATCGCAACGAAATTTATGTTGTACCTGCATTTACTGGCCTAGGAGCACCATATTGGGACTCTGTTACTCGTGGGGCTGTTTTTGGTATTACTAGAGGGACGACTAAAAACGACTTTATAAAAGCGACGTTACAGGCATTGGCATATCAAACGCGAGATGTTGTGGATACAATGAAACATGATGCGGGTATTAAGATTCCAATGCTCAAGGTTGATGGTGGTGCTTCCCGTAATAATTATTTAATGCAGTTTCAAGCAGATATTTTGGGAATCGAAATTGATCGCGCGGCAGACCTTGAAACCACTGCTTTGGGTGCAGCCTTCCTAGCTGGACTAGGGGTTGGTTTTTGGAAGGACATTGAAGATATTAAAAAAGTTTATCAAACTGGACAAGTATTTTTACCGGATATGAATGAAGAAGAGCGTCAGAATCTATATTCAGGTTGGCAAGATGCAGTTAAAGCGGCTCAATTATTTAGACATCAGCCTTATCGAAAGAAGTAGTGTTTACCATATTCTGTTGAGCCCTAGTTTGTCTGTGTTTTTACTGACCTAATATTGAAATGGTTAGCTGTTCTTTAATTTTAGAAAATTACCGAGCGATTTAGTTTCGTGCTAAACTAAATAGTAATGTTCTAAAAATTATAAAATGAGAAGTGAAAAAATATGCAGTGGCAAGCACAACCGACTAAAAAACAAAGTCCTGATCGAACACGTTTAACTTATATTTTACAGGGATGCCTTACAGGTGCCATTGCTGGATTAGTGGTCAGTATTTTTCGTTTAAGTATTGTGAATGGATTGAAATTAATGTTAGTGGTTTATAAGTACCTTTTGATGACTCCTGCATTAATTCCGGTTTGGTTACTGCTAATGCTTCTTGTCGCTATTGTGGTTGGTTACATGGGTCGGCAGTATCCTGAAATAAAAGGATCCGGAATTCCTCAAGTAGAAGGACAATTATCTGGAAACTTGGAGTATGCTTGGTGGCCAGTACTATGGCGAAAATTTGTTGGCGGCATCCTGTCAATTGGTTCTGGATTGTTCTTAGGTCGTGAAGGGCCCTCAATTCAATTAGGCGCAACGGTTGCACAAGGTTATGCACAAGCAACTCATCAAACGGAATTGAAACGGCGAGTTCTTATTGCCAGTGGGGCAGCAGCAGGATTGTCTGCTGCCTTTAATGCGCCCATTGCAAGTACATTATTTGTGCTTGAAGAAGTTTATCACAATTTTTCACCATTAATATGGACAACAGCATTAGCTAGTGCAATTGTTTCAAACTTTGTTTCTACAGTCTTTTTTGGATTGACTCCTGTTTTACATATTGTTTATGCTCGGACTTTGCCACTTACCATGTATCCGCATCTGTTATTACTGGGGATTTTTCTTGGCGGAATGGGATTCTTTTACCAACGAATTTTATTGAAAATGAATGATTGGTACACTTACTTAACAAGGTTACCAAATTGGTTATTTGGCATCGTACCTTTTATTTTGATTATTCCCATTGGCCTTTTCATTCCTCAATTAATGGGTGGTGGAAATAACATCATTTTAGCAATTGCTGCGCATTCACCAACATTGATTGTATTGATTGGTATTTTTGCTTTAAGATTTATATTTTCTATGATTTCATATGGATCTGGTTTACCAGGAGGAATTTTCTTACCGATTCTATCATTGGGTGCCATTTTGGGTGCAATTTATGGGAAAACGATGATTCAGTTAGGATTAATGCCATCAGCTTATTTAGTCAATTTTATTATTATTGCTATGGCTGGATATTTCGCTGGAATCGGAAAGGCTCCTTTTACTGCGATTCTTTTAATTACAGAGATGGTAGGAACGCTTCATCATTTAATGCCGTTAGCGGTGGTTTCAATTACTGCGTATATCGTAGTTGATATATTGGGCGGTGCACCAATTTATGAATCATTACTACATAAAATAGTGCAACCAACGATGCCACATGCAGGTGGAAAATTGGATCGGGTAGAATTCCCACTGTTTGTAGGTTCTTACATGGTTGGTCATCAAGTTCGTGATTTTCAATGGCCACAGAATAGTTTATTAATTGCGATCCGCCGTGGTGAACGCGAAATTATTCCTCATGGTGATACATTGTTAATTGCAGGTGATACTTTGGTAGTCACAACTGGTCATCGTAATCGGGGAAATCTTTTGCATTTATTAGATCGTCTTCCGGTTCAAACAAAGTAGGCTTGAATTATGGAAAATTAGCCATAAGACTGGAAAAAAAGCTAAACTATGATAAAATATAGAGGATATACTACAAGTTTAGGTAGGAGGTCGCTACTTGTATAATTTATTAATGACAATATTATTGATTGTTTCCGTTTTGATTATCATTTCGGTTATGATGCAACCAGCAAAAACTGATAATGCGTTATCATCTCTTACGGGTGGTGCGGATGACCTTTTTGCCCAATCAAAGCCACGTGGATTCGAAGCGTTTATGCAAAAAGTCACGTTAGTTCTCGGAATTGTGTTCTTTGCGGTTGCGATCGCAATGGTCTACGTTTCATCACACTAACGATTAAGCCTCCTGTGTTTTGCAGGAGGCTTTTAATTAAGGTTTAAAACAATATAAAATTTGAGGTAAAGTATGGAAACAAATAAACTACAAGCTTCAGTAAGCAGCTTTTTAAATCAACATCCAAAAGATAGTTTTACTGCTGAAGAAATTTTTCAACAATTAAATTTAGAAGGAGCCAGCGTTTTTAATATTTTGGTAAAAGAGCTGGCAATTATGGAACGTTCAAATCGAGTGCATATTACGGAACAAGGTAAATTTACATTACCAATCCAGTCTAATCAACAATTAGTACATGGTGTTTTTCATGCTAACGATCGTGGTTTTGGATTCGTTGCAGTTGACCCTGAGGTTCCTGATATTTATATCAGTGAAGACCATACAGCATTTGCGCTCAATCAAGATGAAGTTGACGTTCGAATTACACGAGCAGCAAAGCCAGGTGATGACAAAGGGCCAGAAGGAGTCGTAACTAAAGTAACTGATCGTCATTTTACTCAGGCAGTGGGTGTTTTCCAGGCCGCAGCTGATCCTGAAAATGGTGTTATTGGCGAAATTGAATTAAAAGATAAGAAATTAGCATCTTATCATTTTGATGTGTTAGCTTCTGGAATCAAGCCTCAAAACGGTGCGGTGATTACTGCTGAAGTTACGCAGTATCCTAACTTAAAGCATCCTAAATTAATGGCTGGACTGGCAGTCGAAACAATTGGTTTTAAAGATGATCCTGGTGTTGACATTCTTCAGGTGATTTACCAACATGAAGTACCTTATGAATTTCCTGATGATGTTAAAGAAGAAATTAAATCAATTCCTGAGACAGTGACGGACGCTGAAAAAGCTGGCCGTAAAGACTTAACTTCTGAAACGGTGGTCACAATTGATGGGGATGACTCGAAAGATTTTGATGATGCAGTTGGCGTGTATAAGATGGCAAACGGACATTATCATTTGAGTGTTAATATTGCTGATGTCAGTCACTATGTTAAAGAAGGTTCACCATTAGATCACGAAGCTTATCGCCGAAGTACCAGTGTTTACTTGACGGATCGTGTTGTACCAATGTTACCTAGAAAGTTATCCAATGGAATTTGTTCATTGAATCCCAACGTAGAACGGTTAACGATGACTTGTGAAATGGAAATGGATGAAGAGGGTAAAGTTGTTCAACATAAGATTTATCCAAGTGTAATCAAATCTGATGCACGAATGACGTATTCTGATGTCAATAAGATTCTTGAAGCTCATGATGAAAATACACGGGCGCGTTACGCTGATTTAGTACCAATGTTTGAAACAATGGCTGAATTGCACAAGATTTTGTTGAAACGTCGTAAGCGACGTGGTGCTATCGAGTTTGATGATAACGAAGCAGAAATCATTGTTGACGAAACTGGTCACCCAATTGATATTAAGGTACGTGTACGAGGAACTTCAGAACGAATGATTGAATCCTTTATGTTGGCAGCCAATGAAACGGTTGCGCAACACTATTCTGAACTAAAAGTGCCTTTCTTATACCGTGTGCATGAAACACCCGATAGTGAACGTATGTTGAGTTTCTTTGAATTCTTAACCAACTTTGGTTATTCTGTGAAGGGTAGTTCTAAAAATATTAAACCTAAGATGTTGCAGAGTGTTTTGAAACAGGTTGCCGGTAGTAAAGAAGAAACAATGATTTCGGTGATGATGTTACGAAGTATGAAACAGGCAAAATATTCGGAAGATTCTCTTGGTCATTTTGGGTTGGCTGCTCAGTATTATACACATTTCACCTCACCAATTCGTCGTTATCCAGATATGTTTGTTCATCGATTGATTCGTCATTACGCACAAGATGGCATTGGTGAAGAATCCAAGGCGCAATATGTGGATCGAATTCCAGAAGTTGCTGAACATACTTCCAAATTAGAACGACGCGGAATTGACACTGAACGTGATGTAGATGGTATGAAGAAAGCCGAGTATATGGGCGACCATATCGGTGAAGAATTCAAAGCGGTTGTTAGTTCTGTTATGAAATTTGGATTATTTGTGGAATTGGACAATACGGTTGAAGGACTTGTTCATATTAGTCAGATGAAAGATGACTATTATGAATATGTGGAAAATCAATTGGCTTTGGTTGGTCGCAATACGCACCGTACTTATCAAATTGGTCAGGAACTTGAAGTTAAACTAATTCGAGTGGACAAAGATCAAAGCGAAGTTGATTTTGCGTTGTTGCATCCAGAAAAAACACCAACAAGTGAAATTCAGTTACCACCACGTCAATTTAGAAACAGTGGAAATTTCAAATCAGGTAATCGACAGGGAAGTCGTAATAAAAATTTCCATAAAAAATCAACCAGTACTTATCGAAATAATTCTGCTAAGAAATTTCATTCAACTAATTCTCACAAGGCTACGTCAACTTCAAAAACTTACGATCGTAAAAAGTAGGAGTGATGTAAATGGCAAAGGCTAAAAAGAAAACTCAAAATTCGGCCTTAGCGCAAAACAAAAAAGCACGCCACGATTATTTAATTTCGCAAACGTATGAGGCCGGGATGGTGTTAACTGGAACTGAAATTAAATCAGTTCGAGCTAGCCGAATTAATCTTAAAGATGGTTATGTTCAAATTCGTAATGGTGAGGCAATTTTAATGAATATTCACATTAGTGAGTATACAGAAGGAAATCAGTTTAACCATGATCCTTTGCGTAATCGTAAACTGCTTTTACACAAAAAGCAGATTGCCGAATTGGCTGAACAAACTCAGAATAAGGGAATTACAATTGTTCCTTTAAAAGTTTATATTAAACATGGATTTGCGAAAGTTTTAATTGGAGTTGCAAAAGGTAAGCACGAGTACGACAAACGAGAAACAATTAAACGTCGTGATCAGGAGCGTGAAATTGCAAAGGCAGTTAAACGTTATCGATAAAAATAGTTTAGGTAGCTTAAAATGAAAACAGAATTTTGAGTTTATAATTCAAAATGAAGCAAAAAAGCAATTGAGAAAATTAACTTTTCCCAGTTGCTTTTTTTAATGACAATTATTTTTCTGCTTTTTCACGTTGAATGCGAGCGATAGTTGGCATGATTAAACCTAAAGCAAGAAGAATTGCGGGTGTGACGATATTCATCACTAACTCTTGCCAGTAAGTAAAGGAGCTTGGTGGGACATCCTGTGGCAAAATACCAAAGGTTGCAGCTATAAAGGTAATCATAAAACACCACAGAGCTACCAGATAGGCGACACGGTCGTTTTTGATGAATACGTAGTCAGAGTGAAACTTCTGTGAATTTTTCCGTACCTGCATAAAGGCAAAAAAGATCCAACAAGTGACATAAGGCGAAACGATTCCGTTTAAATTCAATAGCCAGTTAAAAATTTCATTCATATCGGGTAAAAATACACCCATTAGAAGAATTGCCGCGGAAAGGCCAGAAGTTAGCAGATAGCCATTAATCGGTCGTCCGTTTCGATTTAGTTTTAATAGTTGACGCGGCATAAAACGTTTACCAGTATCGAGGATCAACATGCGGGTCATGGCATCTAGTAAAAGTGCCAATAGTGCAAACATATAGAGTAACTGAGCTATAGAGAATAGAAACATCATGGAGTGTCCCAGACCAATGTGACGACCAACAAAATCAAATGCATAATAACTGCCGTTCATTTTCAAATCAGCTGGTAAATGATGATCATTGAAGAAAACACCAAGTGAAAATGAACCGAAAATTGTAAGGAAACCGGCCATCACAGTTAACATAATGATTGATTTAGGAAAATCACGTTTGGGATGACGCATTCTCGTTACATACGGAGCGACCAGCTCTGAACCACTAGTTGCATAAATTAACAGTCCTAAAGTTGAGAAGAAATGTAAATCAATTTTTGGTGTAAAGTTGGATACATGCAATGGTGCAGAAGCGATGTGTGCACCATGCATCAAATTGACTACGGTCAAGATAACGAAAAGGATGGTCATAATAAACATGGCACCACCACCCAACGCGTTTAAAAGCTGAAGCGAATTTTTTATATGATTTTGTAGAAAAATAAAAATGATAAAAACTAAGAAGGTCAACAATGCAAACATAGCGTTTGACATATGTTGTTCCATGGAATTATTACCATTGATTAACCAACCAAAGGCGACAACAACTGAATTAGCCGTATCAACGACATAAGGTATTGACGCGGCCCAGTAAGTCCAAGCAGTGAGGTAGCCTAGGGTGTCACCACTCGTAGCACGCACCCATGAACTCAATCCGCCGCCAGATTGACTGAACGTTGAACCTAATTGACCGACCATTAAGCCATAGGGAATTACGTATAAGGCAAATAAAAAGATCCATGTTGTGATGACACCCAAGCCCTGGTTCTTAAAATTATAAATAATATCGTCAAAGCCAATGACATTGACGAAGGCCATGAGTCCTAAGACTGGCCAGCTAATGTATTTTGTTTTTTTCATATTCCAAATCCCATCTCAAAAATCATTTAATTTTAGCATAGATTAAATCCAAAATGCTACAAAAACTTGAAGCAAAAATTAATTTTTTGCCCCAAGTTTTTTAAGGTGGTTCGGATTCGATTTTTTAATAGTTAAACTTGTTTTTTTAAGTGATAGTAATGATGACCAGCAACGACTTGAACACGTTCGTTTTTAAAGCCGACGCGTTGATAAAGTTTGGCGGCCTGTGGATTCTCAAAGTCAACTAGAAGTCCAATCTCGTGTGTATGCGCCTGTTCACCGATAGTTGGTAAGTAATTAAGTAATTGCGTACCAATACCTTGACCTCGGTGTGCTTCGGAAACACAAAGTGAGTTTAGATACCATTCGTCTTTGTCGGCTTCTGCGTCTGAAAAGATTACGGTTGTTTTGGGAATTGATAACTCAGAATAGTAACGTTTAAATACATCAAATAGTGCCTGTTCATTTTGACCAATGTAACCAAACATAACACCTAAAACCTCATCTTGATCCTTGGCAACAATTAAGTTAGCAAGTTGACCCTGATATTCTGGAGAAGCAAAAGTCTTTTCGAAGAGCTGTGTAAGTTGTGTATTCGATAATTCATGAAGAGCAGGTAGTTCCATTTCTTCAAGAATAACTTTTATTAATTTAACAATTTGTGGAACATCTTTAAGTTGTGCTGCTTGAATTTGCAAAGCAAACCTCCGTTTATTCAGTAAGTTTATTTTTATCTTTTTTGTGTTTATGCATGTTATTAAAACTAGTTTCTCCGTTTGAAAGCTGCCAGCCAGGCAGAGCAGCTCCTTTTTTGATATCAGACTTGGATCCTTTGCGAGTCCAATGATCAAGAATGGCAGCTAAACAAATACAAACGGGTTCTGTAGCCTTAGAAGTAATCAACAGTTCATTATAGCCAGCCCCGTATAAAATGACAGGTGTGACTGTCATAATGCGTTTACGGCCACTATAGACATGATGTAAACCGGTTCGTAAGCTTCCAGTAATAAACCATTTTAATTTATTTACATACATGAATTCGTGAAAAACACCAAAAGTCTTAGAAATCGAACCAATTTTTTTACCATTAAAGAACAGATCAAATTTAGGGAAAATGCCCACTGAAGTTTGTTTGATTTCAGCTAAGAGATGTCCCTGAATATCATAAACAGATAGAGCATCGTGGCGAATTCCCCATTTACCAACCAATAAATAGCACGAATTATTATGGTCATCGCGAACAACGGTAGCTCCCTTATTGGTTGCATCCTGGTTCCGTACATAAAGCTTGCGCATATGTGTTTACCCCCATAACAAAGCCGTTATTGACGGTTGGTTTTGAGTTGTTCCAAAATGGCTTTTCCAACTCCGTTTTCGTTGTTAGAAACGGTTAGATGATTGGCTAACTGTTTGATTTCTGGAATTGCATTTCCCATGGCATAACTTGTGTCCGCAATTTTTAGCATGGACGCATCATTTAAATTATCACCAATTGCCATAACCTGTGACATGGGGATGTTTAGTTCATCGGCATAATGTTGTAAAGCAATTCCTTTTTGTGCACGAATATTATTAATTTCAATATTAGTTCGTGAAGATGACGTTATGGCAACTTCAACTTTTTGGTTAATTTTTTCAGAAACGGGTTTCAATTTTTTAGGACCATCATTTGAAAAGGCAATAATCTTTAGAATTCTTACATTGTGATCATCAATTAGTTCTTGATAACTATCAACGTATGAAATATCCATTAACTCCACTCGTGCTGATGCAAGTGACACAGCCAGTTTGAAAGGCGTATCTGGATTAAGATTACTTAACAGTTGAGCAAGATTTTGAATATGCATAGTACGACTATTAGAAACTACGCCATCACCTGTCACGACTTCATAGTAGAGGTCAGCCAAATTTAGTTCACGCATAATTTGAGTAACTGCAGCGCGATGAAGGGGTACCATATCTAAAGCTTTACCGTCAACATCATAAACAGCAGCACCATTTAAGGTAATCATGGGTGCTTGAATGCCAAACTGTTCAATTAAAGGTTTAGCCTCAGAGCGTTGACGTCCGGTTGCGACAATGAAATGGACGCCTTCACTTTGTGCTTGTTTGATGGCAGCAGCGTTTTCGCTTGATACTTCCATTTTTTCATTCAGTAACGTTCCATCCATATCAGAAGCAATTATTGAAATCATATTTTCACGTCCTCACTAGGTTTTATATCTTCAGTTTAACATGAACCCCTGTTTTTTTTTAGTCAAAACTCATTGGATTTAATGTTATTAAAACAATTATGGCTATGCTAAAATATGGAGGTGAGGTGTAAAAATGAAAACGTTTATTCATAATGATTGGCAAGAGGTTTTAGGACCCGAATTTGAGAAGGCCTATTATAAAGATTTACATGATTTTTTAAAAACAGAATATCGTACGCAACTGATTCATCCAGACATGTTTCATATTTTTGAAGCATTTGAATGGACACCATTTAGTCAGGTTAAAGTTGTGATTTTAGGACAAGATCCTTATCATGAACCTCATCAGGCGCACGGATTGAGTTTTTCAGTTTTGCCTGGCGTACGAATTCCACCTTCCTTACAAAATATTTATAAAGAATTGCAAGATGATCTAGGAATTAAACCAGTTTCTCATGGCTATTTAGAAAAGTGGGCCAAACAAGGAGTGCTGATGTTAAATACAGTTTTGACTGTCCGAAATGGTCAAGCCTTCTCACACAAAGGCAAAGGTTGGGAACAACTGACAGATGTTGCCATTCAAAGACTTTCAGAACGGGAAACGCCTGTGGTTTTCATTCTGTGGGGAAAAGCAGCTCAGGCAAAAATTTCACTAATTGACACTAAACGGAATATTATTATTAAGTCTGCTCATCCAAGCCCATTTTCTGCATATCATGGTTTTTTTGGTTCGCATCCATTTTCAAAAACGAATGCAGCCTTGACAGCTTTAGGAGAAAAACCAATTGATTGGCAATTACCAGAACATGTGGAACTTTCGGACGATGCAAAACATAATTATCAACAAACGAGGTAGCTCATGTTTACAATCAAAACAAATGATGCACAGCAAACTGAAAAAATTGGGATGCAATTAGCTCCTATGCTCAATCCCAATGATGTGCTTTTATTAGATGGCGATCTAGGTGCCGGTAAAACTACTTTTACCAAAGGTTTGGCTAAAGGTTTAGGAATTAAACGGTATGTAAAGAGTCCAACTTTTACAATTATTCACGAATACCATGAAGGACGAATGCCACTTTTTCATATGGATGTCTATCGCCTGGAAGATGGTGGTGGTGATGATCTTGGATGGGATGAGTACTTCTTTGGTGGCGGTGTTTCTGTCATTGAATGGTCCCAATTTATTCGTGATTATTTGCCAGATACTTTTCTAAAAGTAAAGATTGCTCGTAATGAAAAGGATGACAATCAACGCATTCTAACTTTTGAACCACAAGGCAAGCGTTATGAAGAGTTGGTTGATCAGTTAAAAGAGGTTATTCAATGAGCGAAGAGGTTACGATTACAGAAGCCACTCGTGAAGATGCCAGTGCAGTTTTGACACTTTTAAAACAATTGGATGAGGAAACGGAAACCTTTACCGTGGAAGATGATTTGACAAAATTAACTGTGGACATTGAAGCATGTCAACTTGAACTGATTCAGCAAAGCCACGAAAACTTGGTGTTATTGGCAAAATATCAAAATCAAGCAATTGGGCTGGCAACGGTGATGAAAGATGAAACTCATAAATTAGGAGAAGTTGGCGTGGCGGTTTTGAAATCTTTCTGGAATCAAGGACTTGGAACAGCATTGGTTGAAGAGACGATCACTTGGGGAAAAAGCTTTAGCTGGTTACCTGGATTAATGCTAACTGTTCAGAAACGAAATCAGGGTGCCAGACATATTTATAAAAAACTAGGATTTGAAGAAATTCAATCCAATAAAAAAGGATTCCAAGATAAAAATGGAATCTTTTATGCCACGGTAGATATGCAATTGCAATTTAGTTAATCATGCGAACAAATGGTTTTAATTGTTCGGCACCAAAATTATTAGCTTCGTATAATAGAATATTTGCACAAGCCAAGCTATCATCGAGGGCATTATGGTGATGATTAAGTTCAATACCTAGATGATTACAAACGGTGTCTAATTTATGATTTTCAAATTCCGGGAAAAATTTACGACTAGAACGAACGGTATCTAGAGTTAAATAGTGTGTTCGTTGAAGGTCATAATGTTCAAGACAACTCTTTAAAACGCCATTATCAAAAGGTGCATTGTGTGCCACGATCAATTGGTTGGTTTGAAAAAGAGGATTAATGACTTGCCAGATCTGCGGAAAAGTTGGTGCATCTGCAACGTCTGCTTCATGAATACCATGTATCTGGACATTGCGCCAGTTAAATTCAGTATCTGGTTTGATGAGTGAATAAAATTCATCAGCAACCTGATTATTGCGCACAATTGTCAGAGCTAAAGAGCAAGCACTATATCGTTTGGCGGAGGCTGTTTCAAAATCCATTGCAACAAAATTCATAACAAAAATCCTTTCAAAATTAGTCAGTTGAGGTTATTTGAGAAAATTGAGCTAAGTAATTAATCTTAGTAAAAAATTTCTAGTGGTTTTATTATAATCTGAAGCAATTGATAAAGATAGTATTAACTATGCAGGAACCTGAGTGTAAAAATAACGGGAGATAGAAATATGAAAAAAATTGGGGTTATGGGATTAGGTAATATTGCCCAAAAGGCTTATTTACCAGTAATTACATCATTACAAGATGAATTTGAATGGCATTTTTGTACGCGTAATGCGGATAAAAGAGCTAAATTGATGCAACAGTATGGGGTGACACACGGTGAAGCGAATCTTGAAGAATTGATTGCTCAAAAGCCGTTGGCCGTGTTTGTACATACACCAACTTTCACGCACTATCAAATCATCAAAAGTTTATTAGAACATGATATTAATGTATACGTTGATAAACCTGTTTCAGAAAATTTTGAACAGGTGACAGAACTTTATGAATTAGCCAAAAAGCACGATTTAATCTTGACTTGTGGTTTCAATCGCCGCTTTGTACCGCTGTATCAGAAATTAAAGGCTTTACCAGACAAACAAGTCATACGTAGCGCTAAAATACGTGAAAATGGCGTGCAAGAAGCTAAATTTGCAATTTATGATTTGCTGATTCATGTGGTAGATACGATTAATTTTCTTCTTGATGAACCCATTGAAGAACAAAGATTGAAGCTGTTTACAACTAATGGCAATCTGAATCAAGCAATTGTGACGCTTGAAACTAAACATAGTTTGGCAACTGCTGAAATTAATTTAGTCGGTGGTGCAAATGAGGAAACGGCCGCTATTGAAACCAAAAATGGTTTAGCAAATGTTGAAAATTGTCAGACCTTTACCTTGAATACGCCGCAGGGACAGCAAAAAATAGTAGCGCCAGATTGGCAACCAACTTTAGTAACGCGTGGTTTTGATCCGCTGATACGTCAGTTTTTGGCGGCAATAACTGGTAAACAGTCTAATCCAGTTTCACCAGAATCGGCAATTGAAAGTCACCGTATTTGCCGAGATGCCGTTCGTCAGATTGAAGTGTTAAAATAGAAATTAATTGTAATTGAAAGGACTCAGATGATTTTGCAAACGATAACCGAAACATTTCCAGACATTCAAATATTAGAACACGAGCCACTGTCGAAATATACAAATACCAAAACTGGCGGACCTGCTGATTATTTAGCGTTTCCTAAAACTGTTGATCAGGTTAGTCAGTTATTAAGCTGGGCTGATCAACAGGACATGGCCTTAACGGTGGTGGGCAATGCTAGCAATTTGATTGTCCGCGATGGCGGTATTCGTGGTTTAACAGTCATTTTGACTAAAATGAAAGAAATTCAGGTTTCTGGAAATCAAGTTACTGCAGAAGCTGGTGCAGCGCTGATTGAAACAACTGAAGTGGCTTATCAAGCTAGTTTGACGGGAGTTGAATTTGCGGCCGGAATCCCAGGTAGTGTTGGTGGTGCTGTTTTCATGAACGCGGGTGCATATGGTGGCGAAATTAGTGAAGTGGTTAGTAAGGTACAGATTTTAACGCGACAGGGAGAAATTCGAACGTTGACAAACCACGAGCTAGATTTCGGCTATCGTCACAGTAGCATTCAGGATTATGATGATATCGTGTTGTCAGCAACATTCAATTTGCAACCCGGAAATGCGGGTAAGATTCGGGCTCGGATGGACGAGTTAAATCGATTGAGGGCTTCAAAGCAACCGTTGGAGTATCCGTCGTGTGGGAGTGTGTTTAAGCGACCGACGGGTTATTTTACGGGTAAGTTGATTCACGAGTCGGGGCTTCAGGGATTTCAGATTGGTGGTGCACAGGTTTCAAGAAAACATGCGGGTTTCATTATTAACGTGGGTGGTGCGACGGCAACGGATTATTTGAATGTGATCCATCATGTGCAGGAGACGGTTTTCGAAAAGTTCGGTGTGCATTTGCAGACTGAGGTTAGGATAATTGGAGAAAAGTAGAGTGTTTAAAAGGGCGTTTAGCTTTTGAGCATTAGCCTAGGTGGTTGAATGATTCGGGTTAGGAATCGTTTAATCACCGTAGCTAAGCGGAAAAAGCTGCCCTTTTAAACACGTTTCGGCTATAAACGTAAAAAGGCAAAGAATGATTCAGGTTAGGAATCGTTGCCGGAAGCTCCCAGTTAAACACATTTAATCCATAAATTTAAGCAAATTAAAAGAGGTCTCGGGAAAAATTAATTTCCGACCTCTTTATTTATATTTTTTAATTAGTATTTCGAATGACCCGTAAGACAACATAGATTGTACTTTGAAGGAGCGTCATTAAAATAACGAATGCCAACATTTGTAACGACCACATGTTAAAAATGGGTTTTAAAACCCATTCGGGGCTAATTAACAGGTAAATGGTGTGCAACCGTAAAAATCTGCCAATGAAAATCCCGATTGAGGATAAGGTAGTGAAGATGCCAACAATTCCCATTTCGACAATTTTATGGTGGATATGATATCTTTTCACAATTGATCGCGTGACTTGAGTCATACTCCACATACCAAGCATAACACTGGGAATAACTGCCAGTAACATATAGATATAATAAATCCACATTGAGATGGACAATCTGATCAATCCAGTGTTGCCATAGGGATGCAAAAGACTAAGGTGAAAAAGATCTGTAAGTAAGTATGGTGCGTTTGGATAAAAAAGCAGCCAAACTAAAATGGTCAACCAAAAAACTAGTGAATTTTTTGGCCGTTTTTCACCAACATGAAAAGCAATTTCAATTGGTATATAGGCTAAAAATGTATTAAGAAGTAAAAAATGATATGGTGGGTGCACAAATAGTGCAATGTAAAGTAATCCCAGGCCATAGCAAAGTCGAATGATCCATTTTGTCTTTGTTGTCATAGTGTTTTCCTCGCTAATTTAATTGTAGCAGATCAAACGAATATTTTGCTATAAAATGACTGGATTACGAAGTTTTTATTAAGGTGCTCTGTGCTATAATTATTTTTGTATTGGTTTGGAGGAAAAATAAATGAATTTTGCTTGGGATCGACTGATTACTTTACATAATTTTATGAACCTAATCGACATCCTTGTGGTTTGGTTCGTCATTTATGAATTGATCATGTTGTTGCGGGGGACAAAAGCCGTTCAACTTTTTCGTGGAATAATTGTAATTATTCTGATTAAAGTGGTAAGTGTTCTGCTTGGGTTAAGTACTGTTTCGTGGATTATGGATCAAGTGATCAACTGGGGCGTTATTGCCATGGTGGTCATTTTTCAACCCGAAATTCGTCGTGGCTTGGAGCATTTGGGTCGTGGCTCAATGTTTGTCAAAAACAAGACACAAAATGAAGCAGAGACACATATGATTGAGGGCTTGGATAAGGCAATTCAATACATGTCCAAACGCCGAATTGGGGCACTTATTACTATTCAAATGGATACTGGTTTGGAAGATTATATTGAAACTGGAATTGCACTAGATGCAGATATTACCGGTGAATTGTTGATTAATATTTTCATTCCAAATACACCATTACATGATGGGGCAGTAATTATTAAAGATAATAAAATAGCCGTCGCGGCGGCTTACCTGCCTTTGTCACAAAGCACCATGATTCCTAAAGAACTAGGAACAAGACATCGTGCAGCGGTTGGAATCAGTGAGGTAACTGATGCCGTCACGGTTGTGGTTTCTGAAGAAACTGGTGAAGTGTCCATCACTAAAGATAATGAATTGTTGCGTAATATGACGCAAGAAGATTACTTACGTTATTTCCGCGATCAATTCCTTAGTGATGAAGTACCAGAAAATCATAATATTATTCAAGACTTCTTGGAGGGTGTTACTTCCTTCTTTAAAGGAGGTCCAAAGAAATGAAAAGCTTTTGGAAAGAACGTTGGGTTTACCGAATTTTAGCTTTGGTTTTAGCTATTCTGCTGTTTACGTATGTTAAATCAGATCGTATGAATTCTGGCAATGTGTCTACTGGCGGAAACTCTAGTGACACTGCATTAATGGCCAACAAATCAAAAACACTTACTGTACCACTTGAATTGGATGTAAACAGTAGTAAGTATTTAGTAAGTGGCTACCCGTCAAAAGTCAAAATTAAAATTACCGGGCCTAGTGCACTGGTGACGACAACTACCAATACGCAAAACTTTAAAGCATATGTTTCATTGCGTAAATTAGGTCTTGGTAAACATAAGGTCCGTATTAAAGAAGAGGGCCTTAACAAAGAACTTTCGTACAGCTTTGAGCCTGAAAGCATCAATGTTACGATTGCTAATCGGCGAACAAAGACGTTTGCCATTCAACCGGAAGTTAATCAAGATGCAATTGCTAAGGGGTATGAAAGCAAAGCAGCCATTTTGCGTTCTCAAACAGTTTCGGCAACAGGTTCTGTGACCGAAATTAATCGTATTACACAAGTGGTTGCAAAGGTTAATTTACCAAATAACACAAAACAAGATGTTACAAGTCAAGTCTTATTACAAGCACTGGATAATCAGGGCGATACGGTTAACGTTATTTTGAGTCCTCAAACGGTTAGTGTAACCGTTCCGGTTCAAAAATCAACGAGTTCTTCTTCGTCAAGTAGTAGTTCAAGTAGCAATGAATCAACAAGTGCACAGACTGATAATCAAAAGACAACGAGTTCAAGTTCATCAAGCTCGACGAAATCATCAAGTTCGTCTAGTTCAAAATCTTCGAGCTCATCAAGTAGTTCAAGCTCTAAAAATAGTTAATTAAAATTTTTAAAAAATAGGAATGAGGAAAATCATGGCATTAAAATATTTTGGAACAGATGGTGTACGAGGAATCGCAAACGAAAGTTTAACTCCTGAGATGGCTTTTCAACTCGGAAGAACTGGTGGTTATGTTTTAACACAACATGCTGAAAATAAAAATGAACAACCACGGGTACTGGTTTCTCGCGATACTCGTATTTCAGGACAATTACTAGAATCTGCATTAATCTCTGGACTTTTGTCTGTGGGGATTGAAGTTTTGAATATGGGTGTGGTCACAACTCCCGGAGTTGCCTATTTGGTTCGTAAACAAGAAGCTGATGCTGGTGTAATGATCACGGCTTCACATAATCCCGTTCAGGATAATGGAATTAAATTCTTTGGTTCAGATGGTTACAAACTTTCGGATGAACTTGAAGGTGAAATTGAAGTTCTTTTGGATAAAGAAACAGATGAATTACCACGACCATCTGCAGAAGGTTTGGGAACTGAAAACGATTATCCAGAAGGAGCATTAAAATATACTCAATTCTTGGAACAAACTATTCCAGATGATTTGGAAGGACTACACATCTGTGTTGATTCTGCTAATGGCGCAACTAGTGGTTTTGTGTCCCAAATTTTTGCTGACTTAAAAACTGATTTTGATACGATGGCAACATCGCCAAATGGTTTAAATATTAATGCCAATGTAGGCTCAACACACCCAGAACAATTACAAAAGTTTGTTGTGGAAGAAGGTGCTGATCTTGGTGTGGCCTTTGACGGGGATGGCGATCGTTGTATCGCAGTTGACGAAAAGGGCAACATCGTTGATGGCGACAAAATTATGTATATTTGTGGTAAATATCTTAGCAAACGTGGTCGCTTAAAGAAAGATACGGTCGTTACAACTGTTATGAGTAATCTTGGTTTGTATAAAGCATTGGAAGCAAATGATCTGCATTCTGTACAAACTCAAGTTGGTGACCGCTACGTTGTTGAAGAAATGTTAAAGAATGGGTATAACGTGGGTGGCGAACAATCTGGCCATGTGGTCTTTCTTGATTTTAATACCACAGGTGACGGAATGTTAACGGCTTTACAATTAATGCACATTGTTAAACAGACAGGTAAGAAATTATCCGAATTAGCTTCAGAAGTGAAGACTTATCCACAAAAGTTAGTTAACGTAAAAGTACAAGACAAAAAAGCAGCTTTAAATAATGAAAAAGTTAAAGCAATTATTAAAACTGTTGAAACTGAAATGAATGGTGAGGGACGCGTACTTGTTCGTCCTAGTGGAACAGAAGATTTATTACGGGTAATGGCTGAAGCTGCAACTAAGGAAGAAGTTTCCGCTTATGTTGATCGAATTGTTGAAGTTGTAAAAACAGAAGTTGGTATTTAAGAGCCGTTTAAATAACCGTTGCGATCAGAATGAATGTTGATCACAACGGTTATTTTATTTATCGTTTTATTTAGTTATACCAATTATTTAAATAAACAGTACCAAAATAAGAAAATATGTTGACATTCCTTATAAATAGGGATAAATTAGTAGATGTTTCAAACGTACCAATTTTTGATATCTATATATACCAATTATAACTTATTTGTAAAGGATGTTAGCTATGTGTGGAATTGTCGGTGTAACAGGAAGAACAGATACAGTTGAAATTTTAGTTTCAGGATTAGAAAAATTAGAGTATCGTGGCTATGATTCAGCTGGAATTTATGTAAATAATAGTGAAAAACAAGATCATTTGGTTAAAACTAGAGGAAAAATTGCAGATTTAAAACGTAAAATAACTTCCCAAATTAAGGGAACCACTGGAATAGGACATACTAGGTGGGCGACGAATGGTGTACCAAGCGTTGAAAATGCCCATCCACAATTTTCTACAGATAATCGTTTTTATTTAGTTCACAATGGTGTCATTGAAAATTATGAAGAATTAAAAGCACAGTATTTAAATAATGTTAAATTCGTAAGTCAAACAGATACTGAAGTAGTGGTTCAATTGGTCGATTATTTTGTTGTTCATGAAAATATGAATACCAAGCAAGCCTTCAAAAAAACTTTAAGCTTATTAAAAGGATCGTCTTATGCCTTTTTATTAATGGATCGCGATCAACCTGATACGTTATATGTGGCTAAAAACAAAAGTCCATTATTGATTGGGCTAGGCAAAAACTTTAACGTGGTATGTAGTGATGCACTGGCGATGCTACATGTGACTAAGAACTTTCTGGAATTACATGATGGTGAAATGGTTGTGGTAACACCACAAACAGTTGAAATTACCGATCAGGCAGGAAAAAAGGTTCAACGAGAAGCATTTCATGTGGATCTTGATCCTAAGGAGACAGACCGGGGAGCTTACCCGTATTACATGTTAAAAGAAATTGATGAACAACCGGCTGTTTTGCATCGCATTCAAAAAGCCTATCTGGAAAATACAGATAAACCGGCTATTTCTACAGAATTATTGACAGCGATGAAGCACGCAGATCGTTTGTATATCGTTGGTGCAGGAACAAGTTATCATGCGGGATTAGTTGGTAAACAATTATTTGAAAAATTAACTCAAATACCTACAGAAGTGGTTGTTGCATCTGAATTTGCGTATGCGGATCCAATGTTATCACAACGTCCATTTTTTATTTTCTTGACTCAAAGTGGCGAGACGGCAGATAGTCGTCAAGTTTTGGTACGTGTGAATAACGAATGGCATGCACCAAGTTTAACGATTACGAATGTTGAAAATTCAACTTTGTATCGTGAGGCAACTTATCAATTGTTATTGAATGCGGGTCCAGAAATTGCGGTGGCTTCAACTAAAGCTTATACAGCACAGATTGCGGTGGAAGCAGTTGTGGCTAAGGCGTTGGGTGAAGTCAAAGAAATTGAATTTGCTCAAAAGTTCGATGTACGCAGAGAATTGAGTTTGGCAGCAAATGGAATTCAATCCATTGTTGATGAAAAAGATAAACTTAAAAAAATTGCCCATCAGGATTTGGCTAAAACACGCAATGCTTTTTATATTGGCCGTGGCGTCGATTATTTTGTGGCATTAGAGGCGGCACTGAAGCTTAAGGAGATTTCATATATCCAGGCGGAAGGCTTTGCTTCGGGTGAGTTAAAACATGGAACGATTGCGTTGATTGAAGATCATACGCCAGTTATTGCGCTGATAACGCAGGCTAAGACGGCAGGACATACACGAAGCAATATTCAAGAAGTAAAGTCACGTGGTGCCCAGGTTTTGACGATTGTGTCGGAAGCGTTGGCAAAGAAAGAGGATCGCATTGTGATTCCGACAATTTCAGAGTTGTTGATGCCATTGATGAGTGTGGTGCCGGCACAATTGTTGGCTTACTATGCAAGTTTGGAACGAGGTTATGATGTGGATCAGCCAAGAAACTTAGCAAAGAGTGTAACGGTGGAATAAAAAGAGTGCTAAAAAGACGAATGATTTTTGAGCATTAACACGACTTATTCAATGACTCACTATTTAAATCGTTGGACAAGTTGAATTAAGCTGAAAAAATTGCTTTTAGCACGTTTCGTTTAATAAATTTAACTTGAATTTCTCAAACAATTATCTCATTTAAAAAAATCAGAAAAAAACTAAACTAGTCTAAGAGTGTGGTTATTCCACACTCTTTTTGTATAAAAACAGAATTTTTAATTATTAAGTTTTAGTTACAATCATTTGAAGAAGGTTGAAAAAGCTTGATTTGAAGCGATTCACTGGATAAACATAATTCGTGAATATTTCAAAACAATTAAAGCCATTAAATTTTAAAAAATTAAGTTATATACTTATACGTAAGATGACTAAGATACGGGGGAAGCAGTATGTATAAACGATGGATAACATTTGTTTCATTTTTAATATTACTTTCAACAGTAACTGTTTTGGGATTACGTCCACAAACAGTTCACGCTGACTCACCCCAGGCGTTTATTTCGCGGTTAACGCCTGATGTAAAAAGTGTTTCAGCCAAGTATAATTTATATGGTTCATTGATGATGGCACAAGCAGCTTGTGAAAGTGCTTGGGGGCAAAGTCAATTAGCCGTTCAAGGCAATAATTATTTTGGGATCAAAGGTACATATAAGGGTAAGTCAGTTACAATGCGGACAGCTGAGTATACCCCAGGCGGAAAACTTTACTATATTAATGCGGCTTTTCGAAAGTATCCTAACGTTAAGGCTTCGTTGGACGATAATGGTAGTGTATTGCGTAATGGCTTGAATTGGAATCATTCTTATTATAAAGGTACATGGAAAGAGAATGCCTCCACTCCAGAAGCGGCCGCAAATTATCTAACGGGCCGTTATGCAACTGCGCCTTCATATGCAAAATCCTTGATTAGTATTATTAAGGGCTATAATTTACATAATTTGCTTGATGGGACAGCTGTTAAATATACCAAAAAGAATTTAAAGATGCAGGTTAAGCTTAAACCGGGTCACGATTTCTATAATCACATTCCCGGAAGTACTTACAGCTCTAAACGAAAACATTATGGTACGACCTATAAGGGTAAGACGATTACCATTGATGATCAAGGTGTCAAACAGGGAGCTAAAACGCCATACTACCGTTGTTATTACAATGGTAAGTTAATTGGTTGGATTTACTCGACAGCGGTTGTCCAGGTAGCTACCTATACAACAACTTATAAAGTAGCGCAGGTAAGTACGGCTCCAAAAAACGATTTTTACAATCATTTGACGTATAGTGTATACGCAACAAAACGATTACACTATGGAACCACCTATCGAGGGCAAAATGTAACGATTAATGATCAAGCACAACGAGCAGGTACTAAAACGCCGTATTATCGCTGTTATGTAAATGGTAAGTTAATTGGTTGGATTTATGGTGGCGCACTTACTAACGTGCGCTATTTAAATACTGTGTATACCAGTCAGTCAATGACTAAAAAGGTTAAATCTGTGCCAGGACACGATTTCTTTACGCATATTCCTAAGAGTAGCTATGGCTATAAGCTTAGATATTCTGGAAAATCATATGCTGGTAAGGCTGTTCAGGTTGATATGACAGGAATTATTGAAGGCATCAAAACACCGTATTATCGTTGTTATTATAATGGAAAGATGCTTGGCTGGATTTATGGTGGTGCTTTGACCAACTAGCAACATTAAAATTTTATGAATAAAAATTAAAATATCATAGACTAAAATGAGAAAATGGGGTATATTGTAAGTACCATTTATTTACTTCCTCTTCCTGTTTACCCCAAATGAACACAGTTGAGGGACATCTCTATGGTGTATACATCAGATGGTAGAGAATCGGAATTTTATTTCGATTCTCTTTTTTTACGTTTAAAAACCCAAGAAATAAAAATCAAAAAATAGTTTGACACCGCTTACATAAAAAGGTATGATTATTGGTGAAAGGTAGTAGTGCATCTCCTCTACCTTTAATCAATTCTCTTTCTCTCTTATGCCAAAAAGTGTGTTCCGAATTATAATTCGGAACATTCTTTTTTTATTAATCTAAAAATGACTTGCTTCATAACGGGACAGTCCTCTATACTAAGTAGATGGAGGTACGATTAGTAATGGGACAACAAACTTTTACCTTAATTGAAGAAATTACCCTTAACGATGGTTCAAAGTATAAGGAAATTGCAAACATGATGATGAATGGCAGGGCTGAATTAGCAGCTGAACGCGACTTTATTAAAGAGGTTCGCATTTTACAGTTGAATATTCCTCATTCTGCCCATGTGGTTAATTATGAGGACTATATCAATAAACGATACACTGTTCCTGGCGAAGATATGGATCATTGGGAAGTTTGGGAAAAAGACGATAAAATCATGATCGATTTCAATGCAGTGTTGAAAGAAAATCATATCTCATAGAAGATAAACGCAGAATTTAAAAGCAGCTATAAAACAATGAATATTAAAATTTAGTTGACAAGTCTGTGAATTCTATGATATAAATATAAACGTAGTAATTGCTCCGTAGTTCAGTGGTAGAATAATTGACTGTTAATCAAGAGGTCGCTGGTTCGAACCCAGCCGGAGCAGTATCAATAGAGTAAAGTTGTTATCCAGCGTAAAAACAGGGATAGCGGCTTTTTTTGTTCTGAAAGTTAAGGAAAGAGTTTTTTCAAGTTCGCAACTTGATCCTGTAACTTTTATTCAAACTGGTAAAAACATTTAACCAAATTTGATACGCTAAAAGTCAAAACTTTGATTTAAAGCACAAAGGATAGTAATTACTAAATATTAGTACTGGTTTAACACAAAGATTTTGCAATGATGTTTGCCTGATATATAAAAATATTTTTCTATTCGCGGGCAAATGTTTATAAATACGTTTTTGCGATTTCACATTACTATTTTCTTAATTAAATATAAATGTCATGTTATAATGACTTCAAATGGAAGATTTGGAAATCATGCTTTAACCAATGCAACGTACTTGAAAGAATAGGTAAATGTATGAGAAAAATATTGAAAAAATATTTAATCCCAATAGTTTTGGGAGCAGTTTATTTTGGAATTGTTTTCTTGTTTATTCACGTAGGCAAAGTTAGTGGTATTAGTTACAAAATTAGTCAATATGATGTACTTAATCTTTTGAATTATTTGTTTTTATTTCCCAAAGCTTATTTGATTGTTAATGAACACTACAAACAAACCCACACTATTCATAAAGATAAAAGTAATATGCGAAAAGCTTTTGAAAAAAATGGTGAGAGTTTTGCGCAAATGCAATATGCGCCCGCCTGGAGTTCACATGGTGGTAATGATTTTTTGTTTGAGGTAATCGTACAATTTTTTATATATCTTTTAACATACTTAGTAGCGGTGTTAATATTAGCCGTTCATTATGTTAAAAAAGCTTTTAGGTAATTTATAAATGAGGTTACGTATGTATTAGTGAGTATTTTATTTTTTTCAACCAGAGCCCAATAAAGTAAAGTTGTTATCCAGCGTAAAAACAGGGATAGCGGCTTTTTTGTTTTTTGAAAATTAGAAAAACAGCATTCTCACGGCAAACATCCAAAAATTGAATTTAACGTTTTCTTTCTGAAACAATATTTAAACAAAGCGCTGTTTAAGTTGGCAAAAATTTATTTATAGTAGTTTCACTTGACCTATAGTACGCTCCAGAGTATACCATTGATATACTTGTAAAATGACTAGTATTCGTAAGGCGAGGTTAAGCAATGAAAATCAAAGATGCAGCAAAATTAATTGGTATTCCAACTGAAACAATCTATTACTATGAGCGTGCCGGAATCATTCCAAAAGTTGGGCGTGACAAAAGTGGTTATCGTGATTATCAAACAAGTGATTTGAATTGGTTATTTATGGTAAAACGATTTCGTCAAACTGGTTTTTCAGTTGCCTCAATAAAAAGATTCACTGACATGTTAGTATCCCCAGAAGATCATCGTGAAGAAGAAAAACAGTTTCTCAATAATCAACTTGCAGAGGTTGATCAAAAAATAATTGCTTTGCAAGAAAGTAAAGCAATGCTGAAGTACAAAATTGAAACTTTTGATTATCACTTAGGTTTGGCCAATGATAAAGAACACCCAACACCTGAAAAAATGTGGGAAAATCCTAATTTTAACCTAGATTGAAATTCAAAAATCTTTATTGTTGCCTTGTAGCACACTACAGGGCGTATGATGAGGACAATTAAATCAATGGAGGTCAAATTATGGCAAAGTTTGTTTTAAATTCAGTTTCAATTAATGACAGAGTGACAGTTAAGGGCAATCAGTGGGGATTAGTTTATGATGGTGCCATCACTGAAAACGTTGATGGTCAGGTGAATATCCACCCCGTTAGCTATTTGTGTAATCATGTAACGGTGGATGCTAATATTTATACACCCGCAAATTATGATCCCAATAAAAAGTATCCGGCTTTGACTGTGGCACATCCAAATGGTGGTGTGAAAGAACAGGTGGCAGGTTTATTTGCACAAAAATTAGCCGAAAATGGATACATTGCGATTGCTGCCGATGCTGCTTATCAGGGAAATTCTGGTGGTGAACCACGATTAACGGATAAACCAGCATATCGAATTGAAGATGTGCGAGGAATGGCTGATGCACTTTCGGTATTTCCTGGAGTTGATTATACTCGTCTTGGTGCCTTCGGAATTTGCGGTGGCGGCGGTTATACCTTAGCTGCGGGTCAAACTGATAAACGTTTTAAAGTAATTGCAACTTTATCTGCATTTAATACAGGTGTTGTTCGTCGGGATGGTTTCTGTGTTTCTGAAGCTAATACTATTCAAGCTCGTTTGACTGCGGCTTCAAAGGCACGTGAGAAAGCTGTTCAGGGTGGTGAAGTTGAAATGTCAGCAAGTATTGGTGACATGACCCCAGAACAAATTAAAAATTTGCCATATGATATGTATCGTGAGGGTGCAGAATACTATGGTTTACAATATGCGCATCCTAAAGCAGGCGGAATTTATCCAGTTAGTGATTTACAAGAATTGACGGCATTTGACGCGGCTGCAAATATGAATTTGATTAATGTACCTTTGCTTATGATGGCAGGTTCTGCGGCCGATTCACTTTATTTGACAGAGGATGCCTATGCTAAAGCAACTAGTGAAATGGATAAGGAATTATTTTTGATCAAGGGTGCTCATCATATTCAAACGTATTGGGTACCAAAATATGTGCAACAAGAATCTGATAAATTAATGGATTGGTTAAGCACACGTCTTTAGATTAAAACATGATACACTATGGACTTAAAACAGGATCAAGTGAATATTCAGTTCACTTAATCCTGTTTTCGTTTAGAAAAAATTATTTATATAACAGAGTTGAATGCAGTCTTTAATTGTCACCTGCTGACATTTGACGTTGATCAATCACGTGGCTATTTAAGAACCAGTACTGATGCCAATCACCAACCAAGGCAGTGAAGGCTACTGGGTTTTTGCCATTTTCTTCAACTTTTTGTATGAGGTAATTACGTAAAATCCAGGGATCATTTAAGGAACTTTGAGTGAGCGTAAAGAGCTTCTGCAATTTGATTAAACTAATGTGTAAGTCATCGGCTACCTGCTGTTTTGATAAACCGCTGTGCATAAAGTTCTCGTGTAGTTCATTAATGGTGTTACTTACCTGTTGTGAATTTAATGACATGATGATTACTCCTTTTAGTTAATTAATTTAAGTGAAAAACACGTTCAGCATTACCATGACTAAAGGCTTCAAGTTGGGTAGAAGTTAAACTTGTGTTGTTTAAAAAAGTGCGTGAGTTTTTTGGTTGTTTATATGGATAGTCAATTGAATAGATAAGGTGATCAGCGTCCATTTCGGCTAGGACAAAGTTTAATTGTGGGTTGCTCAAAATGCCACTAGGAGTCACATAAACATTTTGTCGATAGTAATCGGAAAAGTGTTTTTTTAAACCAGTGTAGGCATCTAATCTTTCAAGAAAGAGAGGTACCAATTTTCTTCAGTAGAAAAGAATTTGCTGATTAATTGCTTAAGCAGATTCAAAATGTTCTTCAACAGTAATAATCTTCATAACGATACTCCTTACTAGATTAGACAATGTTTGTACTTTGACTTAACAATTAGTATTATAAAGGGCAGTATTCATAATTGAAAGGAAGTTAAGCGACATAACGTGATATATGTCGCATTATAAAGATGGCAAAAGTATTTTTAAACTCACAAATGAAAATCGATCGAAGAAAACAAAGAAGTCAGGCAAAGTTGTTTGAGGCACTAATTCAAAAATATCAAGACAATGTTAAATTTGATCAAATCGAAGTTAAAGAGTTTTGTGAAATGGCGAATGTTTCAAGGGCAACTTTTTACCGTCACCATCAGGACTTAACCGACATTATTGAAGTACAATTTTTAATTGTGATTGCCGATTTTGAACAGCAAATTGATGCATTGGAACAAGTTGATTTTACTAATGCAAGTTCGGTAATTATTACTGAAATTTATGCTAATCTTGAGTTGCTTAGATTAGTAAAATGGAGTGCAACTCATGAAAAAATTCAGGCTCTGTTTAGTGGTGTTGTTCGTCAGATTTTAATTTTACGAGACTATGATAAACCACGGCAACAGTTTATTAGTGAATTTTTGGGAAATGCAATTTTAAATTTTGCTGAACAAATTGCTTCGCCCCCAAAACTGATACCACAAACAGAAGCACTAAATTTATATCGCCGATTATTGCCGGCACAACTATAATTTCAACAATAATATTCAAAATTAGAGGTAGTAAATTATGACAACAAAAAAAACAGTAATTACGTTAATAACAGGAGCTAATAAGGGAATTGGTTTTGCCACTGCTCAAGGATTAGGGCAAAAGGGTCAACATATTTTGATTGGCGCTAGAAATGAGCAACGAGGCGAAGAAGCCGTCAAAAAACTGCGCAGTGCGGGCATTAAAGCTGATTTTATTCAACTTGATGTCACAGATAAAGCTCAAATTAAATTGGCTGCTGAAAAAATTAAAAACGATTTTGGTTATTTAAGTATCCTGATTAATAACGCAGGAATTGCTTTAGGTAATCATGAACCAGCTTCTCAAATGAGTACGGATACGATGCGCAAAGAATTTGATGTGAATTTCTTCGGTCTTGTTGATGTAACGCAGGCTATGATTCCGTTATTGAAAGCTGGAAGACCAGCAAAAATTATTAATGTTTCTAGTAATATGGGCTCACTTGGTCTTGTGTCGGATCCGATTTCACGGTTTTATAAGGTTAGTTCATTATGATATCAAGCTTCAAAGGCCGCAGCTAATTTTGCAACAATTTTATTGAGTAAGGAATTAGTTGCAGATCAAATTACTGTTAATGCGGTTAATCCCGGGTGGACAGCAACTAGTTTTGGTGGACGGTCGACTACGAGTGATAAACCGGCTGGTATGCAAGATGTGGGTACTGGCGCAGCTCAAATTATTAAATTGGCTAGTTTACCACTAGATGATTCGCAGACTGGAACATTTACAGAGAATGCGGGTACTTTACCGTGGTAAATTGTTAATTAAACGAATAATTCAAAAAATTAGAAACAAGAGCCACTATTCAGTATAAAAGTGTGGAGTAATGATTTTTTATGAGCCAGCCTTAAAATGCTAAAAATATGTAGCTAATTATAGAAAACTTATATTAAATAGTAGTGTGCAGATCATCCGTCTCTGATATAATAAAATCATAACGAGGAGATGATAGGATGACAATTACGATTAAAAATCTAGGTAAGAGTTACGGTAGTCTTAAAGCATTAGATATCGATCAACTAACAATTGAACCAGGTCATACTTATGGATTAGTGGGAGCCAATGGTGCAGGTAAAACCACATTTTTCAAGTGTTTAACTAACATTATTACGGATTATTCTGGTGAAATTATTTTTGATGGACATAATCCAAGAAAAGAAAATGCAATTTTGACTAAAATGGGAATTGTCCTTGATGATCTTTCTGTTTATAAGGATTATACAGCACGGTTTAATATTCAATATTTTGCCGGATTACGGGGTCATTACGATGTCAAAAAAGTTGAACAAATGGCTGATGAAATTGGCTTGTTGTCTGTACTTGATCGTCCTGTCAAGACCTTTTCGTATGGCATGCAGAAAAAATTGGTGTTGCTGATTGCACTTGTGAATTCAGCAGAAGTTTTAATTTTAGACGAACCATTCCGTGGGTTAGATCAAGATACCGTTAAATGGTTTCAGAATTATTTGCGTGAATGGACAGGAAAAGATCAGCATACATTGTTAATTTCCAGTCATGTTCAAACGGATTTGGAAAGCTTGTGTGAAACGGTATTTGTAATTGATCACGGGCGCATAATTAAAACACTGGATTTGACTGCTGATAATCATCAAACCTATCGTCATATTACAACTAATAATGATGAAGCTTTTGAAACTTTATTGAGTTCAGAAGCGATTCCGTTTGTTAAAACCGAAGTTGGTTTCAAGATTGATATTAGTTCTGAATTGTGGCAAAACGTGTTCCCTCAGTTGGCAGAAAACGCAATTGTGATTACTGCTATGACCAAGGTATCGGTTTTGGATCAACAAGGAGGTATTAACTAATGAATGCAAGACTAATTTTTAAGATGGAATTATTTAAATATTTACGCGATAAATACTATTTAATTGCTACATTGATCTTACTTGGTTTAAACGTGATTGCAACGATTGCACTCGTTAATTATGATCATCTGAATTCTTCACTTCTGATTACAAGTATCGTTTTAGCAATTTTGTTATTCTTTAGTAATTTAATATTTTTAGGTATTATTTATCCCTTTCACTTACTTGCGATTGATTATAAAAATCGTGTTTTGGCTTTGATGGTGGCTTCTGGTGTAAATCGTAATAAATTATTTTTTGCCAAAATTGGTGCTGTGATTTTAGCTAACATTGTCGTCAGTTTTGTCTTGCTGGTTGTACCTGTTGTCACAATCATTTATCAAGTAGGTAATCTTGGCGGTTGGGATGAACTGTTTAGGGAAATGGGTATGTTGATGGTTCCTCAGATGGTACCATTAAGTATTAATGCAGTGTTAAGTTACGTTGCTGGTTTGTTTATCTTAATGACTTCAGTAATTATTGTAAAAGGCAAAACTTTGAGTATTTTACTGTACTTTGGCTTTAACATGTTGGTCGCAATGGTAACTTCTTTTGTGAATACATTGTTTACAAGTGATTATTCTTTTACACAACAATTAAGTGGTGATAATGTGTTTAGTAGTGTTGTCGAAGTTGTTGTCATTCTGGTGTTTGGTTTTATTGCGTTACAGGAACTTAGACATCAAAATCTCTAATTTTCGAATTTTTCTGTTCTTCAATAACTGACATTGAAAATACCGTTATTCCTATGTTTTAAAACGATATGGATTGAATGATTTGACGATGCAAGTACTATTGCAGATGTGGGTCCGTTCGTTTATTATTGCTTACGTTATTCGTGGGTTATTTATGAAACCATTAGCATTCAAAGGCTTATCATGGATGAAATCGCGAGTTATGACAGACACTGAAAGCGAAGATGTCTCAGGATCCTAAAAAGGATGTGGCTTAAAACAAAAAAATTGCTATCTATGCGATAACAATTCTTTTTTTGTTTTAGATGGTTAGTTTTGAAATTAAAAGTTAGTCAAATGGCCACCAAGAAATTTTCTTGCCAGTCCTTGGACCTTCAGTTTTATAATTATATTTGGTGTAAATGCTGCCAGCTTGTTCACGCATGACTAATGGAATCTGTGTTTTTTTCAACAAACGAGTGTTAGAAACATAAGAACCCTTATGTTGAACTACAGCCCAACGTTTCTTTGCGGTGTATTGTCCTGTATAAAACTGTAACCAACTGCCGTTGCCAAAAACATTATCAGAAACAAATGCATCTACACGTGTGCCTTGTTGATGATTTTTAGTTGGCGTGGGTAAAACCGTGTACCCAATTTGCGTTTTAAGAAACGGATTTAGACGATCAATGTCTGCATTTTGTGTAGCACGACCATAGCCTAAAAGAATCAAGACTGCTAACAGTAGTAGAAATAAACTAACAAGTGCGACAAATAGATGTTTGTACCTTTGCTTGGAACGGACATCAGTACTGATTTGTTTGACAACTGGATTTTTTTCACCTTTCAATAACGTATCTAACGAAAGATTTAAAATATGGCTAATTTGAACTAAAGTATCTAGATTAGGATAGCTCAAATCGTTTTCCCACCGTGACAGTGTTTGTCGAGTTACATGAAGTTGGACTGCTAAATCTTGTTGAGTTAAATGTAATTGTTTCCGGGATGTTCGTAATTGATCAGATAATTTCATTATTTTCTCCTCCATTTCTATCGTATCTGCTAAGAAGCGAAAAGTAACGCAATTATCCTGTTACATTTGTCCGATTTTAGGAATATTTTTAAACTTAAATTGATTAGACACAAAATGTAAGTGAGATTTTGGAAGCAAACAAAAATGAAATGAATTACCTAAGTTTGAGTAATTCATTTCATTTTTTTATTTGGCTTCAATCCAATATTTAAGTAAATAAATGTTAATTAGTGAAAACAGGATGACCCAGAGAAGCATGAAACCACTTAAAATAAAGAGGGGTCCTATAATTTGATAAAGAGTACCCATAGAGTAAACAGGTGAGAAAAAATTATTTACATAGTTTCCAATTGTATTATCAATGGTACTTAAAACGAAAAAGAGGAGAAAGAAGACGACAATGTAAAGTACAAGTTGGATAAATCCTTGTTTAGTTTCAGGTAGAAAAGTACTAATCATTTTACCCAAAAGGTGCACCATGCTAATAAAAGTCCAACCAACTAGTAGTAAGGTAAAAATCAACGCAATTCCACTGGTCACATAACCAAATAAATGACTAGTGTTGGGCATGTTAAAATCAGCTAAATCAAGTGAACCTAGAAGACCTGTAATGATAGTTTCCAGTATTAAGAAATACACAAAATTTAAAAAAGTAGAAAGCAGGTTAGAAATATATAAGCGCGTGTCTGTAATCGGGATGAGGCGGAAAACACTGTTTGTCCAAATGTGCTCAGTTCTTAAAGCTAGCAGAACAAAAATTACCATGGTGGCCAACATGCCATATGATGCGAAGAAGCCAACGGGGTCCATAGCATTGATATGACCTTGCTGCCATAACTGAATAATTAGTGTAATTACCAAGGCAAGTAATTGAAGACCAATTACTTTGTGGACACTTGAGCTTTTTTGTCTGATCATCGTTCTCATGAGTTTTATTGAACTAGTCATTGTCTTTACCCCCTGTATAGATGCTTTCGTAGTAATCCTCAATACTTTGACCGTATTCTTCGCGAATTTTATCGGCCTTTTCTGAAACAACCATTTTTTTATCTTTAATAATCAAAACGGCATCCAAAATATTTGCCACGTCATCAACATGATGATCACTGATTAAGATTGTGGCATCAATGGGCTTCCATTGAAGAATACTTGCAATGATCTTTTTGCGACTCATACTATCAATTCCGTCAAACGGTTCATCCAATAGATAAAGCTGAACTTGACGTGACAGTGTGATAGCAATAATAAATTTCATCCGATTTCCTTTAGAGAGATTGCCTAATCGTTGGTGCAGATCTAATTCAAGAAATTCTGCCAATCTTTTGAAGGCACTCTCAGAAAAGTCTGGATAAACGGCCTGATAAAACTCAGCAATTTTTTCCATACGATCATGACTGTTAACGCCATCCAGTTGATGACTAAAGCTGACTAATTGTTTGCGTTCAATATCTTGGGTATTGCCGTTGATACTAATTTCTCCATGAAACCCTTTAGCTGCGCCACTTATTAATCGCATGAGAGTCGTTTTACCGGCTCCGTTAGCACCTAGAAGGCCAATAATACTGCCACTTTCTGCTGAACAGTTTACTTGTTTAAGGATACTAGTTAGGTTCCTTTTGTAAGAAAGATCGTTAATCGATAATATTTCAGTCATGGTGTACTTCCTTTCGCGAATTAATGTAGTTATTTAGATATTTCAACATTTCGTCTGGTGTTATTTTTAAGGCAGCTAATTGATCATACAAATTGCTTACCTGATCTTCAACGACATTTCTTTTCAAATTAGTCAGGGTTTCTGCGTCAGTTGTAACAAAATTGCCTTTACCACGTCTAGAAATTAAAACTTTTTCATTGATTAATTCCCTTAAGGCGCGCTGAATGGTGTTGGCATTTACAGTTAAGGTGACGGCCAATTGACGCACGGCGGGTACTTTTTGCCCAGGTTGCAAGTTATTAATGATAATTTCGCGATAAATATATTGTTTGATCTGGTAATAAATAGGAATCTTATCATTGAATTTCATATTGTTCCTCCTTATTAGTGTTTTAGTTTACTAATACACTATAAATCTAAAAATAAAGTTTTGCAAGAATTTAACTAAAATAATTTTTTGATTCAAAATAAGCTAAAAGATAAAAGTGATTGCATGATAAAATTCATGAACTTTAAAATTTTAACTTAAATGGAAATGTGATAGTATATACTAGAAAGTATATACTATATAAGAAAGGATGGATGTCGTGAAAGAAGCTAAATTTAAGCAAGTTGCCAATGTGATCAGGCGTCGTGTTAATGATGGAAGTTACGGAACAAAACAAAAATTACCCTCTGAGTATGACTTAGCTGATGAGTTTCAAGTCAGTCGTTTAACCATTCGTAAAGCAATTGATGTATTGATTGAAGCTCAAATTCTTGTAAAAAGTCGTCATAAGGGTACTTATGTGATGGATACGCCAAAAGTAGAAAGTGGCCGTTTTGGTCTTCAGGGGTTTACCGAGGCATCTGAATCATATGGAAAAAAGAGTCATACGGAAGTATTATCTTTTTCAAAAGTTGAACAACCGACTGATGAGATTCTAACTACTCTGCAAATGAAAGATGATCTGAATAAAAATATTTACGAACTAATTCGTCGACGGTATTGGGATGATAGTCCGATGACGATAGAACAAATTTATATTCCAGAGTTTTTAGTTGCGGGATTATCGGCAAAGGATTTTACGGGTTCATTATTTGCCATTATTGAAAAGCATGAACAAATTGCCTATTCACAACAAGAAGTTGAAGCTATGTTAACTTCCAAACGGGTGGGTGAATTGCTAAAAGTACCAGTCGACGGTCCATTACTAAAAGTACGGTCGGTTACCTACACGGTGGATTCCAAACCAATTTTTTTAGATATTTCCTATTATCGGGCGGACAAATATCGATTTAAGACAACTTTGATTCGAAACAAACTTTAGGAAAGAAGGTCAGGAGGATGAAGCAAGATGTAAAGGTAAAAATTAATAGTACCAAAATTGATTTTTTACATGACTTACGCCAAATGCTGCAAATTAAAAGTGTTAAAGGAGAACCAGCTTTCGAAGCACCTTTTGGGAAGGGCCCCAAAGAAGCGTTGCAGTTTGCCGCTCAACTTGGTAAAAGTTATGGATTCAAAACAGAAATTGTTGACAATTCAGCAGTATCTATTCAATGGGGGGATGACGACACTCATTATGTTGGTATTTTTGGACATTTAGATGTAGTTCCTGCTGGTAGCAACTGGTCTGTTTCACCGTTTGATTTGACTAAACGTGAGAAAAAATTCTTTGGCCGCGGAATTCTAGATAATAAGGGACCCAGTATGGCTTGTTTGTATGGAATGAAATTATTAAAAGAAATGGGTATGAAGCCCGCCAAAACAATTCGTTTAGTGTTAGGTTCTGACGAGGAAAATGAAAGCGCTGACATGGAAAGGTATTTAAAGCATATGTCAGCACCAGATATCGGATTTACGCCAGATTGTAAGTATCCTGCCGTGTATGGTGAGCGGGGCATTGTTAGTTATGAAATTACCACGCCAATTCCGAATGATGAACTAGATAGTTTTCAAATACTAAATCCGAAAGCACAATCTTCTGATCACGTGCCTGATCTCATAAAGGCAGTTTTGACACATCAAGAGATTGAAGTTACTGGAAAACGATCACCTTCTAATGCGCCTGAGTTAGGCGTTAATGCGATTACTTTGTTAGCTAAAAAAATTGATGGTATTCCAGATGTATCGGTAAATATGCGAGCTTATTTTCATTGGTTAGCAAGTCTGCACAATGAACATTATGGGCATAATTTAGGAATTGAATTTGAAGATCATGATAGTGGAAAACTAATTATGACACCTTACCAACTCGAAAAAAAATCAGGTAAGTTGATATTGTCTATTGCTATTCGTTATCCAGTTTCGGTATCTGAAAATCAAGTAACTCAAGCAATTCAGACGCATGTTTTGCCAAATAGCACGATTAGAATTGTGCGATCAATGCCAGGAGTTATGCATAAAAAAGAGGCAGTTTGGATTAAACAATTGTCGAAGGTTTATGAACAAGTAACTGGTTTAGATGGGACACCTGTAACGACAACGGGTGCAACTTATGCACGCAAAGTACCAAATATTATTGCTTTTGGACCATCTTTCCCTGGTCAAAAAGGAATCGCACACAAGCAGGATGAATATATGGACGAACAGGATCTTTTTACAAATATGGAAATTTATATGAAATCAATGATGGTTTTAGGGCAAATGGAGGATGATTAAATGACATACGGAACAATTGCAACTTGGCGAATGGCACATGAAGGGGTAATTAAAGCCCAAGATATTTTAAAAAAGCAAGGTAAAGCAGGTGATGCGGTCGAAACTTTAATAAATACAGTGGAGGCTTATCCGTACTATAAATCAGTGGGTTATGGTGGTTTACCCAATGAACAAGGCATCGTAGAGATGGATGCGGCTTATATGGATGGTGATAGTTTTGCGATTGGTGCAGTAAGTAGCTGGCATTCAAAACGTCAAACACGCTGTATCAGTAGCCCGTAGTCTTAGTCACGAGCATTTTAATAGTTTTCGAGTGGGAACCGGTGCAACGCAATACGCAATGCAAAACAATTTTGAAATTGTCAATATGTTGACGCTGCGGGCAAAAAAAATTTGGTTAAATCGGTTAGCGGAAATGAGAGAGAAAAATCTAAACCCATACGATGGACATGACACAGTTGGTGCAATTACGCTAGATAAACAAGGTTCAATGGCAGCGGCAACGTCAACATCGGGCTTGTTTATGAAAAAAGCTGGACGCATTGGAGATTCACCATTATCTGGTTCAGGGTTTTATGTAGATAGCGAGATTGGGGGTGCGGCTGCTACTGGATTGGGTGAAGACATTATGAAGGGGTGTCTGTCCTATGAGATTGTCAGATTAATGGGAGAAGGTAAGAGCCCACAGCAAGCATGTGATCAAGCTGTTTATCCGTTTATTGAAAAACTTAAAAAGCGTTATGGAAAAGCGGGTGAGTTCTCACTGGTCGCAATGAATCATAATGGTGAGTGGGGAGTAGCAACTAATGTTGAATTCACGTTTAGTGTTGGGAATGAAACAAAAGCTCCGCGGATTCTAATGGCCAATCCTGGACCTGATCATACAACAAGTATTGCACCAATTACGCAGGAGTGGTTAGACGCTTATGAAAAAAGAATCAAAGCACCAATCAATTAAGTGGAATGGAAAAATATTAATTAATCTGATTTTTGAGGAGGTTATCTTATGAAGGTTATCGTTATCTTAGATCAAATTCAATCCGGGCTTGGTGGTAAGGAACGCGCTGATACTGAGCTGGGTGGTAAACGAATTGCAATGGGTAGCGCGGAGACTTTGGAGAAAAATTTAAAACGTCAACAAGGAGAAGTTATTGCTACCTTTTACTGTGGGACAGATTATTATCAGAATAATTCGGAATTGGTGCAAACTAAGTTTACCAAAATGGCAGAAAAAATGAAGGCTGATGTGGTTGTCTTAGGTCCAACTTATGATTATCCGGAATTTTCAACAATGGCCTGTGAAATTGCTGAGCATTTTCAAACGCATACCAAAGTTCCTGCTATTGTGGCGACAGCAATCGAAAAAAATGCGGATTTAATTGCTGAATATAAAGAACAATTGACCATTGTTAAGGTACCAAAAAAAGGTGGAACTGGTTTGTCTGATTCATTAAACCATATTGTCGAGGGGTGTAAATTAGCTTCAGACAAGGCGGATATGACTGAATTTAAACAACAATACTGTTATCAATAGATGGAGTGAGACTCATGCAAAATAAAATGGAAAAGATTTTGATGCCAGTCGCTACAAAGTTAGGTAATAACGTTGTGCTTCGTTCCTTGCGTGATGGCTTTTTGATCATTACGCCCTTAATTATTGTTACGTCATTTTTTCTGTTAATCGGTAATTTCCCTATTCCAGGATGGAGTGAATTTTGGACCGGTATTTTGGGTTCCCACTGGAGCGAATGGTTTAGCTCAGTTTCTAACTCGGTATTTAGTTTTACAGGATTATTGGGATGTTTTGGTATTTCTTATGCCTATGGAAAGAATCGAGGTTTGCAGGCCGTTAATGCTAGTGCTGTAGCCATTATTTCTTTTCTAATTTTGACACCAACATCTGTAACAGTGGGCAAACAAACGGTTAGTGCAGTCCAAACCTTATATCTTGGCCCCAACGGAATTTTCTTAGGTATTTTCATTGCTTTGATTAGTGTTGAGTTGTATCGTTTTGCGCTGAAACGTCATTGGACTATCAAAATGCCAGATGGCGTGCCACCAGCTGTTTCTCAATCATTTGATGCTTTATTGCCAAGTGCACTCGTAATTTTAGTATTTTTCTTAATTCGAATTGTGTTTAGTTTAACCAGTTTTGATACCGTTTACAATTTTATTTATACAATGCTCCAAGCGCCACTTAAAAACGTGGGTAATTCTTTACCGTCTGTACTTCTATATAACTTTTTAGCCAGTCTGCTTTGGTGTTTCGGTATTAATGGCCCCACAATCACCAATTCAGTTTGGTCACCAATTTTCTTCGTGTTGACTCAGGACAACTTACAGGCGTTTCAAAAACATCTTCCGTTACCACATATTTTTACACAACCATTCATTGATATTTTCACGACGTATGGTGGTGGCGGTAGTACACTTTCACTTCTGATTGTCATGTTGGTAATTTGTAAGTCTAACCGTGTCCGTCAGTTAGGAAAGTTAGCAATTGTACCTGGAATTTTTGGAATTAATGAACCAATTATTTTTGGATTACCAGTCGTTTTAAATCCAATTATTGCGATTCCGTTTATCATTATCCCGACTGTAAACACGTTAATTTCAGGATTAGTAATGTCGTGGGGATGGGTGCCACATACAAACGGTGTACTACTACCGTGGACGACACCACCGATTATTTCAGGATGGTTATCGACAGGAAGTTGGACAGGATCTGTTTTGCAATTATTTGAAATCATCTTAGGAATTATTATCTATCCTGAAATATTCATAGATCGAAATATAA
>NZ_JQBY01000012.1 GCF_001437405.1 Pediococcus ethanolidurans | reverse complement strand
CTTGATACCTCTTACTTTAGGATGTTTGACAAAGAGCCAATTAAACTAGTTTCGAGATCCTCTTATTTTATTGACGTTTATTTTGAATCTGACCCGTACACAATTGTCTGCACCTTTTTAGTGATTTTGGCGATCTTTGGAAAACCACTAAATCCGCTCTGGTCATGACCATGCGTCATCACAACTAAAATGTAACGTTCACCATTGGGCAATGTCACGATACCGGCATCATTGTTCGTATCGTTTAAAAAGCCAACCTTATCAGCTACTTTAGTTCCACTCTGTGCTGAACTAGCTCCAGCTGGAATACCCGTTCGATAAATTTGTTTACTCATTAAGCCCAGAATCTTTTGTTGATCACTACTATTTTTAAAGGGTCCCTGAGCTTGACTTAGTTTTTCCAATAAGAGCATCAAACTGTGACTTGTGGTGGTTGCCACTTTAGTTTCTTGGAATACCGGATTGTACCATCCTTGATTTTTAACAAACTGATTGGCCGTTGACATCCCATAGCTTTGGAGTTTGGCATCCGCGTAGGTATTATCACTATTCACAATCATTTGATAAAATCCATTCGTATTAGTCGCTGTCCAACTAAATTGACCCTTAAGCTTTTGATTCATCAAGAATGCACTGATAAATAATTTGAAAGTGCTGGCAGCTACTTCCGGTGTATGTGCATTTGATTCGGTTGTTAAGCTACCTTCTTTATAGACCGCTGCATTCTTAATTTTCTTGGCATCTTTTTTAGAAGCCCCAAGATTATAAAAACTAACACTAGTTGTGCCATCTTTAGTAACTTCTTTCAAATAGCTTTGTAATTCAGATTTTATTTTTCGTCGTTTTTTAACGACTTGAGAAGTTTGTGAAGTAGATTCTGACTGCGCCGAGCTACTATTGCTGGCCGCATTAGAATTGGACTGCGCACTTCCAGAATTTATTTTGATATAAACCAATAGAATTAAGAGGATTCCCATGACCCATGGAAACGCCTTAAAGATGATTCTATTTATGCTTGGTTTTTTATTATTTCTCATTAATTTCAATCCTTATATTAGTGCAGCCTGATTTTGCTTCCCCCTAAACAACAGCTACACATTCGTTTATGTACATTCTCAAAAATACTACTAAATTTGTCCCTTTTGTACCGGCTTTTTAAAGCTTAATATTAATGTTTCGTTACATTCGTAAAATGTTGGGAATGGGTTGTGGGTTTTAGGGTGGATCGTTGGATTATTTGATTATTTCGATAGATCACTTTTCTAACTTTATAGCCGAAACGTGCCAAAAAGAACAGCTTTCTCCGCTTGCCAGTTCTTGCGGTGTGAACTTCCGCCACAAGAATGGTCATCGTATGGAACATCATTGATTATTAGCGAATTTTGCTAATAATCTTCCTTAGAGTGGAATAGTAGCTACGATAACTAAACGATTCCAAAAAAGAATCATTCAGTTAGATCACCTCCTACCTTTATAGCCGAAACGTGCCAAAAAGGACAGCTTTCTCCGCTTGCCAGTTCTTGCGATGTGAACTTCCGCCACAAGAATGGTCATCGTATGGAACATCATTGATTATTAGCGAATTTTGCTAATAATCTTCCTTAACGTGGAATAGTAGCTACGATAACTAAACGATTCCAAGCCCGAATCATTCAGTTATCTAGGCTAATGCTCGAAAGTTAACCGTCCTTTTGGGCACTCTTTTTTACATCATTCCCAATCTCACCCTTGCCTCCCTACTCATCCTATCAATCGTCCAAATCGGCTCCCACACCAAATCTATCCTTACCTTCTTCACCTCATCGGCCGCCATCAACGCCTCCGTAATCGCATCATTCAACACATCCGTCAACGGGCATCCCATCATCGTCAACGTCATTGTCACCGTACACAATCCCTTTTCATCTACCTGCACATCGTAAATCAAACCTAATCCCACCAAATCGACCCCAATTTCCGGATCAATCACCTTCGACAAAATCTGAAATCCCTTCTCCTTAAAATCACTATCCTCTGCAGCCATTCCTAACTCACCCTCCTAACCAATCGCGCCTTCCATCTCCAAACTAATCAATCGATTCAATTCCACCGCATATTCCATCGGCAACTTTTTCGTAAATGGTTCCACAAAACCCATTACAATCATCTCCGTCGCCTTACGCTCCGATATTCCTCTACTCATCAAATAGTAAAGCTGTTCCTCCGAAATCTTTGAAACCTTTGCCTCATGCTCCATTGACACATTACTATTCAAAATTTCATTATACGGAATCGTATCACTCGAAGAATCATCATCCATAATAATCGTATCGCATTCAACGTGGGCAAACGATCCCGCCGAATCCCGCGCAAACTTAACATTACCCCGGTAATCCACAATGCCACCATCTTTAGCAATCGACTTAGAAACAATTGATGATGACGTATCCGGAGCGTTATGCATCATTTGGGCACCCGTATCTTGATCCACATGATGTCCCGCCACAGCAATTGATAACATTGTGCCACGTGCCCCTCTTCCATTTAAATAAACAGATGGGTACTTCATCGTCGTTTTGGAACCCAAATTGCCATCGACCCACTCCATCGTGGCATTTTCTAATGCTTGTGCCCGTTTAGTTTCCAAACTATAAACATTTGTTGACCAATTTTGAATAGTGGTATATCGACAATACGCATCTTTCAACACATTGACTTCAACAACCGCTGCATGCAAACTATCAGTATCGTATTTCGGTGCCGTGCACCCTTCGACATAATCAATTTGACCACCTTCATCCACAATAATTAAAGTGCGTTCAAACTGACCAGAGTTAGCGGCATTAATTCGAAAGTATGCCTGAACCGGAATTTGCGTTTGTACGCCTTTGGGAACATAAAGAAAAGTGCCTCCCGACCAAACTGCCGCATTCAAGGCCGCAAACTTATTATTCGTAGGTTTGATCAATTTACCAAACCATTTTCTGAAAAGTTCTGGATATTTTTGCAGTGCCGTATCTGTATCTGTAAAAATGATTCCTTGTTTTGCAAACGTTTCACGCATATTGTGATAAACTGCTTCTGATTCATATTGTGCCGAGGATCCCGCCAAATATTGTCTTTCGGCTTGGGGAACCCCTAAACGATCAAATGTTTTTTTAATCGTGGTTGGTACATCATTCCAATCACGATACTTTTTATCCGTTGCCTTTTGATAATAAAGCATATTCTCCAAATCTAGGTCATCTAACCTAGGACCAAATTTAGGCATCGGTAATTTTTTATAAATTTTATAGGCGTTCAATCGATAGTCCAGCATCCACTGCGGTTCATTTTTCTCTGCTGAAATTTGACGAATAATCTCTTCGTTTAAACCTTTACCAGTAGAAAATACCGGGGTCACATCATCATGAAATCCATACTCATAATCACTCGAAGTTGTTGTACTCATTTTCTTCTCCTCCCAGTGCAGTCTTAGCCGCATGCCATGCTAAAGTTGCGCACTTTATTCGTGCCGGAAACGCGGCCAAACTTCCTAAAATAGCTGCATCCCCTAAATCATTTTGAGTAGTTGTTGGCACCGTTTGTCCCATCGTTAGTTGAAAAAAAGCATCACATTCTTCAAGCGCTTTTGTAATGGGAACGCCAGTTAAGGCATCTGTCATCATACTAGCTGAAGCCTGAGAAATCGTACAACCATTGCCAGTGAAGGAGATTTTTTCCACCTTATTAGTTGTTATTTTGACAAATACACGAATATCATCGCCACAGGAAATGTTATGTAATTCAATACTTTGTGTGGCATCCGCCAGGTCATTTTTATGATGAGGATGACTGGCATGGTCCAGCACAACCGCTCGATAAAGTTGATTCAGTTTATTAAGACTCACGATCAAAGAACTCCTTTACCATTTTCACCGCATAAACAAACCGATCCATATCAGTCAGCGAGTTATAAAAACTCAGACTAGCCCGCACTGTTGCCTCAACGCCGAGTGTCGTCATTAGGGGTTGTGCGCAATGGTGACCAGCCCGAACTTCGACACCCAACATGTCTAAACCAGTCGCCACATCATGTGGATGGAGATTTTTTAGATTGAACGCCACAATGCCATTATGTTGAACCACGTTTTGCGGACCATAGATCGTCAATCCGGCAACCTGTTCCAACTCGGGAAGTAACCGCTCAATTAATTCACGCTCTGTGGCTTCAATCCAAGGCATCCCAATAGCCTTCAAATAATCAATAGCGGCACCTAGTCCAATCACCCCACCGATATTGGGTGTCCCCGCTTCAAACTTCCACGGAGCTTGTTGCCATTTAGCTTGCGTTTGCGTCACATTTTCAATCATTTCACCGCCAAATTGAATTGGCGGCATCACCTTGAGTAATTCTGGTTTACCAAACAAAACACCAATGCCAGTTGGTCCCAACATTTTATGTCCAGAAAAGGCTAAAAAATCAACGTTTAAATCTTGCACATCAATTTTCTGATGTGCTACTGATTGAGCGGCATCAACCACCACATAAGCATGTTTTTCATGTGCTAACTTGGCGATTAGTTTAATCGGATTTGTGACGCCCAAGACATTACTCGTTTGCGCAACGGATACGATTTTGGTGTGTTCATTTAACTTTTTTCGAAAATCCTGTAGATCTAAAGTTTGATCATCAGTCAACATCACATACCGCAGCTTAGCATGTGTTCTTTTGGCAAGTTGCTGCCAAGGGATTAAGTTACTATGATGTTCCATAATAGTGATTAGAATTTCATCATCTTGATTCACGACCAAATCACCAAAACTGCTGGCAATCAAATTAAGACTTTCCGTCGTTGAACGCGTGTAGACAATTGATTTTGCATTTGGTGCATGAATAAATGCCGCCACTTTTTCACGAACCTGTTCATAGGCTTCAGTTGCTTCGTTTGCTAAAGTGTAAACACCGCGATGGACGTTGGCATTGGACGTTTGATAAAAATCGGAAATGCGCTCTAAAACTTGATTCGGTGTTTGTGAAGTGGCCGCATTATCTAAATACAGCAAGGGTTCACTATTAACTCTTCGGGAAAGAATCGGAAAGTCTTTAGCTATCGTTTCGAATTTATTCGCCATCAGTCAACTTTCTTTCTAATATTTTTTGAAAATTTTCTCGCACACGTTGATCGGCAATTTCTTTTGCAAAAGTACCAATAAATCCGCGAACCACTAATTTTTTAGCAGCCTCTTTTGGCAATCCTCGGCTCATTAAATAATACAATTGCTTTTTATCAAGGCGTCCAACACTAGCCGCATGACCTGCGACGACATCATTTTCGTCAATCAACAAAATTGGATTAGCATCACCACTTGCTTGATCCGATAACATCAACACGCGATTTTCTTGTTGTGCAATCGTTCCGTGAGCACCGTGAATAATTTTGCCGATGCCATTAAAAACTAGGCGCGATTGATCGAGGATCACTCCTCGTTGACTAATTTTGCCAATTGAATGTGGTGCAAAATTAGTCACCCGTGTGTTCATACCCTGCGTCTGTTTTCCAGACGTAATTGCCCCATTATTAATGGTTGCTTGCGCGTGACGACCAACTAGTTCTGCATTCATTTCAGCCACCACATTACCATCGCTAAATGAGCCAATTGACCAATCCAACTTAGCATTTTCACCTACTGATGCCTGTCGATTGACATAAACATCTGTATCGGCCGCAAAGACATCCACGTTGATTAAATTCAGGTGACTATTCGGCGCTAGGATAATCTCCGAAATACGATGAATTTTACCGCTAGCTTGAGCCTGTTCATTTTCCAAACAGATTGTTACCTGAGCACCTTCGTCAATCACAATAAGATTATGACTGATCTCTTCATTTTGAGCGCTATCAGCAATATGATTCATAAAAATTGGTGTGGTTAACTTTGTATTTTCTGGAATGTATAAAAAATTTCCAGAATTGACAAATGCAGTACTAAAACTAATTAGGCGATCAGATAATTTTGTTAAAGCCTGCTGCATAAAATACTTTTTTACTAAGTCTTCGTATTTGGTTAAAGCTACTGATAACGAACACAAAATGTAATCTTTCGTACTTTGATCGTCATGATCCAATTGAGCTACTTGATTTACTTCGGGTAATTCGCCTAAATTCCAATTGATATAATTCACCTTTGCAAACCGTGGATCTTTGGTTATGCGCCTGTTTTTCAGTGCTGCACGACGAATATCTGTGAACCAATCCGGTTCATTTGGAAATAAAAAAGGCGTTAATTGTGATTCGATCGTTGTTCCATCCATCATCAAACCTCCGAGTCTACCAAATCAACATGAATACCTAATTCATCCCGTAATCCTGAATAACCTTCCTCTTCTAGGCGATCGGCCAACAAAGCATCCCCAGTTTTGACAATGCGACCGCCCATCATAACGTGCACTTTATCGGGATGAATGTATTTCAAAATTCGTTTATAATGCGTGATCATTAAAGTTCCAAAATTAGGTCCAATAACGTGCGTAACTCCTTTAGAAACCACCTGTAAGGCATCAATATCTAGACCAGAATCCAACTCATCTAAAATGGCAAACGTGGGTTTAATCATCAGTAACTGCAGAATTTCATTTCGTTTACGTTCACCACCGGAAAATCCTTCGTTCAAATAGCGTTCGGCCATATCACTTGTCATATTAAGAATTTCAAGTGCTGCATCAAGTTGACTCAAAAAATCCTTAATGGGAATGGGTTGATCTTCCGGACGCCGTGCATTAATTGCGGCACGCAGAAATTCCATATTAGTAATTCCTTTAATTTCAGCTGGATATTGCATTGCTAAAAACAGGCCTGCCCGAGCACGTGCATCTACGGGTTCGTTCAATAAACTGTGATTGTTCAGCAAGATGTCTCCTTGTGTCACATGATAATGTGGGTTGCCCATAATAGTTTCAGACAGGGTCGATTTTCCCGTTCCGTTGGGTCCCATAATGGCGTGAACTTCGCCAGTATGCATTATCAAATTAACCCCTGTTAAAATTTCTTTATTTTTTTGTGTATCTTCATCTTTAACCGAAACATGTAAATCTTTAATTTCTAAAGTTTCCATAGTTGTTACTCCTTACTTTTACGCTGAAACTGCTACTCCCAATAAAGTTCCAATCAAATAAGTGACCAACGTGGTAAACACACCAACCGCGACATTACGTAATACGGCTTTATAAACTGGTGTTTCTGCTTTTCGATACCCAATAATTGCGTTAATTGAAAGCGCAGCCATCATGGCCAGTGCAGTGTTTACTACTCGCCACTGACTGGAAGATAAACTGATCGCCAGTAATGGAATGAGTGCGCCACATAAAAACGAAAAGAAGGACGCCGTTGCGGCATGAATGGGATTTAAAATGTCAACTTCTCTAATTTTTGTTTTGTAGAGACTAGATGTTTTATAAACCGTACTTGCTTCCGCTTGTAAACTTAATCGATTTAATTGCACTTCTTTTTGGGCACTTACCGAAATAAATTCACCGCCAGCCATCGAGCAGGCACCCGCAAGCATGCCGGAAACACCGCTAATAAATAAAGTGTAGCTATTTAAATTAGCGGCCGCTGCCCCTAAAACGATACCGGAAACTGAAATAATGCCATCATTGGCCCCCAAGATACCGGCACGGGTGACGTTCAGACTGTCCCAAAAATGAAATTTTTTTGTTGTAATTAATTTATGAATTTCTAACATATTTCTCTCCAATACTTAAGCTGACTTCTTCATACCCTGCATCATTTACGTAATCTTTAGATAAAATATGCATGAAAATTTGGTTTTCCAAAACTTCATGCATATCAAATTCTGTAAAACTTATGAGTGCCTCTTTGAAATTTTTGGTGCAATACCTTTGTAGGTGGAACGTGCTCAGGAGAATGGCTTCCGCCACAAGAATGGACATCGTATGGAACATCAATGGTTATTAACGAATTTTGCTAATGATTTTCCCTAACGTGGAATAGTGCCAGTTCTTGCGGCGTGGGTTGGCGTCACAAGAATGGACATCATATGGAACATCAATGGTTACTAGCGAAGTTTGCTAATAAGCTTCCTTAACGTGAAATAGTAGCTACGGTATTTCAACGATTCCAGGTACAAATCATTTAGGTAGATCACTTCCTACCCTTATAGTCGAAACGTGCTCAGGAGAACAGCTTCCTCCGCTTAGCTACGGTACACCAACGATTCCTAACCCGAATCATTGGCGTACCTAGGCTATGCTCAGAAGCTAAACGTTCTCCTGAGCACTCTTTTTTTATTAATGCACCAATCCGTCCCAAATCACTACTTTTTTTGACGCCAATGACTTCGGCACATCAATAATTCTTTGGTTCGCACTTCCTCGAAATTGCAACGTCAAATCCTTTTGCTCCTCCAAAAAACGACCATCCACCAAAATATCTATCAACGACAACATCTCCAACTTATCATCAGAATCCTTCAACAACTCATCCCAGGTATACCCCGACCAAGACCAGATATCCTTACTATGACCGAATTCCTTACGCACCCGTTTACAAATTTTCAAACAAACCTGCGTGTTCAAAAACGGCTCGCCACCCAGCAAAGTCAATCCTTGCACATAATCTTGACTCAAATCCTCAATAATCTGATCCTCTAACTCCTGCGTATACGGCTTTCCATAATGGAAATTCTGAGCCGCCACATTATAACAACCCGGGCAATGAAACGGACAGCCGCTGACATACAAACTGCAGCGCACACCTTCACCATCGACAAAGTTAAACGCCTTATAATCAGCAACATACTGCAGGCTCAGATCTTTAGCCAACCACTCTTTCGGAGTCGGATTGTTTGGACCGTGCGTTTTTTGCGGCATTTTTTATCATCTCCGTCGTTAAATTCTTTCTTCTTGACGCAATTTCCACGTGTCGTCCATGAACCATTGGTCGTTGTTGTGGATTTCCAAGATAACCACAAGTTCGCTTAACCACATCGCAATACTGTGGATCATGATTGCCACATTGTGGACATTGGAAACCACGGGCGGTTGCCTTAAATTCACCCTTAAAGCCACATTTATAACATTTATCAATTGATGTATTCGTTCCTAAATACCCTACATGGTCATACGCCCAATCCCAAACAGCCTCCAAAGCCTTGGGATTCTGAGTTAAATTCGGATATTCACAGTAATGAATAAAACCACCTGAAGCATACTTAGGAAAATCCTGCTCAAAACTTAATTTTTCAAACGGTGTGGGATGCTTACGCACATCATAGTGAAAACTATTTGTGTAATATTCTTTATCTGTCACATTGGCAACCTTGCCAAATTTTGCAGTGTCATCACGACAAAATGTATCCGTCAATGACTCAGCTGGTGTGGAATACAGACTATAATGATAACCACTTGCTTGTGCCCATTCATCACACTTTTGACGCATTTGTTGAACAACCTTTTCTGCAAATGCATGTGCCTCGGCATTATGTTCCCAGTTTTCACCATAAAATACGGTACAAACCTCATACAATCCAATGTAGCCCAACGAAACTGTCGCTCGTTGATTTTTAAACAAGTCATCAACATTACCATCTGCCGGTAATCGTTTGCCAAACGCCCCATACATGTATAGTAGTGGTGCATTTTTAGGCTGTGCTTCTTTTGTGCGTTCAATTCGATAGGCTAGCGCTTGATGACACAAATTCATTCGCTCATCAAAAATTTCCCAGAATAGTTTTTTATCTCCATTTGCAGATAAGGCTAGTCGTGGCAAATTGAGTGTGACAACACCTAAATTCATCCGCCCGGAATTAACCTCTTTACCATTTTCATCTTTCCAACCCTGCAAGAAGGATCGGCAACCCATTGGTGTTTTAAAACTACCGGTTAGCTCTTTAATTTTGTCGTACATCAATAGATCCGGATACATTCGTTTGGTTGAACATTCAACTGCCAACTGTTTAATATCGTAATTTGGGTCAGTGGGTCGTAAATTCAAACCACGTTTTAATGTAAAAATAAGTTTAGGAAAAATTGCCGTTCGATGCTCCGTTCCTAATCCCTTGATTCGAATTTCTAAAATAGATTTTTGAATTTCTCGTTCAATCCAACTTGTCCCTAAACCAAAGTTAACCGTGGTAAATGGTGTTTGACCTTGTGAGGAATATAACGTGTTAATTTCATATTCCAATGCTTGCATGGCGTCATAAATATCCTTACGAGTCTTGGTTTTTGCATAAGCTTCTTGTTTATCTTCAGCAACCCATTTTTTAGCATCCGCCAAATGTTTTTGATAATTGATTTGAGCATATGGTGCTAACAGTTGGTCAATTCGATTAGCAGAACAACCACCATATTGAAGCGAAGCCACATTGGCAATGATCTGTGCCATTTGTGCCGTTGCGGTCTGGATTGATCGGGGTGAATCCACTTCCGCATTTCCGATCTTATATCCATTTTTAAGCATGCCATCAAAGTCAATCAAACAACAATTTGTTTCTGGTGTTACTGGTGAGTAATCAAGATCATGCCAATGCAGATCTCCACGCAAGTGCGCCTTGGCCACTAACTCTGGCAACATCTTAAGTCCCATTGCCCGACTAGCAGCTCCGGCTTCCAGATCACGCTGAGTATTGAAAATAGTGCTATCCTTATTCGCATTTTCGTGAACAACTTCAGCATCACGTTCAAAAACCTTTTCAATTCTTTTTTGAACATTTGTGGCGTCTTCAAATTTTTGTTGATCAGACAAAAAATAGTTTTGATAGTTTTTAGCTGCCTCATCTAACCCATACTTGGTTAATTGCGTCAGGACAGCATCATGAATATCGCGTGTTTTGATGAGTGTTCGATCATGAAACTGGTTATATAAACCCTCATAAATTTGCGTTCGAATAGTTTCATCTGATAAGACTTTAGTTAGACTGAACATTAATTTATATGGATGAAATTTAGTTGTTTCTCCATTTCGTTTTTGAACTGGAATTATCCGTAATAGTCCTAATTTGTCTTTAATTGTTGATATCATATTGTACCTCCTACCGCTTTATATTTTATCTATTATTGTGTTTTAGCAAGTGAAATAACACAACCTGTTGTGATTTCATCTCAATCGTATACTATATATAGTAGTCCTTTTACATCCATTTGTGTATTACTTTTTTGGTTAATTTTCTAATCTGTTAATCAGAATCCCTGTATCACGCTTGTTAAGGTCACAAACTTTTTTATTTACATGAAAACCTTATCATTTTATGAGACAAAAAAAGAATTACAACAATTTGCTTGTCATAATTCTGTTAATTACTATTCCAGTGCAGTAACGACTTCGAGTGAAGCTGAAAAGTAGTTTTTCTTCTCGATTTTTTTCGGTAACTGTTTAGCAGTTCTCTTTTGTAAGCTTGTATACTTCATTGTCTTCGCCGCAAAATTAACTGGTGCCGTGAACGCTGTATTTGTATAGCGATTAACTGCCTTACCAGTCAAAGTATAGACAGCTGTTACCTTTTTTCGTTTGTTAAAGAAATTCAACTGCTTTTTTAACGCGTTTTTAGTGGTACTATCCTTACTGATCTTGTATGTTTGTGCCAATCGCCACGGTACTCGACAAGCATTATAGCCGTACTGGTCATCTCGTGCACTCTCAATTTGATAGGCTTTGAAGGCTGAAAGCTTGAGACTCTTTCCAGTCACTTTGATAAAGTCAGGGAACAATCCCGATTTATGCCGTGCACTTAATTTCTTAACCGCAATTTGACTTTGGTTAGCCACCTTTTTCCAAGTAGCATCCTTCGTATACGTCGCAAAGGTCTTAAAGTAACCCGTCATTAAATCAGAAGTTCGCAATTTACTCTTATCATAGCTACTAGTGACCCAATTGCCCATTTTTGGTAGGTAAGTTGTTGTATTAATTTCGTGTTGCTTAATCGCTTTTAACAATGTTTTCGCAGCAGCCTTGTAGTTAGTTTTCTTACTACCTCACTTTTTGTCAGCTAAAATTAAGGAGTAGGCAATATCAAGATCACCATCGGTTGCACTATTTTTTTCTGAACCGACACTCTTTAATTTCCCCGAACGACTGGTCTGCCGCCAGGTCATTAAAGCATCCTTACTGGAAATTCGATGTGCACGATAATAAGCATACATTTGATTAAACGTTGTATGAGTATTAGCTCCCTTTTTTGCAGCTAAAACTGTTGCCAACATGCCATAACCTTGACCTTCTGAAGTAGCATAGGTCGCTCCGGAACCATTGTTATTTTTAACATATTTTTGACTTTTTCCGCCTACATAAGCTTTTTTCCATTGATTATACAAAATAACCGCTTGACTCGTCTTTGCCTGAGCAGGTTGCGATTTAAGATTCACTAATGCTATCCCAATCCCAAACACAATCACTATTCCTAAAAGGCCCAACCAAACCTTCTTTTGTTTCAACTGTTTTACCCCCTTGATTAACCATTTGGCTTTATTATAACGGCAAATCAAAACAGGGGTTAGAAAAACATTTAAATTCCGTGCATTTTTCAAAAGTTAGTTTTTAAAATATTTATTTTATTATTTAACTACGCGTTTCAGTATCCAAGTCAGACCAATAGCTAAAACGCCCATCAATACACCCACGTACGGTGTCATTGCTAGTCCAGTAGTTTCCACGATTTGACTTCCTAAACCTGAGCCGATCATAATACCAATATTAAAGGCTGAAATGTTTAAGGCGGAAGCTAAGCCAATATCTTCTGGATGATCTTGTTCAGCCAACTGAACGATAACTAACTGTTCACCCGGAACATTCATGAAGGCGAACAATCCTAAAAATAATACCATTATTAATCCTAACCATTTAAAATTAATAAACATCCCCAGCAAAAATTGCACAACAGTCAAAAAGGCAAACATCCATAACAACCCTGTTAGTGGATTTTGATTAGCAAAGCGTCCACCAACTGTGTTGCCAATTGCCACCATCAACCCATAAACAATTAAAATAATGACAACCGTGCTGGCCTGAAAATGCATCAATCCCGTCATAATTGGACTAATGTACGTATAACTCGTAAAGGTACTTCCGTATCCAAAAACAGTTAATAACAATGCCAATAAAATTTTCTTATCAGCAATCAAACGGCCAATATTTTTCAACTGAATTGCTTTGCCAACCGGTAAATTTCGTGGAATTAGGATCCAAGTTGCCAAGAGACTAGCCAACCCGATTAGTGCTAAAAATAAGAAAGAGAACCGCCAACCAAAATGCTGACCTATAAAAGTCCCCAGAGGAACTCCGGTAACCGTTGCTACGGTTAAACCGGTAAATATCATCGCAATTGCACTTGCTCGTTTAGACGGCGCCACCACATCTGCGGCAATCACACTAGAGACTGACATAAATAATCCGTGAATGACGGCCGCAATTAGGCGCCCAAATAGCAACCAAACAAAGTTTTGCGCACTTGCTGCTATTAAATTACCTAGTATAAAAACTATCATAATTCCAACCATCAACGTATGACGATTCCACCGCGCCGTCAAAATTGTCAAAACGGGTGCACCGATCATAACACCAAATGCATATCCTGAAACTGTCAAACTAGCCATGGCTAAAGAAATTTTAAATTGGCTTACCAACAAAGGTAGCAGGCCAACACTAATAAATTCGGTTGACCCAATGGCAAACGCACTGATTGCCAGTGACCAAAGAATTAATGTTGCATGTTGATCTTGTTTTTCTGTCATTTGATAACCTCCCAAAAATTATGTCGCAAGATTTTATTATAGAGGTTACAAATTGGTCCACAAGTACGCACTTTCTGGTTAGATAGTTACCTGAAAGTATGAATTAAAGTGCCTTTTGGTAAAACGGACTTTGTGTATCTAATAAATTAATTTTTTGGCCTGCTTTTCTCTGGCGTTCAATATGACGTTCACCCCAATGGCACATTTCGTCCGTCAAATTTGCCAACGTTTTTCCATAATCCGTTAAGCAGTATTCAACTCTTGGTGGAATTTCCGGAAAAACTTCTCGATGAATAATCTCATCATGTTCCAATTCACGTAATTGTTGTGTTAAAACTTTTTGGGTAATGTTGGGAATGACTTTTAAGAACTCACCGTTTCGCATGGATTGTCGTTTTAAATGGCATAAAATAATTGCCTTCCACTTTCCATTAATGACCGCTAAGGTGGCTTCTACACCAATGTTATAGGTTAATGTTGGTTCTTTATTCATTATTCTTAACTTCCTTTTCTCAATTCACATTACTATTCTAAAATAAAGGTTGAAAGCACGAAATCGTATCCAATTACCTGATACCAAAGCGTTACTGAGCATTATTGAAACATCAAACGTTCTTAGTCCGGAGGCGATTGGTCTCAGGGGTGAAGTTATCCTTAGTAATTTATTACTTAGGATAAGGCCGAGTTTGAAGACAAGTGTTCCTCTTGGCTTCAAATCGTGCCCACCCCGTTCCAGACCAAGTGAGCCGCAGGACGGCAGTTAGACTATTTTTTGAAGGCGACGTCGTTTAACAACAGTTATTGAAGTCGCTTTGATAGTTTCAACCTTTGACTCTAAAATAAAAACAAGTTATCGAATGCTTCACGATAACTTGCTATGTACCCAATGTTTCCCCTGCCAAGGAATTTTATTATACCATTTTATTGGCTTTTTTATGCTAAACTAGCTTTGAAATTCATTTTTAATCGAGGCTCAATCATGCAAAATTTTCGAAGACCAAATCTTTATCAACTCCGTGAAATTGCCGTTATTTTAACTTTTATCGGCGGTTTTATTGACGCCTACACGTTTATTCAACGCGGTGGTGTGTTAGCTGCTGGTCAAACCGGTAATATTATTTTTCTAAGCGTTGATATTGCTAATCATAATTTACCCGGCGTTTTTACTAAAATCAGCACCATTATCGGCTTTTCTTTGGGAGTCGCCACCGTTCCTCTATTACACAAAAAATTGAGTTTTTCTCATTATTGGCGATTAACAACGCTTTTACCAGGTATTTTAGTCTGTGCAATTGTTGGTTGTTTGCCTTTAACGATTCCCAATATTTTTATTGTGCCTGTTTTAGCTTATAGCATGGCCGTTCAAAATGTAGCTTTTAGCGAAATTGAAGGACACGGGTACAACAATGTTTTTTCAACTGGAAATTTAAAAAAGGCCGTTCTTGCTTTAAGTCAATCGTTAATTAACCGAAATAAATTAGAAAGCAAAACAGCCATTATTTATTTTGAACTCGTTTTAGGATTTGCATGCGGAGCCATGGTATCAGCAATTCTACAAAAATTTTTCCATGTTCAAACTATTTGGTTTGCTGCTTTACTTTTGGCCATGGTTGAAATTGCCTATGCCTGGTTACTTGTTTATCGCGAACATAACAAATAGTTAACCTACTTGCCCAAATAACCAATCCACATTCCAATTAGTAAAATGACTAACACAAACGTCGTAATCCACACGTATAAATGATCTCGTTCTTTAGCAAACGCATAAATGGAAACTACTACCCGTAATACAGGTGTTAGGATCAATAAAAACAGTCCTAACATCACAATGGCAAATGGTTTCAGTGCAACAATTCCACTTGCGATTGCATTAACGGTTGTTGGATAAACCTTAGCTGAATACCCGGTTTGCCCAGTAAACACGATCAACAAAACACCAACTAATATAACGGCAGCTGAAATTAGAACCCCAATTCGAAGAACTTGACCAATAATTAACTCGATTTGATTCATTTCTTCCATTTTTTTTAATTCTTCAGCTGTTTCCGGCTGTTTATTTTGTGCCATTAGATTGTCACCCCAAATCCTTTAAGAAACATCTGCAGGCCGATATAAAACAAAACTGGAATAAAAATCATTCGCAAAACTCGCGCCCGTAAGTGTTTCATAATTTTGGACCCTAGCAACGCCCCCACCAAAATGCCAAGCGCTAGTGGTGCCGCAATTTCTGGTTTGATGGAACCATTAAAGAAATAAACCGTGGCACTAGCAGCCGCAGTAACGCCCATCATGAGGTTACTGGTTGCACTTGAAGGTTTCAATGGCATTTTCATAATCGTGTCCATCGCAATCACCTTAAAGGCTCCGCTGCCGATACCCAGTAAGCCACTTGCCAAACCAGCACCCAACATCATCGTAAAACCACCAGGCACATTAGAGACTTGATAATCAATTTTTTTATCAACCGCATTATCATAGTAGCTGCCATTTAGTTTAAGCTTCGTTGACAAAGAATCTGGTTGAATCGCTTCTGTTTTTTCTTTGCCCGCACGCATTTTACGATACATATTCCAAGCCGAAAATAAAAGTAATGCACCAAATAAAACGTATAAAACTGCGGATGGCAACACACCCGTTAAGATTGCCCCTGCAATTGCCCCAATGGTTGTCGCAATTTCTAGAAACATCGCTACCCGTAAATTAAGCATGTCATCTTTCAAATACGCCACCGTTGCACCAGAACTAGTTGCAATTACAGAAATAATACTGGCGCCAATAGCGTATTTAATGTCGAGACCCATTAAAAGAGTTAAGACTGGGGTGACGATCATACCGCCACCGATTCCAAAAATGGCTCCGAAAATGCCGGCTGCGAGACCGACAATAATTAAAAGTAAAAGTGTATTTATCATGGATTTCTTCTCTCCCCTGAGTTTCCATAGCATGTTACATGTTTCCATAATAAGAGAAATAAGTTACGCAATCAATAGTAGTTTACAAAATGTAGCTGCTCTTAAGTGCATTTTAATCTTTGTTAACAAAAATATAGAAATGATTAGATCAAATTAAAGAGGATGAAAAAAATCAAGTTTTTCATCCTCACACTTGTGTTGATAAGTTTTTAATTGTAGCAAACTAACATTTAACCATTTTTTTATTACGAAAATCGACTTAAAATCCAGAATAAAAATCCGCCAACCGCAAAAATTAACCACCAGTAGCGGGCCAGAAAATCCCAACCGTTTAAATGTTGTTGTGTCATTTCTTTATTATGAACAGTCTGTTCTGTTCCACGAATTAATTGATCCAACGTAATTTCAAAAATATTACTCAAATCAATCAAATTTTCCACCGTTGGATATTTTTCACCTTGTTCCCATTGATTAATGGTAGCTTCACTAACACCCATTCGTTCTGCCAAATCTGCTTGAGATAACTTCAGTTGTCTTCGATTTTGATAAATTTCACTTTGCAGCTCCATCGTCATCACCCTTTCAATTTAATTATGATGACTATAAGAAAATAAGTAAAGAAAACTGTTCATAAAAATTCTCAAAATAGACTTTACAAAAAGAACACATGTTCGTACAATGATTTTAAACAAGGAGATGAGTTGTATGATAAATTTATCTGGAAAAATTACATCATCAATTAAGGTGCTCAATTTGACCCCACTTGTGCGTTTTGAACTAACCGATAATCATGAAGCAAAAGTTAACTGTTTAATTCACCAACACGCTCTAAACTTCTTAGCACTCGCTGAACCTAACGCACAAATTGCAGTATACGGTCACTACAACAAACGACATCAATTTATTGTAAATAAGTTTATGATTCAGGCAAAAGGAGTTAATCAATTCATGTCACATTCCGCCTAAAAATGAACCACACTTGGCGTTGGTTGTTGAATACCACTTTCTAATATTTCAATGTCCCATAAGGTTTCTTCATCAGTGATCAACTTTTCTTTACCATTGATAATACTGTCATAAAGTGAGTCATAAATACGACCGTAATCGCCTTGTAGAGAAGGAATTTGTTTTGTAATCCAATCACCGTTTTGGTTATGATATTTCACTCGTCCGTATTTATCAGGTGTATCAATTCCAAAATTACGATCACCTGGCATAATTCCTAATTTAAGGTCATTTTCCTGCTGATCAATATCATATTTCACATAAGAACCAGTTGTGCCATGTAAAATAAAACGTGGATTAGGCAATGCGACTAGTGGATCAGTCTTAACCGTCACCTTTAACTTGCCATAGTGCAAATCCATCTGATAATAATCGTCAAGGGTACTTTTTGAATTCTGAATTGTTCTAATATCGTACGCAACAGATTGTGGTTTCCCAAACAAAGCTAACATTTGATCAAGCATATGAATACCTAATCCATAAAAAGTTCCGTTAATTTTGTCACCGGTATGCACACTGTTATCAGGACGATATTTATCCAGATGAGACTCAATTTCCAATGGTTCACCCACATATCCGCGATTTAAAACTTCTTTCAAAGTTAAATAATCACTGTCAAAACGTCGATTTTGGTATGGCATGGCAATTAGATGTTTTTGCTTAGCTAAATCCAATAATTGTTTTGTTTCAGTTGCCGTTTTACAAAATGGTTTTTCTACCAAAACATTCTTTCCGTGGTTTAACACTTGTTTGGCAAAGTCAAAATGCGTATCAGCTGGTGTACAAATGGTAATCAATTGAATTTCATCGTCATTTAAGACTTGATCCAAATCAGTTGTAAAGGTAATCCCCATTCCTTGATAATTTGTCTCTCGTTCGGGATGTCGTTGATGATTATAGATGTATTTCACTTCAATATTTTTTCGATGTTTTAAGTAAGGTAAGTGATAACGATTTGCACTTTTTCCAAAGCCAATAATTGCCATTTTCAAAGTCATTTTAACGATCTCCTTCTTAAGTTGTTAGTTTCATCATAAGCAAGGTAGAAATCGTTTTCAACTAATTTAGAATAAAAGTTTTATAACCGAAGGATTAATTCTCAATTTGTTTTAAAAAGTGATTAGTTTCTGAAATAACTCGTTTGCTCTCTGTCTAATGAAGAAAATGAGAATTTCCACAATAGCAAATTCTAGTTTGCTCATTAATATTTTTGAATTCTGAATTTTCATATTCCGAACTTCTGGCCGGGCGAGAAAATAACAAAACTGGAATTTTATCAGGAATTAACTGATTCTTAATAGCCTGAACTGACTCTTTAGCATGTTCTGCTTCATTAACTTGATTGGAATTATCTAACGTTTCACGAAAAATTTTTAATTGCGCGTCATACTCTTCTTTATCTAAATATGGATTAATATGTTCTCTTAAATCTGTTTCGGGAATACCACCATGAGCGCGCATTTGACTAATTTCATTTGCCTCTTGTTTAACGGCCTCAGCAAACGCATCGGCATCTTGATCAGCAGTTCCGGTTACTGGTTCCACACCAATAACTGCAACAACCTGTTCAACATATTTTTTGACATAACCTAACGCATACAAACCACCCAAACTGTGGGCAAACAAAATGACCTTTTTTAAATTTTCACAATCCACAATAGCTTTCGTTTCATCCATAATATGATTTAAAGTACGATCACTCTTAGTCACATCACTTTTTTCGTAACCTAATTGATCAATTGCTAATATTCCGTAGTTTTGAGGAAGCGCAGTAATAATATTCTTAAATCCTAAATAACAATTTGCTGCAGTTGCACCTTGAAAGAACAAAACGGTTGGATAATTATTTGCGGCTTCTTTGAAATAATAATGAATTTTTCCATGACCGGTATCAAAAATTTTCATCTGCTCATCCCCAATCAATTTTATTAATGCCCATTATAGAATTGTTTGCAATCCTATTACAGTTATTTTTAAATAACTAAAGGTTGGAAGCCCAAAACGCATCTCGTTACCTAATATAAAAGCGTTCTTGGTAACAAAATTAGATTAAAATGCCGTCCTACGGCTCACCCGTTCTGGAACAGGGTGCGAGTTCTTACGGCTGTGTTTTGCCACAAAAATCGATATCGTATGAAACATTAAAGTTTTCGGCACAAAAACTAACCCTTACGTGTAATAGTGGGCACGAGACCAATCGCCTCCGAACTAAGAACGTTTGATGTTTCAATAATGCTCAGTAACGCTGATACAACAACTTTTATATCGCTATGTAGATTACAAAGATTAAACTTAGTCTGGAAGCAAATGGGCTCAGTAGTGACATTTATCTTAGCGGGTTTCGCTTAGATAAAGGCCGAGCTTGGAGACGTGGTTTGCGGCTTCAAGTCGTGCCCACTACGTTCCAGCCCAAATTTGCTGGAAGACGGCATTTTTGACTATTTTTTATAGGCTAAGTCGTTTAACCGCAGTTATTGAAGCGATTTGGATACTTTCAACCTTCAGTTAAATAAAAAAAGATCCTGATCATGCTATTTTGACTAGCATAATCAGGATTCTAAATTTATTAATGCGTTCTAATCATTTCGCACTTTTCCAAATCCATAGTAAGACAATGCACCGAATGGTGGGAGAACAAATACTAATGCACTCCAAATTAATTTATTTCCTCGTTTAAACTCATGACTTTTTAAAATATCAATAAGTGCAAATAACTGAATTAGACCTCCTAAAATCACAATTGGCCAATACTCTTTTTTGAATGCTTTATCTTCTTTCATCACGGTCACGCTCCTTATATTCACTATTAATTCACTCACAGTATGAACCGTTTTGAAAACGTTTGCAACTATCATTCTTATTTGTTATATTTCTGTTGAAAATCTGAAATTTTTTGATATTCTGGTTCTAGTTTTCGACTAACATCTTGCCAAATTTCTGATAAATCATGATAACGTGCTACATACTGAGAATCCGGCGTCCATGTTTTAAATTGCTTGATTTTAATATCATGTTCAATTTTTAAGCTCTCCAATCCCATTATTGCAGCGCCCCATGCAGAACCAGCTGAGCTTTCAGAAACAGTCACCGTTTGATTGAAACAATCAGTCAAGATTTGAACCCACAATGACGACTGAGAAAAACCACCGGTCGCCCGCACACTCGTAATTGGTCCGGCAATTTGGTCAATTCGCTGTTCAATCTCACAAAGGTTTAACACAATTCCCTCTAATACTGCTCGGATCATATCAACTTGGGTATGCTTGCGCGTTAATCCAAAGAAGCTTCCGCGTGCATTTGCATCCCAAAGTGGGGCTCGCTCTCCACCTAAATAGGGCAAAAAAATCAAGCCATGCGCACCAGCTTCGGATTTACTTGCTAATTCAATTAGTTCCGGGTAAGTCATATGTTTATCTTTGAAAAACCATTTTTCTCGAATCCATTGCAAGATAATGCCACCGTTATTTACTGGGCCACCCACAAGCCATAGATCTTTTCCTAATACATAACAAAATAATTTTCCTTGCGGATCGAAAACGGGATGATCGACTACCATTCGAACTGCACCGCTTGTTCCAATACTAACAGCTAGTCTTCCATTAGTAGTTGCACCAACCCCAAGATTAGCCAGCGCGCCATCACTGCTACCAATAATAAACGGCACCTCAGCAGAAAGATTCAGATTCTTAGCCATTTTTGGTTGTAGATCAGAAAATGTCGTTTCTGTACTAACCAATTTTAAAAGTTGATTTTCTGAAACTCCGGCGATTTGTAATGCTTGCTCATCCCAGTGCATGGTCTGAATATCAAATAATCCAGTTGCTGAAGCCAATCCAAAATCAATCACATATTTGCCAAATAGTTTAAAAAATACGTATTCTTTAATGCCAATAAATTTCTTTGCTTTAGAAAATAATTCTGGACGATTTTCACGAAACCACATAATTTTAGTTAAGGGTGTCATCGGATGATTGGGTGTTCCTGTATGTAGATATAACGCTTGAGCTTTTCCACTTTTTTGCAAATCGATACATTGACTCTCAGAACGATTATCGGCCCACGTGATCACGCGGGTCAGCGGTTGATCATGGACATCCATCAAAATCAAGCTATGCATGGCAGCCGAAAAGCTAACCCCTAAAATCTCAATTGCCTTTTCTTTAGCTACCGTTGCAACCTGACTAATTCCCTTAACGACCGCCACAAAAATTTTATCAGGATCTTCTTCGGCTTTGTCAGCTTGATCTTGATAAAGCGGATAACCAATATTTTGTTTGGCAACCACCTGTCCTTTAAGATCAAATAAAACTGTTTTGGTACTCGTTGTACCGATATCAACGCCAATCATTGCTTGCATGGTTTTCCCCTCAGTTTCTCTAAATCCGATCAAATCGGAATTAACTAATTGCTAACATTCGTGCTTCATTTGTTTTATAATTTTAATTGTAATCGAAATATGAATCTATGACGTAACAAATTGTCATGAATTTTAAGAAGGGACGAATTATACTATGAAAATTGGTGTCATTGGTGCTACTGGAAAGGCTGGTTCCAAAATTATTTTTGAAGCCCTTGATCGTGGTCATCAGGTAACCGCGCTTGTACGCAATGCAAAAAAAGCAAAAACATTATTCGACAGTAAAGTTACGATCATCGAAAAAGATGCTTTTGCAATCACAAAACAAGATTTGAGTAATTTAGACGTTGTCATTGATGCATTTGCTGTTCCAATGGGTAAACATTTAGCCTATCAACATATTGATTTGGCCGTTCATCTCATCCATCTTTTGCGTGAAACTAGCACACCACGAGTCATATTTATTCTGGGGGCCGGTAGTTTACAAAGTGATAAAGGCTTGTTTGTCGAACAACTTAAACAAATTCCAAATTCACAAGATTGGATTGACACACCTGAATCACAGGCTTTTGAACTAGATTTTTTACGAACCGTTAAAAACGTAAACTGGGTTGGCGTTTCACCTTCACAAAGCTTTGTGGATGGGCCCAAAACAGACTACATTTTAGGACAAGACAACGTATTATTTAATGAGCAACAAAAGTCAGAAGTTTCAACGGGAACGATGGCTGTCGCTATTTTAGACGAGCTTGAAACGCCAACTGTCCACCAGGCACGTTTTACTGTCTGCAACAAATAAGTCACTCTCAACAACCTAAAGGAGAAATTCAATGCAATCAAAATCTGTTTACCTTGCTGGCCCCTTTTTTAGTAAAGGACAAAATGATCGTGTCACAACCGTCAAACGTTTGCTGGAAACCAATCAAACCATCAATTCTGGAGCCATCTTTCTTCCTGGAAAAGATGAATACACAGATGCGCCAGTTGGCTCTTTTGAATGGCAAATTGCTACTTTTAATGCTGATATTCGCCAAATTGATCAAGCAGACATCGTGGTTGCAATCCTGGATTATGAACTTGAAGATGGCAAACACGAATCAGATGCCGGAACGATCTGGGAATGTGGTTATGCCTTTGGTCAGCACAAACCTGTTTTCTTGGTTCGTTTTGATAAACAGATAGAGCTTTCCATTAATTTAATGCTTGCTGGCAGCTATACAGCGATGTTTAACGGCGAAAAAGATGTGCAAAACTTAGCAAGCTATGATTTTTACAATTTAAAAAATAAATATGTTCACTTGGATGTCATTTAAGTCCTACAAAAAAGGATGAGAAATTTTTCTCATCCTTTTACTATACTTTTAAACGTCTTTGCTTTCACTCAAAGCCTTCAAGAAAAATTGTCACCACTTGTAGTGCCTGGGAACGGGCTGCACCTTTAAATTGATGTGACCCGCCAGAAACGATGTGCAACTCACTATTTTGATACACATCATGATAACGTTCTGAAGCTTTTTTATTCACTACTGTATCCGCATCACCATGAATTAGGCAAACTGGTCCGGTATATTGTTGTGCCACTTCATAAATCGGTAACATCTGAGCTGTTCGCAAGTAAAATCCGCCAACAATCAAATGTTTTTTGGTAGGCAGCGCATCTGGAATATGATGTGGCCGATAAGTTGTTCCTTGAAGTTCGCCATTTTGGGCATCTTCCTTCAAAGTAGCAGCAGGAGCCAATAAAACTAGTTTCGAAATATATTCTGGATAGTATCCCGCAAGCATACTAGCGACAACCCCACCTTGAGAATGACCAATCAAATAGATTTTGCGAACATGTGGCAATTTTCTCGTGTAGGTTAAAATAGCATTACCATCTGCAACCTCATTTGAAACCGTCATATCTTGAAAACGACCATCGCTTTTACCATGTCCATTAAAGTCAAAACGGATCGTTGCAATTCCATACTCATGCAATCTTTGTGCCACTTGTGCTAATAAATCTGTTTTTTTGTACCCCAAATCTCCGGTAAACCCATGCATTAAAATCGCAATATCATATTCATTAGTCCTTGGTGCTTCCAACAAGCCACGTAAGATTAAACCATCTCGTTTAATTTCTACGTTCATACTAAAGACTTTCCTTCTATAATATTAATAGATTTTTATACAAGGCCATTTTAGCAGGATTTTTATTCTTTTTCAGCTTCTAACACTTGAAAGTGATAAATTATTCAAATTATTCAGCGTATAAAGCTTGAACCTTTTTTTGAATATCTTCATGATCCATAAATTCATCATAGCTAGTTTCAGCACGGTCAACAACGCCTTTGTCTGACACTTCAAGAATATGATCAGCAATAGTTTGAATAAATTGACGATCATGTGAAGTCAAAATCAAGGATCCGGCAAAATTAATCAACCCATCATTTAACGAAGTAATGGATTCCAAATCCAAATGGTTAGTTGGATCATCCAATAACAACACGTTAGCCTTACTTAACATCATCTTAGAAAGCATACAGCGGACTTTTTCACCACCAGATAGTTTGGTGATTGGCTTGTTAACATCTTCACCAGAGAACAACATTTTACCTAAAAAACCACGCAGGAACGTATTATCACTTTCTTCTTTAGGGGCAAACTGACGTAACCATTCCAAAATATCCAGCTTTTCATCAGAGAAATATTCATTAATATCACGTGGTAGATAACTTCGTGTGGTGGTTTGTCCCCAAGTGACTGTTCCTTCATCAGGTTCAAGTTCACCGGCAATAATTTGCAACAAGGTGGTGGTTGCCAAATCATTTCGGCTCAACAAAGCTGCTTTTTCACCTGGTTTTACGGTAAATGTGACATTATCTAAAATCTTTACACCATCAATTGACTTAGACAACTTATCCACACGTAATAAGTCATTCCCTAATTCTCGTTCTGGTGTAAAACTAATAAATGGATATTTACGTGTCGATGGTTGAATATCATCTAATGTAATTTTTTCAAGTTGTTTCTTTCTGGACGTCGCCTGTTTCGATTTAGAAGCATTCGCGCTAAAACGAGCCACGAATTCTTGCAATTCTTTCATCTTTTCTTCTTTTTTGGCATTCGCATTTTCTTTAAGTTTAGCTGCTAATTGACTTGATTCCATCCAGAAGTCGTAGTTACCCACATAAAGTTGAATTTTACCAAAATCAACATCACACATCATGGTACAAACTGCATTTAAGAAGTGACGGTCATGAGAAACCACGATTACTGTGTTACGAAAATCACCCAAAAAGTCTTCTAACCAGGAAATTGTCTGGGCATCAAGTCCGTTGGTTGGTTCATCCAAAACTAAAATATCAGGATCACCAAACAAAGCTTGTCCCAATAAAACTTTAACTTTTTGGCTTTCAGTTAGTTCACTCATTTTTTGCGTTTGCATGGTTTCGTCAATTCCTAGTTGTTGTAGCAATTGAGCTGCATCAGATTCTGCATTCCAACCATCCATCTCGGCAAATTCACCTTCGAGCTCAGCTGCCTTGATTCCATCAGCATCCGTAAAATCCTCTTTAGCATATAGGGCATCTTTTTCTTTCATAATGTCATATAACTTTTTATGTCCCATAATCACAGTATCTAAAACTTTTTCAGTTTCAAAAGCATAATGGTCCTGATTTAAGCTCGACATCCGCTCATTTGGCGAAATGGAAATATTTCCTTTAGTGGGCTGTAATTTGCCTTCTAGTATTTTTAGAAAAGTTGATTTACCAGCTCCATTGGCACCAATAATGCCGTAGCAATTTCCAGGCGTAAACTTCAAATTAACTTCTTCATAGAGTTTGCGATCAGAAAATTGCATACTCATATCGGTAACTGTTATCATTTAATATCCTCACTATTCTTGATAAATTCTATTAAAACGGGTTTCAGATCTAATTCACAATTCTTAAAATGTATCACAAATGACCAATCTAAAGCAAGTCAAGCAAACTGAATATGTCAATTCACATTTGATCACCTGACAAAAAAACGTTAGTCATAAGAAATTTGACTTAAAACTTTACATCCCAGTCAAAATCAACTTTTACGTTTTTTGTATAAAGGTTGAAAGTATCAAAATTGCTTCAATAACTGATGGTAAACGACATAGTCTATAAAAAACAGTCTAATTGCCGTCCTGCGGCTCAACCGGTCTGGAACGGGGTGGGCACGATTTGAAGCCGCAAACCACGTCTTCAAACTCGGCCTTATTCTAAGCAAATGAATTGCTAAGGATAATTTCACCCCTGAGACCAATCGCCTCCGAATTAAGAACGTTTGATGCTTCAATAATGCTCAGTAACGCTGATATAACAACCTTTGTATCACTGTGTAGATTGCAAAGATTAGACCTAGTCTGGAAGCAAATGGGCTCAGTAGTGATATTTATCTTAGTGGTTTTCGCTTAGATAAAGGCCGAGCTTGAAGACGTGGTTTGCGGCTTCAAGTCGTGCCCACTACTACGCAAAGAAGAATGATTTTTGTTCCGAAAATCTTGATACTCCGTACGATGTCGATTCTTGTGGCCAAAACCGCCGCAAGAACTCGCACTACGTTCCAGCCCAAATTTGCTGGAAGACGGCACTTTAGACCATTTTTTATAGGCAAAGTCGTTTAACATCAGTTATTGAAGTGATTTTGATACTTTCAATCTTTAGTTTTTATTTCTATAACAATCGTGTTGCTTTCCGTGCACCTATTTTCATGCTATTCTTTAGGTAATTTAATTCAAATAAAGTGAGGTAACATCATGCAACGTTCTGAACATGATTGTATTAAGTTAGTTCCATTATTTAAACACTTACCTGATAGCGATGTTGATAAAATTGAAACCATTATGACTCACAAACATTATGCAGCTGGGGAATCTCTTTTTCTTGATGGGGATGATCTTGACACCCTGATCATTGTCGCAAACGGCCAAGTTAAGGTTTCTAAAATTGCTGCTAATGGTCGCGAACAGCTTCTTTACTTACTGCAATCTGGTGATTTTGATGGCGAAGGTGCCCTTTTCAAAGAAATGACACGCAGTTCTTCCGGTGTAGCTTTAATTCCGACCCAAGTTTGTCGGATTAGTCGAAAAAGCTTTCAAAAATTACTTAGTCAATCGCCTAGTATCAGCATGAATTTGATTAACGAATTCGGTCAACGAATTTCGTCACTTGAAAAACGCACAACTGAAGCTTCCACCGAAACAGTTGAAGCGCGTATTGGTAATTACTTAGTAGAAACGGGTGCCAGTTTGGAAAAAGATACCTTTAAGTTACCAATCAAAAAAAAGGACCTTGCGATTTATCTCGGCACCACGCCTGAAACTGTAAGTCGTAAACTCACAGAATTCGAACGTAAGGGCTGGATTTCACAAGGTCCACAAAAACAAATTAAATTGATTGATAAAGATTCACTCGTTTTACTTGATTAAACTTAAATTTTTAATTTAAACTAATCCTCGTCATCTTCATCGTCGTCTTCTAATCCTTCACCGGCATCGTTGCCAACTATGCTTTGAAGCACACGAATTTCATGATTATCGTCTCCCCGTAACTTCTCCATTGCGTTACGTAAGGTGGGACGATTTTCTTTTTCTGCTAGTTTAATTGCCCGATCCACAAATAGATTTTGAGTGACAAAATCCTGAACCGTTTCACCGACCATTGCTTCTGCCGTGAAATACTTGTTCTTACCATTCTCACCAATCATAGAATATTCACTATATTCATCGGTTGTTGATGCTGGCTTTTCATTTTCGTCCAATAACAGATCACCAATTTCATCATAATGATCACGATTCTCTTGAATCAATTTGGTATAAACTGTTTGAATTGCTGGTGCGCTCAAGCCTTTAACGTACCATCTAACTTGATGTAACTTTGCATCTAAAACAGTAAAGTTGGAAACAATATGATTAACCATGGCTCCAGCGGTTGGCACATGATGATCGATCTCAGATTGCTTTTGTTCTGCTGCAAATAATTCTTCTGGTGTGTTTGACATTTTTTGGTTCCCCCTAATTTCTTAATATGTGTCTAGTTTATCGAGAAAAGGAGTTCTTTAAATTGATGCAAATCAAGTTTTGAAAAAAAGATCATAAATATTTTGTGGTCATCTACCTTGCCACCCATATTTATGATCTAACCAAGCTATTCAGTTGCCTTTTTTGCTAACATTAAAGCTCCTGTAATTCCTGCATCATCACCCAATTCAACATGGACGATATAATTTGAAATTTCAGGGAAGTCAACATAGTCAGCCATTTGTTTCACAAACTCGGTCTGAATTTGTGGGAATAACTGACTTTGCTTCATGACGCCGCCACCGAAGATGATGATATCCGGACGCAAAATTAGCGTTGCGTTGACACAGGCTTGAGCAATGTAATTTGCTTCAATTTCCCAGAATTCATTACTTGGATCAAGTTCATTGCCTTTTTTGCCAAATCGTTTTTCAATAGATGGACCAGCAGCCAAGCCTTCAAAACAATCTCCATGATAAGGACAGACCCCTTCGAATCCGAGATCGCGTGGATCATGTCTTAACAGAATGTGACCCATTTCGGGATGACTGTATCCTTGCAGAAATTCACCATTTTGAATATAACCTGCACCCACACCGGTTCCAACGGTCCAATACAAAATGTTCTTTTTCCCACGTCCGGCACCGGCCTGATACTCTCCATAAGCGGCCACGTTCACATCAGTCGTGAAATAATAGGGAATATCAAAATGAGCCTTCATAGCACCCAAAAAATCATAGTTTTTCCATGCTAATTTAGGCGTGTTTGTAATAAAACCATAGTTATCAGCATCCTGGTTTAAAGACACCGGACCAAATGACCCGATTCCAATCGCATCAACTGGATGTTGTTCAAAATAAGCAAACACTTGTGCCATGGTTTCAGCGGGCGTTGTGGTTGGAAACTGTGCCCGATCTTCAACATTAATGTTTTCATCACTAACTGCGCAAACAAATTTTGTTCCGCCAGCCTCAATTGCACCTAATTTCATAAATTCTCTTCCTCCTATGCAAAAATAAAAAGATTACGTTTTGTAACCGCTAACATGATTATAGCATAGGCATAAAATGATGTGAGCTTAACTTTTTTAAGTTTCTTAAAAATACCCAAATAAGTTACAGGCAACTAATTCACTAAATTTTCTTTCTTGTCCTATTTAAGCTAAAATACACGTAACAATATAAATAGGAGTGATTTAATTGGCAAAATACGAAACCTTGTTACCACGATTCTTGAAATATGTGAAAGTAAATACTCGTTCTAATCCTGATTCAGATACTGTTCCCACGGATCCAAAAGAAGTTGCTTTCCTAAAGACTCTGGCTACAGAACTAACCAATCTTGGATTAAAGGATGTTCACACTCAAGCTCAAAGTGGCTATGTAGTTGCCACACTGCCTGCTAATGATGATGGCAATACACCAGTTTTAGGCTACATTGCTCACATTGATACAGCTGATTTTAATGCCGAAAATATCGATCCTCAAATCCATGAAAACTACGATGGTGAGTCCGACATTTCTTTGAGTAAGGACGGCAAATGGATTTTAAAAACTGCGGCTTTTCCAGCTTTACACAACTACAAGGGGCAAACTTTAATCACAACGGATGGCACGACTTTACTGGGTGCCGATGATAAAGCCGGTGCTGCCGAAATTATGACAGCAATGGAATATTATCTCAGTCATCCTGAAGTAAAACATGGTGAAATTCGGGTGGGATTTGCTCCCGATGAAGAAACTGGAACTGGCGCGGACCACTTCGATGCCAAAGATTTCAATACGAAATACGCTTATACGGTTGATGGTGGTCCCCTTGGTGAATTGGAATATGAAACCTTCAATGCAGCCCAAACAACCGTAGAAATTCAAGGAAACGAGGTACACACGGCCACTGCTAAAGATGTCATGGTTAATGCACTTCAAGTAGGAATTGATTATCATAACCTTGTTCCTGCTGGTGACCGTCCAGAATTAACCGATGGTCGTCAAGGCTTCTTCCACCTGTTTAAAATGACCGGTACTCCTGATCACGCTAAGTTAGTTTATATTATTCGTGACCATGATCGAAAAGTATTTGAACAACGTAAACAAGAACTACAGAACATAGCTGACAAACTCAATTCTGACTTTGGTGAAGAACGTGTCACTGTAGAGACACATGATCAGTACTATAATATGCGTGAAATTCTTGAAAAAGACATGACTCCTGTTGAACTTGCAAAAGCTGCAATGGAAAAATTAGCTATTAAACCTGTTATTTATCCAGTACGTGGTGGTACAGATGGTTCTAAAATTTCTTTCATGGGCATTCCAACACCCAACCTATTTGCTGGTGGCGAGAATATGCACAGTCGTTATGAATTTGTTTCTGTTCAAACAATGGAAAAAGCTGTTGATTTAATTTTGAAAATCAATCAATTAAATAGCGAACAAAGTAAATAAAATTCATTAAAATTAAAAACGTTATACGTAATTCTGTAGAAATACAGATACGTATAACGTTTTTTTAATAAAGGAACTATTTTGAAAATAATTTTCCGCTGAGCCTTAGGACAACTCCGAAAAGCAATAAGGGACTTCTAAGTATTGTTCCTGCGGGATCGCGATCCCGCACTACTTCGATTTTTAAGGAAACTTTCGTTCCGAAAGTTTTATTCTCAGAACGTTGTCGATTCTTGTGGCAAAACCAGCCGCAAGAACTCGCCTCCACACCCTACATTCTTTTTTTCCGCTGAGCCTCAGGACAACTCCGAAAAGCAATAAGGGACTTCTAAGTATTGTTCCTGCGGGATCGCGATCCCGCCTCCACAACACTTAGAAGTCCCTTATTACCCGCTTTTCTTCGTTCACTTTAAGCTACATGTCCCTCCACACTTTCAATATCCTTCTTACCATCCTGCTTCACAATCGCACCAATCGCCGCCGTAATTCCCTTCACATCATCTTCCAAACTCAAAGATGGCGTATTCGGCCTATTCGTCACCTGCTCCGGCAAAAATGGAATATGCATAAATCCTGCCTTCAATTCGTGAAACTCCTTATCAATCATATACTGCACCTGATACATAATATGATTACATACATACGTTCCCGCCGTCGTCGACACACTACTTGGCAAACCTACCGCCCTTATCGCCTTAGCCATCGTCTTCACCGGTAACTGCGTAAAATAAGCATTTTGCCCATCTTCATGCACCGGTGTACCCAGGGGCTGATATCCCGCATTATCCTTAATTCGTCCATCATCAAAGTTAATTGCCACCCGTTCTGGTGTCAAACCAAAACGACCGCCTGCCTGACCAATATTCAACACATAGTCAGGTTTTTCCCTTAAAATTGCCGCATGCGTCACTTCCGCACACTTACCAAAAATTGTAGGAATCTCCACCTTCACAATTTGAGCACCTTCAATTTCATCTGGCAAGCGTTTTACAGCCTCAATTGCCGGATTAATTTTATCGTCACCAAATGGATCAAAACCAGTCACAAGAATTTTCATTTCTAAATTACCTCCCTATTTAAAATGCCAGTACATACATCAACAAAATTTGGATTAACAACATTGGAATTGCAATTGGCGCCTGCTGTTTAATCACACCTAGTGGATCTTTCATTTCCATCAAAGCCACCGGTAACGTATTGAAATTGGCCGCCATTGGGGTCATCAATGTGCCACAGTATCCGGAAGTCATTCCTAACGCCGCAACTACCACAGCCGAACCGCCTTGAGCGACAACAAAGGGAATTCCAATTCCAGCAGTAATTACCGCAAAGGCTGCAAAGGCATTTCCCATAATAATGGTGAATAACGCCATTGCCACACAATACAAAGCGACTCCCAATAAATGATTACCGGTTGGAAACACACTTGAAATTGCATGCGCTGTTACCTTACCAACACCAGATGCTGTAAAAACAACTCCTAATGTTGCCAATAGTTGCGGTAATACTCCTGCCGAGCCCACTGACCGTACCATTCGTTGCGTGTCATCAAAAACATCTTTACCCTTAGATTTAGTTAAAGCAATAGCAACAATCAATGACAAAATCGCAGCCGCACCAATACCTACCTGACCACCAAACGGTGTAAATTGGGCTACTAAAATTGCGGTAATTGCTAAAATAATACTAGGTAAGAAAATCCAACCGCGTAGTTTTAGGGCAGCCTTCTCAGCCGTTTTAACATTAATCTCTTTAATATGTCCTACTTTCACCTGCTTTAAAAGTGAAAGTAATCCAATCACCAGTAGCAAAGCGCCAACTAGAGCTTTTGGTAACCACTGCCCCAAAGCAAAAATTACCGCAAATAATGTCCAGAACAGCCCCGTTCCATAACGAGCCGAGTTAGTTTTATCGCGAAATGATTCAATCGCGGCAATTAAAAATCCCACGCCAATTAACATATAAAGGAAGGTTAAAATATTATTGATCAAATTAGTCATTATTAGCACGTCCCTTCTTAGCAAACTGGCGATCAAACAAACGGTTATAGAAAAATACAAGGACAAGCGTAATTACGGCAACTGGAATTGAATACAAAACAATTCCAGTGGGATCGACTTTATAACCCAGTGATTTCATAGTGCTTGCCATCAATAAAACACCACCAGATGCGACAAATAAGTTTTGTGCAAAAAAGTTTCCAAAGTTTTCAGTAGCTGCGGAACGTGCTTTGATTCGATCCACATCCTTTGGCGTTAGTTTTGCTTCGACACTAGCTGCCGCTTGCGCCATTGGATTAATTAACGGACGAATAAACTGAACCTGTCCTTGCAGAGTGATTCCAAAAACACAGGCTAGTTCTCTAATCAGTAAATAAATATCAAAAATACGCCCTGGAGTTAAGTTTTGCAGACGATGAATTAAGTTTACGGCAGATTCTTTTAATCCATTTCGTTCAATTACCCCTATCATTGGTAAGGTTAAAAAAAATAGTGAAACCATTCGATTATCCAAAAAACCTTGTCCTAAAATAGCTAAAAATTTTGTGAAATCAATTCCTGATGCTAATGCGGTTGCTAACGCTGAGATTAGTACAACTGCAACGGTGTCCAATCTAAATGCAAACCCTAAAATGATAACTAAAACACCAATTAAACGTATGTATTCCATTCACTTACCCTCCGATTTCTATATTGGTTGCTTCTAATTTGTTTATCATAAATTTATCATAAAAACCTATTCAGGGCAAATTTGATTCTCAACAACTGAATGTTTAAACACAACCTACGTTGTTTAGCTTTTCAAATTATGATTACTAATTTAAATTCATTACAAACCAACAATTATTCTTGAAATTAAAAATGAAACCATGAGAAAAACAGTTCTCATCGCTTCATTCTTAATAGTCTTAGTTTAGTTTTCTATGGTTCCGAAGATCGCAAGCAACGCCATTATGACCAATCTGATTCACTAACAGTTGATTCGTCATTAGCACGAACACGTTGCACCACATAAACTCCAATTCCAATCACAAATCCAATAATAGCAGGAGCAAGCCAAGCAAATCCTTGTGCGAAGAATGGGACATACTTACTCTCAAAATTGGTAAGGCTCTGCACAACAACTGATTTTGCTACTATTGCTGGAGCCGCATTCAATCCATCCACAATGGCCGGTACAATTGTAAAAATCGTTGTACAAATATAAACAACCCGGGCTCGATGAAAGAATGGTGAAACTAATGATAGTAAGATCAACGTGATACATAGTGGATAAATAAACATCAGAAACGGTACAGCAGCATTAATAATGGTTTCGAACCCAAAATTAGAAACCACAAAAGAAATTACAGATACAATAATCACATATGTTTTATAACTAAATTTAGGAAACATTCCACTAAATGCCGTTGCAAAAGAAGTTGTCACACCAACAGCAGTAGTCATGCAAGTAATTGTTGCCATAATAGCTAGAATATAAACCCCGGCATTACCAAAGAAATACTGTGTAATTTGACCAAGTGCGATACCACCATCGTTTGCAATTTTTAAATGACCTAGACTGGTTGCCCCAATGTAAGCTAATCCGGCATAGATAACGGCCATCGCGCTGGCGGCAATGATGCCTGCTTTGACGGTTAAATTGGCAACTGTTGCTTCCTTTTTCACCCCTAAAGCTTTAATTGCTGTGATAACCACAATACCAAACTCAACAGAGGCTAGTGCATCCATTGTTTGATAACCCTGAATAATGCCATTGGTCATCGCGCCTTTTCGCCAAGCGCCCGTAACTGCTTGTCCAGCTGCTGTTCCCATTGGTTTAAAAATGGCAACTGCAATTAATATAACGACCATGATAATAAAAACCGGATTCAGATAACGACCAACATAATCGACCACTTTATGGCGGTTAATTGAAAACAATACCACTGCCGTAAAGAAACAAGCCGAATAAACAAAAAGCCATAATGGTGCTGTTGCCGCACTGACATGGGTCGCAATACCAAACTCAAAGGGCACCGTGGCTGTTCGTGGTGTTGCAAAGGCTGGGCCAATAGCAATATACAAAATAACAGTAAAGATCAACGCGTACGTTTTACCAATTGGTTGCGCTAGTTCATAGACACCATGCGTTCTCGTAATTGCAATCGCAGCAACGCCAAGTAAAGGTAAAATTGTACCTGTAATGATAAAACCAATAATTGAACTAATAAATGCAGAACCGGACTGTTGCCCAATTTGCACTGGAAAAGTTAAGTTGCTAGCACCAAAATACATTCCAAATAGCATTGATGCCACCACAATTAATTCTTTCCATGTAAATTTACGTGTTTGTTCCATTTATAAAAACTTCCTTCCTTTTTCTGCAATTCAATGTTGATGTCAAAACTTTAATAAGAATAAAAAAACGTCCCTCAGATTAATTACTAATCCAAAGGACGTTTGCACGCGTTACCACCTTAATTTACAAGCTTTTCACAAAGTTTGTCTCACCATGTACACCGTATTTTTCGTCAAAAACACCTGATACACTGGCACTATATTGGGTGCAACCATAATCATCTTTGCGACAATTTCGCTCGTTTTCACCTTTTTAAACTAGGAAATATGTTTTCTCAACCCCAAACACTTTCTAGAAATTCGCTAGCTTATCATCCGTGAAACCTTCAACACGTGTTTCTCATTTATATTTAATGTTGCTTATTATAGAACGGTCATGATTCATTGTCAAACCCATTTTTTAGATGTGTATGTGTTTGAGTTTTAGTAAGTAGTGCTTCTAATTAAATTTTATTCATGTTTTTAATTTTGTTCCGTTTCGGCGTTGATGCGGGGACGTGTGGTCGCTTACGAGCTAACTTCTTGCCTTTCAGGCCAGAAGTGGATCTCTCCAGTCTCCCATGTCTCTAAGCGATAAATCGCTAAGTGACATCGACACACTCTTTCACCAACGCCTCCACTACACCTATTATTTAAGTCTTACAAAACGGCCTTCATCAATTATCCATGGCACTGCGGGATGCCGCGTTTAAAGAAATACTGACATGTTTAATTCCTTGATGTCACATAAAAATTTGTTTTAAAAAATAACTAGTAAGTGCTTTTACTGGTGTTACTTTGCCTGATAAAATAGTTGAAACATTTAACATTACTGCTTCAAGTTGACCGTTACCTCATAGTTTTTGGCTGCTACACCTAATTAGAAGATTAACGATCTTCTCTTATTTTAAAAAAACTCTTTTTCACTTTCCTACTAAAGCTTTACACAGCTGTATGTGTCGAGCTTTGATCAACCCATTTTTAAACGCATGGTGAAATTTGACAAGTTTTAAAACACGCGCTAAACTGAATCCAAATTAGATAACAATTAAAAAGCAATGAAGAGATGAGTACGGTCCCACATTTTTACAGAGAGCCTCTTTTGGTGTAACGAGGTAAAAGAGTGAACCAGAAGATGGTCTTGGAGAACATTCTGCATTAAGCTTTAGCAAAATACAGATGGGTGCGCCCATTATCGCGTCGGAGTTTCCTTCGGGGAATTCTTTAAGAAAATAATTTTTAAATTATTTTAAACCAAGGTGGTACCGTGGTCATTTCTTTAATGAAGTGCTCGCCCTTGACGTTTTTAACGTTGAGGACGAGCTTTTTTGTTTCTAAAAAAATACTAAGGAGTTTACAATCATGACACTTAAAACAGGTTTACAGGCACCCTATCGTTTCGATCAAGTTGGTAGTTTATTACGAACTTCCGAATTAAAAGCAGCTCATAAAGATTTCACAGATAAGAAAATCTCTACCAGTCAACTTGAAACCATTCAGCACCAAGAAATTAAAAAAATTGTTGATAAACAAGTTGCTCTTGGTCTTCATGCGGTCACAGATGGTGAATTTAGTCGTTCATGGTGGCATCTTGATTTTCTTTGGGGGTTAGATGGTGTCGGTAAATATGACTATCAAAAAAGTTATAAATTTCATGGTCAAAAAACACGAACCGACAATGCCTATCTAACAAGTAAGATTAGTTACAACCCTGAACATCCATTTTTCAAAGCATTTGAATATCTGAAATCAATCGTACCTGATGGTGTTCAGGCTAAGCAAACGATTCCCTCGCCTAGTCTATTATTCCGGGATAATCGAAGTGATAACGCACCTGAATTCTACGAAAAACATACAGATTATTTAGACGATTTAGCCAAGGCCTATCATGAAACCATTCAGCATTTTTACGATCTCGGTTGTCGTTATATTCAATTAGATGACACGACTTGGGCTTTTCTAATCAGTAAACTTGACGAAACTAAAAACGATCCTGAAGGTCAAAAGCCGTTTCGTAAAATTGCTGAAGATTCCGTTTACGTCATTAATAAGCTTTTAGAAAATTTACCAGATGATTTGACTGTAACTACTCATATTTGTCGAGGTAACTTTAAGTCAACCTTCCTATTTTCAGGTGGTTACGACGTTGTTGCTGAGTATCTCAGCCAATTAAATTATGACGGCTTTTTCCTCGAATACGATAACGATCGTGCTGGTGATTTCAAACCGCTTGCTAAAATTTGGAACCATGATGCCCACAAACGCATCGTGTTAGGCCTTGTAACCTCTAAATTTCCTGAATTGGAAGATCAATCCCAACTACTTACCCGCATTAAGGAAGCTACTCAAGAAGTTCCTCTTGAAAATTTGGCACTTTCTACTCAATGCGGATTTGCGTCAACAGAAGAGGGCAACAAGTTAACGGCTGATCAACAATGGGCTAAATTAAGTTTAGTCATTGATACTGCAAAAAAAGTTTGGTCAGATGCTGAATAATAATTATTAAGGGTATCTAGTTGCCTTATACAAAAACGGTAAAAACCAGAACATAGCTCTTTTCGAGTTTTGATCTGGTTTTTTCTATTAGTATCCATCAAAAAAGACGCCTAGCGTTAAACATGATACTATTAAAGGGAAATAAATTTCAGAACTGCCTGGGGGAATGGCTAATATGGGTAAAATTAGAATTAATAACATGAGTTTTCACACATTCAATGGTGTTTTTGCGGAGGAGAAAAAGTTAGGTCAACGTCTTCAAATTGATGCTGAGCTCACCTATCCAATTGAAGAAAAAGTGCAACATGATGATTTAAAGGAAACCGTCAGTTACGCGGATGTTTACCAAACCATTGAAGAATTCGTTTTAAACAATAATTATAATCTGATTGAAAGTGTCGCTAACCATCTTTTGAAGAAAATCTTAGCAGATTATCCTACCATTCAGGCTGTAAAACTAAAAGTTCGCAAGTACAGTGTTCCCATTGCTGGTATTTTCGATAATATTGAAATTGAGGTTTCAGGAGCACAACATCATGAATAATCAAGCTTATTTAAGTGTCGGTTCAAATCTCGGCGACCGTCAAAAAAATTTAAACAAAGCAGCAAACTTACTTAATGAAAATGCCATGATCACAGTAGAAAAAGTGTCTCCAATTTATCAAACACAACCCGTTGGCGGTGTTCCACAAGATGATTTTTTGAATATTGCTATTCGCTTATCAACGACTCTAACGGCGCATGAACTACTAGATGTTTTGCATCAAATTGAACAAGCTTTACGACGCAAGCGTCTCATTCATTGGGGGCCAAGAACCATTGATCTGGACATTTTATACTTTAATCACGAAAACATTCACGATGAAACGCTAATTGTACCTCATCCAGAGATTGCCAAGCGGCGTTTCGTTTTAATTCCTTTGTTAGATGTTTTAAACGATGACCAATTAATTACTAAAACTAACCAGCAACTACAAACTACGCCTGATCACAATTGGGTGGAAATTTTACATGAGTAAGAGGTAAACAGAATATGATTGAAAAAGACAAAACGAAGATAGAAAATGCCGTTCATAACATTATTGAAGCTATTGGTGACGACCCAAAACGAACGAGCATTCAAAAAACACCGGCACGTGTGGCGAGTGCCTATGAAGAAATTTTTGCAGAAACTGGTAAACAACATTTTGAAGACTACAAGATTTTTAACGTTGCTGAAAATGCGGGTATGGTCTTAGTTCAAGACATCCCCTTCTATTCAATGTGTGAACATCATCTTTTACCTTTTTTTGGCACAGTTAATGTTGCTTACGTTCCTCAAAATGGCAAAATTATTGGCTTAAGCAAAATTCCACGTTTAGTCGACTTTGCCGCTCGTCGTCCCAGTGTTCAAGAAAATATCACAGTAATGATTGCTGATGAATTACAACGTATTTTAAAACCTAAGGGAGTTGCCGTGTCCATTTCTGCACGTCACATGTGTATGGAAATGCGTGGCATCAACAAATCTGGCTTATTTACGTATACAAACAAATTCTTAGGCAACTTTTCTGAAGACCATGAACTTAAAAATGAATTTCTCCAACAAACACATCAGAGGTAATCTAGCACTATGACTGAAGATCAACAAACTTATCATGACTTAATTGCAAAAATGAATCATCAAGTTTTGGTTACACAAAACGATCGTGTGCCCATTTTGCGTCACATATTGGCACAACTACAGCATCCTGAGCAAGCCTATAAAGTCATTCATATCGCTGGAACTAACGGAAAAGGGTCTACCGGCGCAATGTTAGCAGCCATTCTGCAAGCTAATGGTTATCACGTTGGTCATTTCTCTAGTCCTGCAATGCTTGATGATCGCGAACAAATCAAACTTGATGGTCAAATGATTAGTTATACTGCTTTTCTTCGTGCTTATCAGGTTATTTCAGACACCCTAAAACAAAGCGATACTGCGGTTTCACTTTCAATTTTTGAATGGTTCACTTTAATTGCCTTAGTTGCTTTCAAGCAGGCCAACGTTGACTATGTTGTTCTGGAAGTCGGTTTAGGTGGAAAAAATGATGCTACTAATGCTATTTCGGCCCCCCTGCTAACCTTGTTTACTCATATCGATTATGATCATACGCGAATTTTAGGCCACACGATTCGAAAAATTGCGACGCAAAAGGCTGGCATTATTAAACCAGATTCCACGGTAATTGTGGCGCCTCACCAAAAACAAATGGCCAGACAAGTATTACGTCAAGTTGCTGAAAAACAACAAGCCGACATTCATTTTGTCCAAGACGTACATCTGAGAATTCTCAAGCGCGATGAAACTGGTACTAAATTACAAATCAGTGGGCCCATGATTGCGCAACATGTTTACCAATTAGGCTTAGTTGGTAATTTTCAATTAGATAATTTGGCTACGGTACTTAGTGCGGTAACTTGGCTTCAAAGACACGGGACTTCGATTAAGGAACACATTGTTCACCAAGCATTAGCACAGCTTAGCATTCCTGGTCGAATGCAACTTATTCATCAAGCACCCACCATCATTTTAGATGGTGCCCATAATCCGGATGGTGCCAAACAACTGGTTAAGTCATTAAAAACACTGTTTCCAAATCGAAAAATCAGTTTTTTATTAGGATTTTTAGTAGATAAAAACTACTTTGAAATGTTAAAAAGTTATTTACCACTTGCAACTGACGTTTACGTGAATACACCCAGTCAGCATCAACGAGCTTTAGACAAACATCAACTGGCCCATGTTATTCAAACCGAATTTTATTTTCCAAAAGACCATCTTTTTGAGTTATCAAATTCGAAAGCAAGTCTGAATCTAGCGTGTCAGCAAAGTTCCAAAAACGATGTCATTATCGTTACCGGTTCTTTTTACTTTATCAAACAATTTGAAGGTGATTTGAATGTTTAAACAACCTATTTTAATTGCTTCTAATAATTTAGACAAAACTGCTGAATTAATAAAGTGTTTCAAAGATTTTAAAATTTCTGCCGAATCTTATCAAAACGCAATCACTCGTTTGCATTTTCCTAATGAAGGTACCACCAGTTACTTAAACAACGCCCGGCAAAAGGCAACTTTTATCTTCAAAAAACTACCTACTGAATCTGTTTTGGGTGATGATTCCGGTATGATAGTTGCTGCCTATCCTGATAAGTTTGGCGTTCAAACTTCTCGGCAACTCAGCAACTATCCATCTGACGCAGATAAAAACCACTATCTAATTAATTTAGTCAATGGGAGATCTCGGCAAGTAACTTTACGAACTGATTTAATTTTATGTGTCGCTGATCATCGCGTTTATCATGGACTAGGTGTATTTGAAGGAACCTTTAGTACGGCGGAACGGGGAAACAACGGTTATGGTTTTGACAAAATTTTAATTCCTTTGGGTGAAACACAAACCTTAGCAGAAATGACCGATACTGAAAAGACGCCCTATCTTCATCGAACCAAAGCGATTCAAAATCTTTTAGAAAAGGTGGCACAAAACGAATATGAACATTTCTGATCTCACCAATACATTTACACATTCAGAAACATTTGCTGATCAAATCACGAATAATATGCTAATTCGACAACGAAAAATTGTCTTGAAATTTAGTGAGCTTTCGGCAGATCAATTGAACCAATTAACCGACCTGTTACGCACGTTTGATACGCCCATTCAAGTCAATACAACTAGTATTCAGACCGTTCTTCCGTTAGCTTGCTTTTCATTATTTACGACCCGTTTTAGTCATTTATTTCAAAACACTGCTGACAATGAAACCTTAGCCGCTATTTATAAACAACACGCCGTTTACTGGAATTACGGTCACCATCATCGTGATTTGCTACAGAATCCTTTAATCTATGGCATTCTAAACATTACACCCGATTCATTTTATGACGGTGGGCGTTACTTTGAACCCCAAAAGATTATGAACCGTGTGGATGAAATGGTAACTGCTGGAGTAGATGTCATTGAGTTAGGTGGACAGACTACTCGGCCTGGTTTTAAGGAAATTTCGGTTAAAGAAGAACTGGCTCGGATTATGCCAACGATTGAACAGATTCATCAAATTTACCCCCAGATTACCATAGCAGTTGATACTTATAAGTTTGAAGTCATGCAAACTATCGTCAAAACCGGGTATGTTGCTATCATCAATGATGTGAATGCATTTACTGATGACCCTCGTAAACTGACTTTATTGGCACCGACAAAAATCGGTTTACTTACGATGCACAGCAGTCGAGACAAAGAATACGACAATTTAACCCAAGAAATGCGAGCTTTCTTCAAGCAAAATTTAACTCAATTAGTAGCTGCTGGCATTGACCAAGAGCGTATTGCTTTAGATCCCGGCATTGGTTATGCCAAAGTGGCAGATGGTTACCAAGATTATGCCATGATGCGAAACATTGATCAGTTTAATGAATTCAACCGACCAACCATGATCGCAATTTCACGAAAGGGTTTTGGAGCCAAATTATTCGATTTAAAAAAAGAGGATCGCCTTTCGGTAACACTCATTGCGGAAACATATATGTACTTGAATGGTGGTAATATTTTGCGCGTGCATGATATTACGGAAACCAAACAACTCGTTAAAATGATTCAGACGATTAATAATGGTTATTGGTTCAAATAATAAGGCTACCTCCAAAAAACTCTTTAAGTCACATTTTAATGCTAAAAAAAGAAGCACTCACAGAAAAACGAATTCTTCTGTGGGTGCTTCTTTAGTAGTTATTTAGTTTGAGGTAACATGGTTGCAAACGAGCCATCCCAAATACTCTCGTGATGTTTAATTATGGTTTGCGCATCTAAAAGATCGGAATCAAAAGTCGTGGTTAAACCACGCGTCACTTCCACTTTATAATCTAAGTGACAAGCTACTCGAATTGTGGTGTCCACGCAGTATTCTGTCTGCCCGCCACAAATTTCAATGCTTCGACTATTGTAAGTTTTTAAATACGCCTCTAAGTTTGTGTGATAAAAAGCATCTGGTTTAGTTTTAACAATAAACTCATCTTTTTGTGAATTAAAATCAAGTTTATCAGTTAGTTCAAACGCTTTTGTATCGCTTGGAATCTCTTCATCAGTGGTTTGAACGAAAAAAATTGCTTTTCGTTCTGCTCGATAAATCTTGATGCGTTCGTTGATACCTGCAACAACTGCATCGAAATTCACCATTTTACTCAGTGCATTTTGCATATCAATTACAATTAATACATCTGCCATTTTCTTTCCTCTTTCATAAATCATGGTTGTTTTCGGTACTAAAGTAAAACGCCTACGTTATCCAAAGATGATCTATTTTCCAATACGTTCTTCGCATCCCCCACTGTAAGAATTTAATATAAAACTGGCGAATAGGTTTATAACTAACGAATCAAGGCTGCGATTGAAACTCCCCAAATGAGTACCTTATCATATTATAGTACAACCGAATCAAAAAGAGGAAAGCGCTGCAACTTTTATTTAATAAATTCTTAAATCAGTGAGTGATCAAAGACGCTAAGGATCCACAATATAAAGGTGCCGTCAGGGGGATGTAAATCCCACGCTAGGCATCTTTATAATGCGGGGCCTGCCTTTGAGAACTGTCCTAACAAACATTTTCAGCTCCTACCCACACTCTTTTGCACAGCCGCCATTGCCAAGGCATTTACATAATTTAGTGGATTATCAAAGTTAGGTTGGAAGAACATATCTACCATAGATAATTCATCAATAGTCATTTTAGTTTGAATTGCTAATGAAATAACATTAGCCGACTGGGCACAATCATAAGAACTATAAAATGCCCCACCTAAAACCACTCGTGTTTTGGGATCCCAAACTAAACGCATCAAAATTGGCGTAGTGGTCAACATAAAATCAGGACGATAATTTTGTTCAAGCGTAACACTTTCCACCGCGACATTTCGTGCTTTAGCACCACTCTCAGTTAATCCGGAAGATGCCAATGTTTTTCCAAACAGAGCCACCGCAGATGATGCTTGAGTTCCCATGTATTTAACCGTAGGATGTTCAATATTATGACCAATTAAAATTCCCTGTCGAATAGCATTTGTAGCCAATGGAATGTAATCATCTTTTCCAGTCGGATTGTAATGCACAACTGCAGAATCACCGGCAGCAAAAATGCTAGGATCTGAGGACTGCATATAATCATCCGTAATAATTGCCCCATTGGGTAACATTTTAACCTTCCCTTTAAGTAAATCGGTATAAGGACGAAAACCTGCAGATAAAACAGCAAAATCGGCTGTATAGCTTCCTTTAGTGGTTGTAACGGTAATCTTATCACCATCATCCGCAAAAAATTGGACCAATTCATTCATCGCTAATTTGACACCATGCTCTTTGTAATCTTCTTCCACTCGTAACCCAATTTCCGGATCAAAGTTTTTCGTCAATACATGAGGTAATCCATCAATTAAAGTTACTTGTTTTCCTGTGACTGCCAACTGTTCAGCCAATTCCGCACCAATATAACCGGCACCAATAATAATCGCAGATTTTGCTTTTGGCGTTGTCGCTCGCAAAATTTTGGCATCGTTCCAGTCTTTACATAGTTTTACCTTCGAGTTATCGACGCCTTTAATTGGTGGAATCACAGGTGCCGATCCTGTAGCCATAACTAATTTATCATATGAATCCTCTAATATTTCCCCAGAAATTAAGTTCTTAACTCGAATCGTTTTTTTATCCGTATCAATATTAAGCACGTCATGCTGCATTTTCATGGTCGCGCCAAGTTCTTCTAATTTTTCAGGTGAAGAGTAAAACATTTTATTCGGATCTGAAACATGATCACCCACCCACAAAGCAATTCCACAGGATAAAAACGATAAATTATCATTTCTTTCATACACCGTCACTTCATAGTTTGGATGCTCCGTCAAAATTTGTTTAGTTGCATAGGTTCCCGCATGAGTCGCACCCACTACAATTATTTTCATAATTATTCCTCCAAAAAATTATTGTTATTAAAACTAACAGCTTATTGTTAGCTCAATTCTATATGAAATAGGTAGCTAATGTCAACGCTTACACACCATGCTCTATCAATTCGAAAGTTCACCGATTCACTGTCGTTTAAACCTTAACCATCTTATTTTTCCTATACCAATGCAAAAACTTTGGAAATTAGTCTTAGAAAGTTGCCTAATCGATAACATTATCTTCATATTTGTAAACTAACATATGACTATTATTTAAGAAGAAATGGAGTTCTTATTATGATATATGCACAAATACTAGCCGGCGGTAAAGGTACCCGCATGGGTAACACAGCCATGCCAAAGCAGTTTTTACCACTTGGCTCCAAACCAATTTTAATTCAAACAATTGAAAAATTCGTTTTAGAAAAACGTTTTAATGCCATCATCGTGGTGTGTCCCAGTGACTGGTTAACACATACCAAAGATCTAATCAGCAAGTTTATAAAGGATTCCCGCGTAGTTGTGATTACCGGCGGATCCGAACGAAATGACACTTTAATGAATGGAATCACCTATATCGAAAAAACTTTTGGTCTCCATGATGATGACGTGGTCGTGACCCATGATGCCGTTCGTCCCTTTATCACGCAACGAATTATTGATGACAATATTAACGCGGTCATGACTCATACGGCGGTTGATACAGTCGTTCCGGCCATTGATACGATTGTTCGCGGTGAAAATGAACAAGTAAACGAAATTCCCATCCGTGAGTATATGTATCAAGGTCAGACACCACAATGTTTTAACATCAAAAAACTAAAAAAAGCATTCAATCAACTGACCACTGAACAAAAAGAAATTTTATCCGATTCTTGTAAAATCTGCCTCCTCGCTGGTGAAGAAGTGCATATTGTTCGCGGTGAAGTTTCTAATATTAAAATCACAACACCATATGATCTAAAAATAGCACGCGCAATCGTAGAAAAGAGGGTGGTTATTTAATGCTAAACCAAGTTTATCGGTTAGTCAGTACTCGCCAATTTGAATCTCAAACCATTGACGAAAATTTAACTTCTAATGAAATTATTGTTCGACCAACGTACTTATCAATTTGTAAAGCAGATCAACGGTACTTTTCTGGCAATCGTTCTCAAGCAGTTCTCAACAAAAAGCTCCCCATGGCCTTAATTCATGAGGCTATCGGAACAGTCGTCTATGATCCGCAAAATAAGTTTTCTGCTGGCGAAACTGTGGCAATGATTCCCAATACCCCTTCACATCAAAGCCCCATTGTTAAAGAAAATTACCTCACTAATAATCATTTTCGTTCCAGTGGCTATGATGGTTTCATGCAGGAGTATGTTTTTTTACGTCACGATCGCGTGATTAAAATTCCTCAAGATTTTGAACCTAACATGGCTGCCTTCACCGAAATGATCTCAGTAGGCGTTCAGGCACTTACCAACTTAAAGGAAACCATGGATGCCGATCAAGATATTATTGGCATTTGGGGTGACGGCAATCTGGGTTATATCATTGCTTCTCTGGCAAAATCCTTTTTCCCTGAAAGTAAACTAATTATTTTTGGTCGTCATCAATATAAATTAGACTATTTTTCTTTTGCAGATGAAACCTATTTAGTTAGTGATATTCCCCCAGAATTAAAGGTTAGTCATGCACTCGAATGTACCGGTGGTTCTGGTAGTCAAATTGCCGTTGATCAAATTATCAACCACATTAGACCAATGGGCACCATTATGTTATTGGGCGTTTCTGAAAATCCAATTGAAATTAATACCCGTTTAGTTCTCGAACGCGGTCTAACCTTAAGAGGCTCAAGTCGTAGTAGCCGTGAAGATTTTGAAGGAGCTATCAACATCTTAGCTAAGGATTGCAAAACTCGTGAACGCTTGTGTAATTTAATTGGTGAAACCCAAAAAGTAAGTTCGATTAAAGAAGTCGTTAGCTTTTTTGAAAAAGATAGTACAAGCTCCTGGGGAAAGGGTGTGATGCGTTGGGAGATTTAAAACGACTAAAATTAATATTCCTAAAATTCATTTATAACACCAGTTACCAAATTTGCTATTACGTGTTTCGTCCCCATCCGAAACGCATAACTTTTGCTACCATGCGTAATACGCAGTTAGTAGATAATCTTAAACAACTTTACGAAACATTTGAGAAAAATGGTGATTATGAATTAAAAGTATTTTGTTTTCACTATGATCGCTCACCTAAGAGTCGCCTTTTATTTTTTTGGTATTCTTTAATTTCCGTTTATTACATTGCGACATCTCACTTGTTCATCATTGATGATTATTTTTTCCCTTTGTATTCTTTAAAAAAGCATCGCAAAAACATTGTCATTCAAACTTGGCATGCCATTGGTACACTGAAAAAAATTGGCTTAAGTTTACCAAATGCTCAAAATAGTGTCATCAAACCTCATACTAATTATGATTGGGTTGTCGTTAACACTGCAGCAGACCGTCAAGCTTATGCCGATGCCTTTGATATTAACCGAGATCATGTTTTACCACTGGGTGAACCCATGCTTGATGTCATTGCGCATACGCAAATTAAACTGACTCCCAAGCATACAAAAAAGATCCTGTATTCACCAACTTATCGTCAGAATGATTCAAAAAAAGTATTGGCAGCTGTCACCGCACTTATCAAAGCGGCTCCAGAGTTGAAAGAAGATTGGGAAATCTACATTTCCATTCATCCATATGTTAATATGAAAGAAAATCTTCACAATTTACCTAAAAATATTCATTTATTTCAGGACCCGGCACGAGTTAAAGCAATGATGCCCACAATGGATGCTTTTATTACTGATTATTCATCACTTTTACTTAATTTCAGTTATTTTGAGCGTCCTATTTTATTATTCACACCTGATTATCAGGAATATGTGCAAAAACAGGGATTTTATGTAAATTACTTTGAGTATTTGAACGCGCCTTTTTTTCAAAAAGCACCTGAAATGATGACATTCATTAATGAAAAGTTTTCTCAAATCGATCTGGACTACGTTCGTCAATTAAAGCACAAAAATTTTCCCAATCAGGATGGTCATAATAGCGATCGTGTCTACCAATTTTTAACATCAATTAATAGGTATGGAGAACACAAAATATGAGACATTTATTAAGAAGAATTAGAAATAAACTGCATCGAATACTACATCCGACACCTGCAAATACAGTGACTCCAGAAGAAACTCAACCGACTTACCACTCCCCGCGTTTGGTGGAAAATATTGATTCTTTAATCAAACGACGTGTCAATTCGATTGATTTCAATGGTGCCTACTTTACAATTTCTGGTATTGCCTACTTTGAAAAGTTTCCGGAAAAAGATGAAGAAAAAATCGTCAAAAGCCTGATTCTTGCAAAAGATGGCGTTGATGACATTGAGATTCCTCTTGTAAATCAAACAAGCGAAGATCCTCGTTTCCCCATGGCCGGTTACACAGGAACTGCTAACTTCTCAGTAATCAATAAAGGTAAACCATTGGAACCTGGTCAGTATGAAATCAAAATTCAGTTAAAACAGTATCTTTCTGACGGTTGGTTAATTGAACGAACTTCCGTGGGAAAGATTTTAGACTGTGCACATGATTTAAGCTATATTACCAATATGACTAGTTATTCTGCCAAAAAGAACACGCAATATCGTTTGATTTTTAAATATAATTTTGCCGCTAATTCATTAGAAGTCGGATCCAATATTCTTAGTGAGATTAATCCTCTTGAAAATGAATTGGATACTGAATTTGTTTTGGAAAGTCCCGTAATGCGCAGCTTAAAACGCCGCGTTTTGAAAATGGCTTATAATTGGTATCATCTATTACCCGTAGATCGTCATAAAATTTCGTTTGTTTCTGATAGTCGAACCAGTATTTCTGGCAATTTTGAATTTATCTATCAAGAGTTGTTAAAACGAAAAACAAATTTTAAGATCTCATTCTATTTAAAACCTAGTATCAAGGCCAAAAAGTCTTGGCATGAAATTTTTGTATTGGCCAAAGCCTTCGCGACTAGTCGCTATATTTTATTGGATGATTTTTATCCAATGATTTATCCACTGACTATCCGCCACAATGCGGATTTAATTCAGGTATGGCATGCGGTAGGTGCCTTTAAGACTTTTGGTTACAGCCGTGTTGGCATGCCCGGCGGTCCAAAGCTTGATTCCTTAAATCACAAAAATTATACCAAAGCACTTGTTTCTTCCAAACACGTTGCTGATAAGTACGCAGAAGGTTTCGATATCCCGGAAAAAAATATTGTCACAACTGGAATTCCACGAACTGATGTCTTTTTTGATAAAACTTATCAAGCTAACGTGCGTCAAAAATTACAAGAAGAATTGACGTTCATTAAAGGTAAGAAAGTAATTTTGTTTGCACCAACTTTCCGTGGGAATGGTCAACAATCTGCTTACTATCCGTTTGAAGATATTAATTTCAATAAGATATATGAAGCATTACACAAAGATTATGTATTTTTATTGAAAATTCATCCCTTTGTACAAAACGAAGCAAACATTCCGTATAAATACGCCGACTTTTTCCATGACGTTTCTGATTATCGTGAAATTAATGATCTACTGATGATCGCGGACGAACTAATTACGGATTATTCTTCAGTTTGTTTTGAATATGCCCTGTTGAAACGTCCCATGATTTTCTTTGCCCCTGATTTAACTGACTATATGCAAAAGCGGAGTTTCTATTTTAATTACTTAGACTTTATTCCAGGCACACTGGCCGAAAATACAGATGAATTAATTAAAAAAATTCAAGAGCCTCAAATGAACCGTCAAAAATTAGATTCATTTGTCAATTATTTCTTCGATCAACCCGATGGTCATGCAACCGAACGTTTTGTCGATGAATTGGAAAATGAATTTAAAAACGACGATGATCAGAATCTTCAAAATGAAGATCCTGACCATACGCCAGACGGCAAAGTTATTCCTCACTGGGGAAAACATGCCTAACAGAACAACTAATTTTGAATAAAACATAACAAGCCTGTAGTAAAAGTTTCTAATTTTACTACAGGCTTGTTTGATGTTTGATTAGTAAACTAATTAATAGTTCATTTGTTATTTATTCCTAGCATATTATACGGAGATAAATAAAGTGCCTTCATAATCAGTTGACAAACCGCTTCTTTAGATAAATTATCTGGTACTTCAATCCATGTTGTAATAATCGTCAAAATGACATTCGTAATCAATCTAATTGCGTACTTACTTGGAACATCCGGGCGAAAACTATTCGTACCCTTTACTCGTTTCAATTCTTGTAAAATAGCTTTTTGTAGTTTCTTAGTTATGGTTAAATAAAATTCCGAATCGCCATTGGGACCAAGTAAAAAACGCAATAACAATTTATTATCTGCAACGACATCAATCAAGTGCTGAATCACTGGATACGGTTCATCGGCAGAAAAATAACGATAATTCATCGCACCACTCATTTCATTATCTAAAATTGTCTGAATTTGATTCACTAACCGAGTCGTAATTTGATTAATTAAGTCATTTTTATCTAAATAATGTAGATAAAAAGTACCACGATTAATACCACTTGCCCTAGAGATATCACTAATGGAAATTTGAGAAAGTGGCTTAGTTTTACCAATTTTTAATAAAGCTTCGATAATTACAGTTTCCGTTTGTCTAAGTCGTTCTTGCTGTGTAGTCATGATTTCCCTCTTCCACAATCAAAGTAGTTTATTAGCATAACTTCAATTTACTCAACACTTTTCTTATTTTTGAACATTGAAATTGGACAGTGCCATGGTTTAATAAATACGTAAAATAATCAACACGGTGCTTATTATATTGAGATTTGGAGGAAAACACAATGACCAATTTTATTTCAGTTAAGAATGAGTTTAAAACTTACGGAACAGGTACACATGCAGTTACCGCAAACGAAGATATCAGTTTTGAAATCAAACAGGGAGAACTAACCATTATTCTCGGGGCATCTGGTGCGGGAAAATCCACCCTACTTAATGTTCTCGGTGGGATGGATAAGCTTACCAGTGGATCAGTTAATGTTAATGGTACTGAATTAGCTGATCTAAATTCTCGTGAATTAACAACCTATCGCCGTAAAAAGATTGGCTTCGTTTTTCAATTTTATAATTTAGTTCAAAATTTGACGACAGTCGAGAATGTCGAACTAGCCTCAGAAATCGCCGACAATGCCATGAATGCTGCTGAAGCTCTAACGGCGGTTGGTCTTGAAAGCAGATTACAAAACTTTCCCGCACAACTATCTGGGGGTGAACAACAACGCGCAGCAATTGCACGTGCCATCGCAAAAAATCCCGATTTATTACTTGCCGATGAGCCAACTGGGGCACTTGATTACAAAACTGGAAAGAAAATTTTACAACTTTTTCAGGATTTCACACATAAATACCATAAAAACGTTATTATCGTGACCCATAACAGTATGATTCGCCCGATGGCCAACCACGTTATTGAAATTGCTGATGGACAAGTTAAATCTGATACACGTAATGATGCGCCTACGCCAGTCGAACAATTAGAATGGTAGGGGCAAGACGATGAAAACAATTAATAAAAATATTAGACGCGAATTTAAAATGTCCATAGGCCGGTTTTTATCAGTTTCGGCTTTATTAATGCTTGGTGTTTTTGTTCTGATCGGCTTAAATGTCACTGGACCAAATATGCGACAAACCGCTCAAAAATATTATGAAAAAGAAAATCTTGCTGATGCAAAAATTACCTCAACAATCGCACTGAATCAAGCGGATCAACAATATCTAAAAAAGCGCAGCCAATTTAAAACAATTGAATTTGGTCATACCACAGACGTTCTGATCAAGGGATCAAATCATGCCCTGCGTGTTGAAACGACACCTCACTCACTATCAAAATTAGTTCTAACTAAAGGTCACAAGCCTGCTAATCGCCATCAAATTGTCTTAAGTGACAGCCTACGGGGTCAATATAAGTTAAACGAAACGATCACCATCAAAGCAGCAAAAAATAATCACAAATTGGCACTTAAACAGACCAAGTTCAAAATTGTTGGTTTCGCAACCTCAACCGAATATCTAAAGAAAGATAATGTTGGTAGTACCACTGCCGGTAGTGGTACACTATATGGCTTTGCCTACGTTAATAAACAAGCATTTTCCAGTAAAGAACCAAACGTCGCCCGTGTTGCTTTTAAGGGTGTCAGTGGTAGTGCTTATTCGGATAAATATGAAAAAAAGGCTGCCGAGATTGCTAAATCACTTCAAAAAAAACTAAATAAACATAACGATGCACGAATCAAAACGCGACACAAAACACTTAACGAAAATATTAACAATGCAACAAATAAGGTAACTACCGGAACTGTGGCCTTGAAAAAAGCCTCTGCAAAACTAAATACAACTCAAAAAAAATTAGCAACGCAACTAACCGCCGCCAAAGCTGCTAATAACACGGGGGCAATCGTACAATTACAAACTGCACAAACTAGATTAGATAAACAAAAAGTAAAAATTAAAACGCAACGGAAGGTACTTAACGCTACCAAAAGTAAAATCACTGCTGCAAAAACTAGTAGAAAACAACTTAACGATATTAGTTTAACCATTCAAAATCGTAATGATTATAATGCTGGTTATAACAACTACGGTGAGGATGCTCAACGAATTGATGCCTTAGGTAAATCCTTTCCCGTTTTCTTTTTCCTAATTGCTATTTTAGTCAGTTTTACAACCATGAGACGAATGGTCGAAGAAAAGCGTATTGAAATGGGTACCCTACGTGCTTTAGGCTACTCTAAGGGTGAAGTCATGCGCGAATTCCTAGTCTATAGTATTTCCACAGCACTAACTGGGACAATACTGGGTAGTCTGCTGGGCTTAGTTGCTTTACCACGAATTATTTTTCGAGCTTATACAGCAAATTTTACTTTTACCAATTTATTATTATCACTTCATCCTGGATATATTATCCTATCCTTCTTGATCGCTCTTTTCTCAACCGTACTAGCTTCGTGGTTAGCAGCCCATCAAGCACTAGAAACAATTCCAGCTGAATTAATGTTACCCAAACCACCAGCAAAAGGTTCAAGAATTTTATTGGAAAAAATTACGCCAATTTGGCGGCATCTCAGCTTTTCACATAAAGTTACTGCCCGTAATTTATTCCGTTATAAAGGGCGAATGTTGATGACGGTTGTGGGTGTTGCCGGAGCTACTGCACTAATGATCACCGGTTTTGGTATTCGTGATTCTTTGAATACTATCGTTGATCGTCAATTTGGCCAAATTAGTCAGTATGATCTGATCACTGCCTATAATCCTAATGCAACTGCTGCTAATGTTGCCAAGGCAAAAAAAGCAGTAACGAATTCTGATCAAATTCAAAAACATGCTAGTGCCTATTTTGCCGATGTTTATGCGACTAGAAAAAACGATTATGCCCGTGAGGAAATATCACTAATGGTGCCAACTAAGACAGCGACATTAGATCAATATATTAAGCTACGTAATTACAAAACTGACAAGAAGCTTCATTTTTCTAATTCTGGTGCGATTGTTTCCGAAAAACTAGCCAAATTACAAAATGCGACCGTTGGCGATCATATCGTAATTCATGATAGCGATGGCACTGCCCATAAAATTAAGATTGCTGGCATCACAACTATGTACGCTGGGCACTATGTTTATATGAACCGTGCCTATTACGCAAAAGTCTATGGTCAATCAGCACCTGATAACGCTTATCTAGTGAAATTGAAGCATGCAACCAATAAAAAGATTAATTCTTTTGCAGCGAACTTCAACCATCATGACGCTGCTGTTGAAACAATCCAGGCTCAGGAAGCTAAGACCACGATCACGAATATTTTAAATAATTTGAATAACTTAATTATTGTGTTGGTACTAAGTGCCTCCCTACTGTCACTGGTTGTTTTGTATACACTAACCAACATTAACGTTAGTGAACGTGTACGTGAACTGTCCACCTTAAAAGTTTTAGGGTTCTATCCACGTGAAGTATTAATGTATATTTACCGCGAAACTAATCTTCTTACTGGTGCTGGAATTATTGTCGGTATCGGAATCGGTTATGCTTTTCACGCCTATATTATGGAACTATTGCCACCAGCAACTGCAATGGTGGCCCCTGGTTTAACCTGGCTTAATGTTCTGATTTCCGTAGTCCTAACAATCATCTTTTCACTACTTGTTATGATCATGATGAATCATAAAATTCAGAGTGTTGATATGCTTGAGGCATTAAAATCAGTGGATTAATTTTAAAATATTTATCTAAATTGTAGATAATCATGTATTTCCATTTTTAAGTTTAGGACTAACTTTCAAAAACGTGATTCCAACTAGAGTTATTAACTGGTGTAATTCATCAAAGTAGATTGACTGTTAGCTACTTGTAGTTGCTCTGGTAAATTTCCACTCAATTTGCTGAAAGACAAAAACTTAATCTAATTTAATAACCCAAATAAATCTGCACACAACAAAAGATCGATCACTAGAAATTTTAATTAAGTGATCGATCTTTTTTATCTTTAAATTAGACTACTCATTCGTTCCATAACTATGTTTAGTTGGGAACAATGAGAAGCGTTCTGCTCGATAGACGTAACCGCCACTACCAAGGTTGGTTAACTTGACGTTGAAGATTTGTTTGTTAGTCTTGGCGTCATATTCAATCACGTTAGCCGCATCACCATTATCTAACCACCCAAAATCAATCAAACGATTCGTCGAGCTTAGATAGCGATTAGAACCAATAATATTCGCAAAGTTTTTACTACCAAGTGATTTTCCAAAACTGTCCACTTGTTTAATCGTCATATTCTTTTCATTAATCTTATACTCAACCCCTTCTGAATATTTCCCAGAAGAGTTAGCAAGCGATTTTTTAGTGTCCCCAACTGCAACATTATTATTAAAAATCAGTAGATTTAATGAATTTTTCTTTCCTAACGAATTAGGAGCTACAATAGCAGCATGTTGCCCACCTGGCCATGCAATTTTACCAGAAGCTTTTAGCAAATATTTACGGTATGATTTTGGCCAAGCAGAACGTTTTTTACCAGAAAGAATCCACTTAATTTTCTCTGTTTTATAATCAATCTTCATAACTAAGTTTTGATTACGACTAGAGATAATCAAACTCTTATCCGTTTTATCATAGTAAACCGAATTTTCATGGAACCAATCTCGTTTACCCATATATTTAGATGATTTGGTTGCCGTGTAATCTCTGTAGAATTTGCTTGGCAAAATGTTCTTCATATTAATAACTTTAGTAATTTTTCCTGTTTTATGAGAAATCACGATCATTGTATCTTCCACATAAGTTCGACCACCATCAGAAACCGTGGCAATTAAATCTTGATTGGGCAACTCAGTGACATCATGATGAATCTGATTATGATTTTGCTTTTTAGATCCCTTCGCTTTGCCCAAAGCTTTATGGTTCAAACGATACGTTCTGGTTACTTTACCTTCATAATTCATTTCAACCAACTCGTTAAAGTAGGAATTCGAGGCCTTCGATTTCGTCCAAATCAACAAATTACCATCACTCAGTTGTTTAAAGATATGCGATGTTGGACGTGTTGTGTACCAACGAATTGCACCATCCGCATCAATTCCAAACGAGTAATTTTTGGATTGCTTTTTACCAGAAATAGTCGTTCTGACCATAAACGTTAATTTAGCATTTCCTTTACCAGTTTCCATTTTCTTTTTATTAGCTTTAGTCACATTAATTTTTATCGATGATAACGAACTAGGAACCTTTGCGGTTTGAATTCGAATTGTTTTGGTAACCGAAGTGCCATTTTTATAAGTTACTTTTATTTTTACCGTATTATTATAGTCGGCATACAAACCTAAAATTTGAAGTGTATGTGATTTAGTATATTTATTAACCGTATTTGTAATAGATGTTTTGCTTGTTTTTCCAACTACCGTATAGCTAACCTTTGCAGCCTTACTGGTATGAAAGATTGCTACAGCAGTTAGTGGTGAAACTTTATACGGATTTAACTTGGTATAAATATTGTTAAGTGTGTATGTGCCACTAGTTGCTTTGCTTTTCAGACTTTTTGTAATACTCTTTTGAGAATTAACTTCGTTGTAAACGAGACGTGAATTAATATCTTTTTTAACGGCACTATCTGAGCGTACTTTACTTGTTGTGACTTGACTAGTTGTACTCGTTTTGGAAGTTTTATAGTAATAAGCAGCACCAACTATTATAAACGCCACGATGACAGCTATGAGCCACTTTATTTTTTTACGCATATCTCGCTTTCCCTTCATTCAAATTTTGATTTTGTTTAAGTAACAAGACCAGCATGGCTTTTACGCACTAACATCTGATGATTGTGCATTCAACAATTTGTCAGCAGCCTGAATGATTGCTTCGACTTCTTGAAGATCATTAACATACGTGCCACTTGCCAATGGGTGACCGCCTCCTGCAAACTGGCGAGCTAAACCATCCACCGGAATTGATTTTGAACGTAAATGGACTCGATATCTATTATCAGGGCTTTCAATAAACATTAACCACATTTTGACGTCTTCAAGTTTACCGGGTAATGACACAACAGGATCTTCTTCACCCCAGTTAAGACCGAAACTTTTTAAAACGTTTTGTGAAATCACCAAACAGCCCAGGCCATGTGCATTCACCGCAACATTACTCATCACAAATCCATACAACTGACTTGTTCGGGTATCAATAGCCGTTACTTGTTGACTAAGTCTTGCCACATCTACACCTAATTGACGTAAGGCAGCTGCTGTCATAAAAGTCTGGCTAGTTGTATCCGCCGTTGAAAAACCGACTGTATCTCCTATTATCCCCGCATATAAACTACTAGCCGTCTTCAAATCTAATGAAAGCTCCGACCGGTATGTTTGATACAACTCATAAATTAATTCTGCGCAACTAGAAGTCCCATCTTGAACCCAATTAATTTGTGCATAGGGATCTAAGTTTGGGTGGTGATCAATTTTAATGGTCGGTTTTACAGGCATCGGGCCGTCAATTCGCGCAAGGTTGGCACAATCGACTACAATGACCAAATCTTCAGGAGTAGGTAATTTTTTTAAACTCATTTCGGTACTTATCCAAGCAAGTGATGAACTGGGCGAACCAACTGCAAAAATTTGTTTTTTTGGAAACGAGATTCGCAACATTCGCGCTAATCCAGCTTGACTGCCAATCGCATCAGGATCTGGATTGACGTGACGGTAAATAAAAATTCGTTGATGTGCTTTAATTAGGGCCATAATTTTTGAATTCATTTTCCCAATTCATCTCCTTAGTTAATTAATCTGTTCAATTAATATATTTGTGTTCAACTAAATAATCAATGATTTGCTGTGCTGATGTCGCCAATGACTGTGTCGAGGTATCAATTGTGATTTCAGGATTTTGTGGCCTTTCATAGGGTGCATCAATCCCGGTAAAGCCCTTAATCTCACCACGTCTAGCCTTCTCATAAAGATGTTTGACATCTCGTTTTTCACATACTTCAATCGGGGTATCCACAAAAACTTCAATAAACTCACCGTCTCCCAAAATATTACGCACGCGATCACGATCGGCCCGATATGGAGAAATGAATGCCGTCAACGTAAGTGTTCCAGCATCAACAAATAGTTTGGAAACTTCACCAATACGGCGAATGTTTTCTTCCCGGTCTTTGGCTGAGAAACCTAAATTACTATTGAGGCCAAAACGAATATTGTCACCATCCAGAACATAAGTATTTAAATGATGTTCAAATAATTGTTTTTCAACTTCAACTGCAATCGTTGATTTTCCAGAACCAGATAAGCCAGTAAACCAAAGAACGGCACTTTTATGACCAAAATAGGACTGACGATCTTGTTTACTAATTTTGGTGTTTTGCCAAGTAATATTTTCTGATTTATTCATCCGTTCCTCTACTTTCTTTTCATGCCTTCAATTAATACACGGGCTACTTCTGGGCGAGAAACTTCTTTTGGTGGCACAATACCTGCTTTTAACATTGCCCGGACTTTTGTTCCACTCAATGAAATGTGATCTTCGGCACCATGAGGACAGGTTTTCCCTGTTGCCATTGAACCGCATTTTTTACAGTAAAATGAGTTCTCAAACTTGAAGAATTGCATCCCCATTTCGCTTTCGACGGAGGTAATCAATTCTTGAGCCTCATAAGTACCATAATAATCACCAACCCCGGCATGATCTCTTCCGACAATAAAATGGGTACAGCCATAATTTTTACGCACAATTGCATGCAATACCGCTTCACGAGGCCCAGCATAACGCATCGCGGCAGGATAAATGACTAGTCGAACGCGATCTTTTGGATAATAGTAACGTAAAATTTCTTGATAACTTTTCATTCGCACATCAGCAGGGATATCATCGGCTTTTGTTTCACCTACAAGTGGATTTAATAATAGGCCGTCGACACTCTCAAGAGCTGTCTTTTGAATAAACTCGTGAGCTCGATGAATGGGATTACGTGTCTGGAAACCGACAATCGTCTTCCATCCCAAATCATGAAACATTTTACGTGTTTCAATTGGTTCCATGTAATAATCACTAAAATCACCATGAGATGGCATTTTTAACAATTTAATCGGACCACCTAAATAAATATCTCCAGTATCGTACATTTTTTTAACACCAGGATGGGCTTCCTCCGTTGTACCATAAACTTTTTGTGCTTCTACTTTTTTGTCAGGCTGATACTTATCAGTTACGACCATCGTGCCATAAATCGTTCCGTTTGCATCTACTAAGGCAATTTTTTCGTTAAGTTGAATCTTAGCCGCATTTTCCTTTGAAACGGGAAGTGTAATTGGAATACTCCATACCACACCACTCGTTAAATGCATGGTGTTGACTACTGCATCATAATCAGCTTTTGACATGAAACCTTCTAGCGGACTAAAGCCACCAATTGCCAGTAATTCTAAATCAGAAATGTTCCAATTATTTATTGTTAACTTAGGTAAGTTTTCAGCTTTCGCAGTTGCTTTTGTAGATAGATCCTTTAAATTGACTAATTTTCCACCATGAGGTGTGATTCCATAAATTTTATCCATATTTTTTCTCCATTCTATTTTTGTTGTTAATACCATTACCTGCTTTACTGCAACTGGGCAATTTCTTTGGCGACTTCATGTTGATAATTTAGAAGCTGGTCGGGGTCATTGTCAGCTTCAATAAACTTGGTTATTTGCTGTTTCGTTTCAGGTTTGGCTAATGTTGACGCCAACACAATTAAATGTGGATGCTTATTAATCCGTTTTAGAACCTTTTGATAAGCTTGTGCTAGCTCTTCTTTCTTGCCTTCATCTTTTGTCATTGCTTCATCATCTAAAATTAAAATATTACGTGTATCTAAATTCATCTCTTCACTAACTGTCAACAACATTTCAACGAGTTCACTATCCAGTGCATCGCCAATTCCCCACAGCGGTTTTGTTTTGGCGGCATGCCGAATATAATTATTCAAATTTTCCTTTAATTCTAAATAATCATAATCATTAGGATAATTATTAGACATTTGCTGATCGTTACTTCGTTTTTGTTTAACTGCCATCAATAGCTTATGCATTCGGTTCGTCTGCTCATCATCCATTTGAACGTCTTGTTGTTTCAATAATGCATTAACCGCATTGATTTGCGTTGTATTCGAGCCGTAAACAAAAACAGTTTTACTCTTGATTTTGACATTAAAATCACGATATAAAGATCCGTACTTTTTAACATAACGATCCGTTAGCTCATTAATTTGGTGATCAAAGTCATCCGAAGTTAAAAAGTCATCATCATTTGCCGCCTTAACGCCTAATAAATAAAGTTTCTTAACATCATCTTCAAGCTCTTTCTCGTTTTTAAACTCTTCCAAACTTTCACCACTGTCACTTTTTTGAAGTGCTGGATCAATAAAACCATCAATTTTGGCTTCTAATGCTTGTTCATCTTTCGGCCATGGCAAGTCTAACTGGGTTGAAATTCGATGTAAGGTTGGCATTGTTTTATGAAATAAATCTTCATAACTAACGACCAATCGCGGATGTCCCTTGGTATCACGCAAGGAAAGTAATGTCCGAACTTGCCATTGTCGCAAAGCAAGCACTTTGTTTCGATGCCAGGCTCTTGAATTTGAGGCCACAACATCAAGCGGATTTCGAATTAGAATAATTTCAGCGGGTTTTACTTTCACATCCGCTAATACATGTTGCCATAACTCAATGTAATCGTTCATTCGTGGATCCTTAATAACTAAATACTGTTCTTTTTGAAACTTATTCGTTAAATATCTAGTCAACGTTGTTCGATCTTTTTTAATTCTCGGACTGTCATAATAACCTTTAAACGCAGGTCGATAGCGAATTTTTCCACCCAGCGATTTATGAAAGTTAATGACATCTTTATTTTCAAAATAGCCTTTGGGATTAATGCGTTTACTGGGTGCTAACAAATTATCCGTACCCAACGAAATGCCCATAAAGTTAATACATTTAGTTAAAACTGACGTTCCGGAACGTCCGCTTCCTAACACTAAAACTGCACGCTTAGAACGTAAACTGGGGAAAAATCGTTGTAAAAATTGAATTGCCATTTGCATCTTCCTATCTATTTTTTAATTTTTAGTTACCGTTTCTAATGCTTTTACATAACAACATAAACGTAATAGGTGACAAAAACACAAATCACCATACAAATCATATTAAGGGGGATTCCTACCTTAAAATAATCTGTAAACTTATAGTGTCCCGGTCCATACACAATTAAATTAGTTTGATAACCGATGGGGGTCGAAAAGTCGGCCGTTGCCGCAATCGTAATTACCATAGCCAACATCATAACCGGTAAATCCATATATTTAGCCGCTGACACAATCACCGGAAACATTAACGAAAGAGCTGCTGCATTTGACAAAAGTGCCGTCAAAAAGTTAGTTATGAAATACAATAAAAACATATACAAGATGGGATTTGTCGTCCCCGTAACCAAGGTCAGTTGTTTGGCAATAAACTTATCCGCCCCAACATTAGACATAGCTAATCCAAGTCCATAACTACTTGCCACAAGGAACAATACATTCATATCAACGGCCCGCGGCACATCTTGAACGGTAATGCATTTAGTGAGAAACAAAATGACACAAATTGCTGCCAAGGCAACAAAAAGATCAGCAATTCCTAACGTTGAAATCACAATAGCAACAACCAACAAAAGCACTGGTAAGAAATCTTTATAGCTTTTTTTATTTGTTTTAGTTAACCGCTCATTAAAAACATGTAAATCTTTCATTGATCCTAGCTGTTCTGGTTCATTAGTGGTAATGGCGACCAGATCATCCCCGGCCTTTAAGCTAATTTGACCAATTTGACCGCTTAACTTAGCCGAATCACGATGAATGGCAACAATTACACCACCATAAACGTCACGAAAGTTAGATGACTTAACTGTCTGATTTACCAGTGCTGAATTATCGGGAATGGATAACTCAACGATATGTGCGTGTTCATTGGTGACATCAACCATATCGATTTTTTCGGTGCTTGGTTGCAGCCCTGGAATTTGAAGCAAATCATTAATTTCTTTTACTGAACCGGTAAAATAAAGTTTGTCATGTAACTTTATCGTCATATCCTCATTAACCGGTACAATTGGTTGGCCATCACGATTAATAGCAACAAGAAAAACATGCTCTAAGTTACGTAAACCTGCTTTACTAACAGATTTATTTATAAATGGGAAATCCGCATCAACTGACATTTCAATAAGATAATCATTCGGTGATTGAATAACGCTATCCACATTGCTATTTTTATAATTTGGTAAAATTCGATAACCAATTGTCAGTAAGTACAACCCACCAACCACCGTAATTGGAATTCCAATCACTGCAAAATCAAAGAATCCAAACTGCTGAAGATGATATTTAGAAAGCAAACCTTGAGCAACTAAATTAGTTGAGGTTCCAATCACTGTAATGAGTCCGCTAAGAATTGTGATGTAAGATAAAGGAATTAAAAATTTTGAAATTGATAAATGCTTTTCCTTACACCACTTTTGAACCATTGGGGTAAGCGTTGAAACAATAGGGGTATTGTTCATAAACGGTGAAAATAAACTGACCGTCGTGAGTAACCGTAGTAAGGAACGTATTTCTGATTTGCCACTTCCCAAAACACGATCAAAGAAGTGGGTAATCACATTACTTTTGGCAATCGAATAGGCGATGATATACATTAGACCAATCGTAGCTAAACCATCATTAGCAAAACCTTCTAAAGCATCATCCGGAGACAAGATTCCAATGACCATCAAAAAAACAAGCGCACATAAAATAATGGCATTAGGTGTTGTGATTTCCATCGCCATCAGAATAAATGTAACGGCCAAGGTTACTAGAACAATTGCAATTTGCAAAGTCGTGTTAGATCAACTCCATTTCTAAAAAATTATGATGATAATCATAGAATGAAAGTAGAACTCCCCAACCGCGAATTTTTTAAAGACTTTTTAAACAGTAATTACTAATAACATTGAAGAAAATTGTAATATAGACATATGAACTAACGTGGTAGATAAATTGAGGATTTAGCACGAAGTTTCATCAAATTTGAATTCTTCGTGAATTGCTAATTAAAACAATTAGATAACATTTATTTTTGGACAACAAAAAACAGAGACAAAATCCCAATTGATTTTGTCTCTGTCTTGTTGATAGCTGCATTTAGTTTTAATCACAAAAATGTTTATGGTAATAGAATTAGATAAAAATGTCGTCTTCCAGCAAATTTGGGCTGGAACGTAGTGTGAGTTCTTGCGGCTGATTTTTGCCACAAGAATCGACATCGTACGGAGTATCAAGATTTTTGGAACGAAAATCATTCTTCTTTACGTAGTAGTGGGCACGACTTGAAGCTGCAAGAGCTCATACTCTGTTCCGACCAACTGAACCACAAGACAACAGTTAGACTATTTTTTTACGTTCCGTTGTTTAACAACAGTTATTGAAATAATTTTGATACTTTCAGCCTGTGTTTTTAATTATTCCACTTCAAATTCATTTAGATAAACACTAATTGGTTGTAGCGCCTCTGCCTCATAACGACGTTTAAATTCAACAATTTCAGTTGCTGAATTAGTTGCAGGATCTAATTGCAGATCCTCAGCCGGCAATGGTCGGTTTGCCCGAATCTTAACATCAATCACAACTGGACCATCTGCCACAACCGCCTTGTCAAACGCGGCAATTAATTCTTGGTGCGTTTTAACTGAAATGCCTGTCGCTCCCATTCCATTTGCAATCATCGCAAAATCCGCACCTTGCAAATCGACACCATAAAATTTTTGCTTTTCATCTTCTTGCTCATCTTTAATAAAACCGAAATTTTCATTTGAAAAGATAACATTAATAATAGGCAATTTTTCTTTAACCTGTGTTAAGACGTCTTGCATCACCATTGCAAATGCGCCATCTCCAGCCAAATTAAAGACCTGACGTTCTGGATAAGTTAATTTTCCGGCAATGGCCGCCCCAATTCCGTAACCCATTGTGGCAAACAACGCTGAAGTTGTAAATTTTTGGTTAGGATTCATATTTAAGAATCGCAAACTATTCATGGTGACGTCCCCAACATCAACGGCAAACACATCATTTCCGGTAGCAATTCGATTAATCTGTTTAAAAACTGACCCAACTTCTAGCGGTTCAGTTGTTTTGTCAGCCAACTGTTGCAAATAAGCACGCCAATTTTTCATATTAGCCACACACGCATCATAAAAGCGGCGATGGGTAATTTCATCGCTTTGTGCGACCAGTTGTTTCATTGCTTTTTTTGCGTCACTCAGCAGCGGTACATCAACGTTATGACGTTTTCCAATTTTGGCAGCATCAATATCAATTTGAATGAATTTAACTTGTGATTTGAACAAATTCTTTGTACGTCCAAACGGAAAATCTGCCCCAATCATCACAATCAGATCAGCTGCTTCCAGCGTTTCATTTCCCGGCTTAGTTGCCACTCGATACGCTGAACCCATATTGGCCTCAAAATCGTCTGGAATCGTTCCCTTAGAAATAGATGACATAACTACTGGTAGTTTTAAGTGCTTAGACAAAGAAATCAATTCTTCTGTCGCACCTTTAACCCCAATGCCAGCAAAAATTATCGGTCGTTTGGCCTGTTTAATTAATTCCAGTGCTTGTCCAATTAACTGTTCATTCGGTTCAGGCAGTAGCGGTTGCACATAGCTATGCCCGGAAGACCAAAAGTCTGTTGAAATTTCTTGTTTTCCCAGATCATTCGGAATGGTGACTACTGCCACCCCGTTCTCTTTGTATGCTCGTCGAATCGCCTCATCCACAACGTGTGGTAAACTTTCCGCCGTCATCACCGTTCGATTATATACGGAAACATCCGCAAACATAGGGTTTTCGTTCATCTCTTGGAAAGAATCCCAGTTCATGTCTCCCGTTCCTACCTGCCCAATCAACGCTAGAACAGGTACGTGATCCATTTGTGCATCATACAATCCATTAAATAAATGGGTAGCACCTGGGCCAGCCGAACCAAAACAAACACCAATCTTTCCAGTTAACTTGGCATGGGCGGTGGCTGCAAATGCACCAACCTCTTCATGACGAACTTGAATATAATCAATTTTTTCTTTTTCAACACGTAACGCTTCCATTGTGCTATTAATTGATCCACCAGGAATGCCATAAACTTGCTGAACATCCCAATCTTCAAGTACCTTCATCATTGCAATGCCAGCATTAATTGTTTCACCCATAATAAGTCCTTCTTTCTTAAATTGCTATTATTGTAGTCATAACCGTATACCTATAGTGACAGTATCTCATGAACTGAATGGGTGTGTAAAAGGAAACGATCTCACAAAAAAATAAACAACCTATTTTTCAAGCAAAACAAAAAAGACCGGAAAAAATTAATTTTTCCTAGTCTTTTATTAGTCAGTAACCTTAATACTCAAATCAACTTTTTGATTCTAATTATATAGTCTGTAAGATTAACCAAATATTTAAAATAATCAAAACAACCGCCGCAATCCATGCACAGACATTAACCCACATCCGGTTTGCGAACTCACCCATAATTTTTTTACTACCGGTAAAAATAATTAGTGGAACCATGGCAAACGGTAACGCAACACTCAAAAACACCTGTGAAAATGTCAGCAAGTTTTCGATTTGTGACTCATTACCGTGATAGTAAATGGCAAATCCCAATACAGGAATAATGGCTAGTAATCGGGTTAACAAACGTTGTGCCCATAATGGCATCCGTAAGCGAATGAAACCTTCCATAATAATCTGACCAGATAAGGTTCCAGTAATTGTGGAGCTTTGACCTGAAGAGAGTAAGGCGATTGCAAATAACATACTTAATACCGGACTTGCAACAGCACCAACAATTTTTGAATTACCCAATGCGTTATATAAATCAACAAAACGACCTAAATCTGAATTAGTTCCAAAAAATAAGGCAGCTCCCAAGATTAAAAGCAAGCAGTTAACAACAAAAGCCATCGTTAATTGCATATTAGAATCAGCTACCGTATAGCGAATGGCACTACGCACACTCTTATGATCGTTGCGATCAAAGTTACGGGTCTGTGAAATTGATGAACCAAGATATAAATTATGGGGCATAACAGTTGCACCCACAATACCCAAGCCAATATATAGCATTGATTGGTTTTCAATTAAATCTTTGCCTGGCACAAACCCACGGAGAATTTCTGGGACATTTGGTTGTGCTAAAATAACTTCATATAAGAAAACAAACAAGATTACAGCAACCAAGGTAGCTACAATTGCTTCAATTTTTCGAAATCCTAGTTTCATTAACAGCAATAGAAGTAAAACATCAAATGCCGTAATGATAATACCAACAATCAGTGGAAATCCAAACAGCAATTCTAACGCAATCCCTGATCCAATGATTTCCGCAATATCGGTGGCCATAATGGCTAGTTCTGTAATAATGAATAATACAACACCACCGAGTTTGGAAGTCTTCTCACGGGTAAGCTGCGCTAAATCACGACCTGTTACAATCCCCAACCGGGCAGCCATTGCTTGCAACAGCATTGCGATCAAACTTGAAATCAAAATAACACTGATTAATCGATATTTAAACTGAGCTCCACCAGAAATTGAAGTAATCCAGTTACCTGGATCCATATACCCAACTGAAACTAAAACTCCCGGGCCTAAGTAAGCCAAGAATGTTTTTAGGACACCAGCATTTTGAGGAACTTCTACACTTCCATTGATTTCATCTAAAGATTTACTCGCACCACCTGTAGATGAAATAATATGATGTTCTTTGTGTCCTGAGAGCGAACCCTTTCGTGCCAACTTTCCTTTTTGAATCTTCACTTCTTTAATATTATCTTGGTTGTCATTTTTTGCCATGGCATTTCCTCTTTTCTAACATTCTCAAAATTCAATCTCTGAATTATCGAACTACGATTACGGAAACGTGTGCCCGTTTTGCAATTCTTAATCCTACTGCTCCTGGTACACGGTGGCTTGCTTCTTCTGTATCAGATCCACAAACAATTAAATCAGGTTTAAACTTTGGAATAACGCGTTCTAAAATTACATCATCTACATCGCCTGCACCCACTGTTAAGCCTGTGACATGTTCTGCTCCCAGTTTTTCAGCAATTGTCATGTAGTCTTCAACGGTTTGGCGAACATCGTTTTCTTTTTTGTCCATTTTTCCTGGTGTCATCACATCGAAAATGTTCACATCATCGTCTTCTAAAACGGACACAATACATAATTCAATCTGATAATCATGAGCCATCGTGGCAGCGTAACGAAACGCTCGAATCGATGAATTGGGATCATCAGCATCCACAGTTAACAACACACGACGGAAAATAAGTGGTCGACTTAACTCACTTGTTTGCATAATAAACCTCCTCGTCTCAAAAAAAGTCACTTTCAAAATATCATAATAAACACATATTTAATTGTTTGCAGATTTTTACCACCTAGATGATCGTAACACTTAAAACAATAAAATTCTACAAAAAGATGAACATAAATTAAAAAAAAGTGAATATTAGTTCAATTTAAGTTTAGGTGTCCCTTAATTAGCAAAAGGCTTTTAGTTTACAGCAAAAAAACATTTGATCAAGAATTGACCAAATGTCTTTTATAAATCTTCAATTAACTAATTTTTTGCCAATGTTACTTTTTTAACTGCTTGTTTACGCGTGCTCCGATTAACAATAACTGTTACTAAGGCAACCGCGGCTAGCACACTCAAAATAACATAATCAATTTCTGATCCATGACGAGTTTCCGCCACAACTGAACCACCATGCAACTCTAAAGAACTCACAACTGAAGCCAAAATTACGGTTCCCATGGCACCAGCATATTGCTGCATCATGTTAAACAAAGAATTAATGTCTCCTCGTTTTTCCGGCACAACTTGTTGACTGGCCGCACCCATTACATTTCCAAAACTGAATGCAACGCCAATTCTAAGAATAACAAATAATGCTAAAAGAATCATTGAAGTCATCACGTTGTTTAAGAAGAAGAACAGGACAACAGATGCTAATAAGCAAATATTTCCGATCATCAATGGTAAAAAAGCACCCTTTTTATCCATAATGGCACCTGTACTTGGTGAAATAATCGCACCAATTAAAGCTCCAGGTAACACTAAGAGTCCTGCGACCATTGAACTTTGTTTTAAGTTAACCTCAGCAACCATTGGTAATAACCAGGAAATACCAATATTTACAAACGCTAACACAAAGTAGTTAACTAAATGAAGCCAGACCGCCTTTTTCTTCAACAAGCCAAAATCTAAAACTTCACGGCTGCTCTTGGAATTGTACCAAGCATAACTAGCCAATAGCAAAATTGAAATAACCAGAGAAATCCAAAAAGCACCTGACGTCCAACCTGCAAGTCCAGCTTCATTAAAGGTCCAAACAAACCCAATTAAAACTAAACTCAACCAAACCATACCAGCACTATCAAATGAAAGCTTTTCACCATCTTTATGTTGCACAGGAATATTTATACTGCTCATTCCCATAATAAGCACAACAATACTAAGAGGTAAAACTACCCAGAAAATCCAACGCCAGTTAATTAATGTATTTAATATACCACCATATGTCGGCCCTAAAGCTGGTGATAATGATGTCAACATGCTAGCAACCCCATTATAGGTTCCAACGTGTTGACTCGGAATTTTGACATTAATGATTTGAAACATTAATGGCGTTGCTAATCCAGTTGCAATCGCCTGAATCATTCGTCCAATCAATAAAATCCAAAAGGTTTCTGCAATTGCACACACAATGGACCCCACGATAAACGCTGTTGCGGAAAAGATAAAAATCGAACGAAATTTAAACTTCCGCATAATAAACGCCATTGCTGCCATCATAATTGTCACAAGTAATAGGTAGGCTGTTGTAATCCACTGAACCGTACCAACACTCACGTTGAACTGATTACTTAACGTATTCATCGTAACGTTTAACGAAGTTTCTACCAAAATACCCATAAATGAGATCATTCCAGCTGAAACAATCGCCAGCTTTGTTCTCAATGAAATCTTGTTTTCATTCATCTTGTTGCCCATCTCCTCAATCTATTCTGTTATTTAATAAAATATGAATAATTTCAAAATACAAGGGCACATACAGCTTGGCATCGCCTTGCTGTCGTGTCCTTGAATAATCTTATTAATTTTTATACTGCTAATTTTAGTGAAGTGCCTTTTTCCGCTGAGCTTTAGGACCGTTCGCCAGAGCAACCTTCTAAACATAACTATGATTCCTGCGGGATTGCGATCCCGCATACGTCACGGTTAGACCCGTCTCTGCCTGTCTTTTTCCGCTGAGCTCTAGGACCGTTCGCAGGAGCAACCTTCATCGTCTGATGATTCACCAAATCCTGAATCGTCTTCGGATGACTATAAAACGCCGGCATCGGCGGAATTATCTGCGCTCCCACCTTCGCCAACTTCGTCAAGTTTTCCAAATGAATCACACTCAATGGTGTCTCTCTTGGCACAATTATCAGTTTTCTTTGTTCCTTAATCGCAACATCCGCAGCGCGCGCAATCAAATTATCGCCAATTCCATACGCAATCGTTGCCACCGTCTTCATACTTGCCGGCACAATCACCATACCATCATTCAAAAACGATCCACTCGCAATTGCCGCTCCCTGATCATTAATATGATAAACCTTGTCAGCCAACTCATTAATCTGACTCAGTGAATAATCTGTCTCTAACTCCAAATTTTTTTTGCCCACTGACTCATCACCAAATGAACCTCCACATCATCCAATCGATGCAATTTTTCCAACAAGTCAATTGCATACACCGTGCCCGAAGCACCCGTAATTCCGACGATAATTTTTTTCATGTTTGCACCTTCTTACGTTAAAATTTTTACTTAAAAAAACTTTACTCAAAAACCGGTCGCTCGCTCAAGCATCCTATTTCAAATACTTTTCCCAGTCCTTCACTTCTTTAAACTGAGCACGTTCAAATTGATCCTTCATATCAAATGGCACCGTTCCATCAATGACTAACTTAGATGACATTCCTCGTGTCCGAATTGATTTGGGATCATACTCCGGACGTTCTGATGGATCCAACGGATGGTTACGCATTCCTGGCAACACCATAATATCTTGGTCTGCTTGAAAACGGGTATTAATTGTCCACACCACATCATTCATATCAAAAATATCTACATCTTCATCAACCAAGAATACCGTCTTCAGTTCCTTAAACGACGAAAATGCCAATAATGCTGCCTGACGTTGAATACCTTCATCTGCTGCATTATCCTTATGAATCTGCATAATGGTCATCAACTTACCACCACCTGCAGGAGGATTATAGACATTCAAAACTTTTCCGGGAATTGCTCGGTTAGTTAAGGACAAAATACTTGCTTCAGTTGGAATACCTGCCATGCTGACATGTTCTTCTGAAGGCCCAATCACACTTTGCATAATGGGATCTTTTCGATGCGTAACAGCAGTAACTTTAATAACTTGCAATGCAGGATTAGCATCACCATCATAACCAGGAAATTCTGGCATTGCCTTGCCTGTATGGGTATTGATGTCTTCTTGAATGCGTTCGTTAGGCATGATATAACCTTCCAAAGTATATTCAGAACGAGCAATTGCCTTTTCATCAACCGTTAATCCCTTAACTAGTTGAACCGGTTCTTGACGAATGGCACCAGCAACACCTAATTCGTTATAACCTAGTGGTGTTGTAGGTGGCTCAAAAGTTGCCCCAATGGTAATTGCGGGATCCAAACCAATGTTAATGGTGATTGGCATTGGTTTGTTCATTTTTTCATATTCTTCAGCAAATTTACCAATGTGACGACCACCAGGCATGATATAAATTCCTAATTTGTCTTTGTCTTCAAGGACCATTCGGTGAATTGTCACATCACTCATAGTTTTATCAGGGTTAGAACCGTAGACAACACCAACCGTAATATAAGGACCAGCATCTCTTGGTGTGTTAGTAGGAGCTGCTACTAGTTTACGAATATCAAAGTCTGCATCTGTAGATTTATGCACAACTTCATGAGTTGGTGCATCTGCTTCATCAACCATTACAGGATCTACCGGATTTTCCACGGAATCATTTAAAAATTGACCAAGGGTGTGATAATCATGATGAAACATCTTACCAACCCGTTTACGGCTTGCCATCAATCCCATTAAAACACGAGTGTCCGGAAAACCTTTGACGTTGTTAAACATCATTGCTGGACCTTCTTGCGTTGGTCGTTGCACAGTTCCACCAGCACCAATATAACGGTAAACGCCAGATAATTCAGCGTCTGGATCAACTTCTACATTTGTTTCATGATATTGACCTGGCTCTTTTTTTAATTCATCAAGAACCTTACGCAAATCATAAACATCTTTTTTTGCCATAGTTAATAACCTCCAATTTATAAAACTCTCAAAATTTCATTAACACTGAAATCTTTTTACATTTTTAATTATATGAGTGCAATTACTTGCGAACAAATCGGGTTTCGACTAGCATTATTCCCAACAGGAATATACAATGTAGCTTAATAACGCTTATTCCCCGGTATCATGCTGTTTCAATTTTTGATAATACGCAAAAATAAGCAATAAAATGTGTAGTATGTCCCCAAAATGTCCCCAAGACTAAAATGAATAAAAGCCTCACCAGAATTAATCTGATGAGGTTATTTTATTTGATCCATTTAGACTAAATTAAGTAAATTGCATATACACACCTTATTTATGAAATAAACTAGTATTCAAAGTAATTAAATACTAGTTTTTAAAAAATTATCAATATCTATTAAAATGGTGTGAGATATTATTTTGATACATGTTATAAAATATAACATAAAGTATTGACTTCAATCATGCACTTCATGTACTCTCTTTTTATAGAGAGGAAGAAAATATTATGAACGTTACTAACACTTTATTTTTAATTATATCTAGTATATTAGTCCTATTTATGACTACTGGCCTTGCCTTTTTTTATGGCGGCTTAGTGTCACAAAAAAATGTTGTTAACACAATGTTATCTGTATTTATCATGACGGGAATTGCAATTATTCTCTGGATATCAGTTGGATACAGTTTATCCTTTGAAGGTAACATTTATGGAATCATTGGGAACTTACATAATTTCTTTATGAATAATATACGTACGGGATCTTTAAATGACCAAAAAATTCCGACTATGGTTTTTTCTGGCTTTGAAATGACATTTGCTATTATTACACCAGCATTATTTGTTGGATCAATTGTTGGTAGAATTAAATTTAACTTCCTGTTAAGCTTTTTAATTCTTTGGTCAGTATTGATTTACTATCCAATGGTTCATTTAGTTTGGAGTTCACAAGGACTTTTAGCAGGGCTTGGAATTTTAGACTTTGCTGGTGGAACTGTTGTTCATATCAATGCCGGTATTACGGGATTGATTCTATCAGCTGTTCTTGGAAAAAGAATTAAGCCTTCTAATACCCATTACAGTTTGCCTTGGGTTCTGATTGGTACCGTAATTCTTTGGATTGGTTGGTATGGATTCAATTCTGGTTCAGCATTAGGCATTAGTAATATTGCTGTCCAAGCAGCTATGACAACTACAGTCTCAACTGGTTCTGCAATGGTTACCTGGATGATTCTAGATATGATTATTTCAGGAAAGCCAAATTTGGTTGGTGTTTGTACCGGTACTCTCTGCGGACTGGTTGGAATTACACCAGCTTGTGGATTTGTGACGCTTGCTGGTTCTTTCTGGATTGGTATTTTTTCTACCTTGTCTAGTTATATTTTTATTCATTATTTCAAAGACAAAATCGGTATAGACGATACACTTGATGTTTTTGGTTGCCATGGTATTAGCGGTATCACTGGTAGCATTTTAGTTGGATTATTTGCTACTAAATATGTAAATCCTATCATATCTCATAATGGTCTCTTCTATGGTGGAGGGTGGTACCAAGTAGGTATTCAAGTATTAACTACCGTAATAACAATTATTTTTGTCTCTGCTATGACATTTATTATCATTAAGGTCCTCTGCTTATTTATACCGATGCGTGTTGAACCTAAGAAAGAAAAGATAGGATTGGACAAAAGTGAACAAGGTGAAGAAGCAGATTATACTGTAAACATCAGTAATCAATTGGCTAATTCTCATTCATATGTAAGTATGCATAAACCAGATTAAAGGGATCGATATTTAAAGGACACAATTTAAAAGATGCTTATTAGTAAATATTAAGCTGCTGAGCCATACTACATGTTAACGAAAATAAAAAGTCCCACCACCAATCAAGGTAGTGGGACTTTATAAATTAAATAACAAACTTTATATTTTTATCAGTTAAAACATAAAAGTTTATTTGTGAATGGTTATTACAAAATCTGTAATAACCACTGGATTGAAGTCAATATTTGAGACAGATTTT
>NZ_JQBY01000011.1 GCF_001437405.1 Pediococcus ethanolidurans | reverse complement strand
ACCTGCTCCAACATACTCAATTGTTCGGGTAATACTTACTTGACCATATTCAAAGATTGGTGTGTACGTTACCGTAATCGAATTGTTAAACGGAGCTGACATCGTTGCCGTTGGAATAAACTCTGGCACTACCATTTGATCAACTGCGTATCCACTTATTTCAGGTGAGTTTACCCTTTCATATATTCCAATCGGAGTATACGCGGTTTCATTAGTTAGTTCATTCGTAGCTGTATTATATACAACTGTTTGTATCTTAGTCTCTGGTGTTTTACTACCTGCACCAACATAATTAATTGTTCGCGTCACCTTAATTTTTCCATAAGTAATAGCTGGGCTATACGTTACAATAACAGTGATATCATCAGGTGAAGTCATACTTGCCGTTGGAATAAACTTGGCAACAGCAGCTTGATCGGGAACATATCCAGCAATTATTGGAGATCCAACTTTATCAAACACGCCAGACGGTGTATAACTAATTTCACCTGTAATACGATTAATAACCATCTTGTAAGTAATCGTTTGAACTTTTGACTTTGGTGTCAGATCACCTGCACCAACATAATTAATCGTACGTTTTGCCGTCATTTCATCATAGTCAAACATGTGCTTATACACATATACAACGTTAGCACTGGGATTAAGATTCAACTGATTAATGAAGATTCGATAACCACTCCAGAAATCATTAGGGTTGCTATACACCTCGGAATAACCGTGAAAAATTTCAAACGTGTCTATATCATGAGAAATCAAATCAGTTAACGTTACACTGACATCACCTTGTTGATTTAAGCGCTTAACAACCATATTAATAGGATTGTAAGCCATTTGATAATTTGTATTCGCATTACCATAAATGTAATCCTGTAAGATAACACTATAACTTTGACCAACATCAATATTTCTGGAAATTGTATAATTCTCCATCAAATTTTCGTCAAAATCCGGCATATAGATGCCATTCGAACTATTAGTACCAGCATCGACGGCATTCATATCAATTGGAGTTCCAGATACATATTTGGTTCCATCATTAAGCACACCCATTAATTGGTACCCATCAGGAGCATTACCAGCTACTGTAACATAAGTGTTGCCAGTCGAGATGTCTAAATTTTGTTCTGGCAATGACGTTAATTCTTTACCCGTATCCGCATCAACATACTTCACATTAACATTACTTTGGGTTGGCACCGAAAAGAGATCTCCAGGATTCCAATCATAAGACGGTGCCGATCCATCGCCTGGATCTATCAAATCTGCAAAGTTAACATCAACATTGGCTCCACCATAGCTGACGGACATATACAAATTATCGCCCACTTGAATAATTCTTTGAACTGGAGATTGATCATTCTGTAATTCATCTGGGGTAAAACTCGCTACAATTTGAGTACCGTCTGGTGTTAGTAGAATCCGCCCCGTTATATCAATCATGGTCACTGTCGTCATTTGTGTTTGTTTGTCATATGACAAAACTAACCGCGTATTATATCCCGTTTCTAGATTGGAACTCACCCAACCTTGAAGTGCATCATTTGCGATACTTGCTCCAAGCATAACTTGTTGATTTGTGATTGTTCTAACTTCACTAAAATTGACAATGGCATAAACATGTTGAATATCACCGATGTGTGCATCACTTGTTGTTACAAAAATACTACCATTATCTGTTTTTGTTCGCGTGGTTGTTACGGTTACTGGCACACCTAAAATATTTGTCACGGTGTCTTGGCTATCATTTAAACGATAAATAAACGTAACTGTTTGTTCTTGATCAGTAAATACACCAGTTTTGTTGCCTTGAACAGACACTAACTGATAATCAACAATTACTTTTTCGTTTGCCACATAGGAAGCGCCAATAATACCATTTAGGACATCATTTTGTGTGATAACGTTGCCGCTTTCATCTACATAATTTACAACTATTGACTTTGCTTGTTGAGTTCCAACTTTTCGATAAACAAACGTAATGGCATCTGGTGTGCTCAGATTCATATCGTTATGAATTGAACGTAAGTTATTTGCTGCTCCACCATTAGTATGTTCACCCCAAAAATCATCAGGATCCGTAATTGTTAACGTATATCCATGCCGAATAATTTCGGACTGAGTCACGTCTCCATTCCAGTTTGTATACGTCAGTAAAACATCGCCAGCCTGATTAATTCGTTTGACTTCTAAATCAGCAGGACTTGATTTCAAGCTATACCCACCTTGATCTGTGTAATCTTGCAAAGCGATATGATAACTACCATTCACTGATAAGTAACGCATAATGTGATAATCTGCCAAATAGTTATTATCTAAATCGTTTTGAATAGTCCCCTCGACTTTCGTACTTGATTTATCAATTTGAATATCATTAATTTGTGTTCCATCCGAATAGTCAGTTCCATTTTTAAGAACTCCGACTAACTCATAGCCACTAGGTGGGATAGCTGCTGATACCTCATACTGGGAACCAGTTGAAAGATTAACATCCGTACTTTCTGCGATGTTCTTACCAGTATCTTGATCGACGTAATTAACCGGAATATTAAAGTTATTATTTGTAGCAAATAAATCACCATAGTCCCAATTATCTTCTCCATATCCAAAATTAATATCTACATTACTACCACCATAGTTCAATGCCACATAATAATCATCACCATAACTATTACTTTCTATGAGTCTTCTAACTTCAGGAGATCGTGCATCTCCTTCAAACGTAAAACTTAATAATTCTCCGTTTTCGTTGACTGTAATGTCACCATTTGCCTCTACAAATGCAAATGTAGTTTCTTTACTTGTCGGGTCATAACACATTACAAGATTTCTTCCAGATGAACTGCCATACATGACTTGTTGATTATTCATATTTCTAACTTCATAACCAGAAGCTATTGCGTAAATGTTAGTCAGGTTTCCAAGCGTTCCCACTTTATCCGTTACTGATACGGTTCCCTCACTATTGGTAGTTGTTCGGTCACTGACAGTCACATCAAGTCCAAGTATATTTACTACCGTACTGGAAGATTCTGCACGCAATTTTACTGTTTTAGCGGTTTTAGCTACTGACCTACTAGTAGTCGTGCTACTTGAAGCCTGCAAGCTATCATTCGCTGTGCTTTGACTGCCACGACTTGTTTGAGTGGCATTACTCGATGAAAAATCATTAGTCTGTGAGCCTGTATTCGTTGAGCCATCATCTTCATTAGACTCTATAACTTCACGACTCTGAACCGCAGATGTAGCTTCAGAACTACTATGACCCAGCGAGGTTGTATCCTTTTCATCACTTTGACTACCTGCACTTTGATCAACGGCCGTAGATCCAGAATTACCGTCACTAGTAGCCGTACTACTTACAGATTCTTCTACAGTACCCGAAGAATTAATCGTGTCAGTAGTATAACTATTTGCATTTGAATTGTTTGTCACCGTCGAATTACTTTCAGAAACTGCTTGACTTACCCCATCAGAAGCTTGTGTTGTTGCGGTAGTCAAAACCGTTTCTACCGAATCTGCTTTAACATTTGACGTACCTAAAACAAAACCAGTTCCTAAAAAGAACACCACGATGCCCGCGAATAGCCAGTTTTTCCCGACTTTATACATCTTATAGTGTTCTTTTAACTGTTCTGTATCCCGTTGTAGTCTTGAACGCTTACCTTTTCTTTGCTTTCCATCCAATTTGTTCTGCCCCCTTCTTATAGTCCTATAAAAATCGCCTATTGTAACCGCTTTAATTATATCATGAAAGGTTCTGGAAAAGGAAAAAATAATAAATATTTAAACATCTCGCTCATCAAAAACTATTTATGTAACCTTAATCGGCTTAAATAGTATTTTTTCTAGACAGAAGATTTATTTATGAAAAACGGAATAAAATAGTTCTGTACTGAAATAAAACAACTAGCTATTACTTCTACACGTTAGTCACTAAGTCCAGAAACTGTTTTCACGCTAGTCATAAAAGTGTCAATAAAAGAAGGCCCACTACCTTAAGCTTGCTTTGATAAACAAGATACATTTCTATTCCATCATTGTTTTAACAATCAGAATTTACGATATTATGTCAGACATATTTATTTTATAAATATCCGATATATCTTCTAAATCACTCCGTTTTTCTAAAAGCAACAACATTGAAGGCAAAAAAATAACCTCAATTACGAGGTTATTTTCACTAAAATTTTCATTTAAAGGATTTCATTACTTAACCAACAATATTTCAGGTTAATTGTTTTCTTTAGCTAAAATATTATTCATATCATCAGACCTATTCACTGTTCTGTGCACAAATTGTAATATTATTACTGACAACCTCGGCACTAGGTGTTTCATTTGAAAGGACCATTTCCGAATATTTAGGATATGCAGTTGGTGCACCCAACCAATAAAAGGTAGGCATTTTTTTGAAATAGTGCCACTTCTTTAAAGTTTTTTGGTTATATAGTCTTAGTGGTAATAAAATCAGATATTTACTACCACTTTTAGTTGTTAAGAAATAATGCTGTTCCGTTGGATAACCAACTGAGTTTAAAATGCCACCTTCGTTATTATACATAACCCCCATGGCCATTTTGGCGTCATATTTAACTGCTTCGTCATCCGTTAATACTGCCTTAGTTATTTTGGCCACCGATAAGTTTAAAAATGCTGCCCGTTTTTGAATATACATTTGCCATTGTTGATCAGTATATCTAGGCTTAAAAGTTGCCTGTAAAAATCGTTGCTTAAGTGATTTGTTTGTTTTTCGTTGTGATCTAGCTCTTGCCGCCAATGCTTTTTCCTGTCCTTTGTAGAGAGTTGAAGCATTTTTTCGAAAGTAGTTTTGCAATGCGTTAGCTGTTCTGGGACTTAATTCATGTTTAAAAGTCCACCGAATCGCAGAATCATATGCCAGTTGATCTTTTTTTAGATCAACTTTCGTTTCCAGTGGGTGACTACCAATTGTGTAATTGGTATGCGCTTTCCCTAAAAAATTACGCTCTGAGTTTAATCGATAATTACTGGAAAATCCAGCAGCAGCCGCTTTACTAAAATCATCGTCATTATTACTATAATTTAAACTCAAATAATGCTTACTGAAGTTCGCTCCAAAACGGGCAACAAACAAGTCATCACTATCCTGGTCCGTAAAATCAAACGACCCTTGGCCTTTATCATTTTCAGTATATGAAAGTTCAAAATTCATTTTTGGCCTTTTTTCTGCCCTAGGAACCGTGATGGCTTTTTCAAATGTAATTCGATATTTTTCATCATCATTCTGATCTTTTTCGATCGTTGCAATTTTATATTTTTTAAGAAATGGTTGAACGCGGGATTGATCCTGATGTTGAGAACGCACCCGAGTTTTAGAAACACCAACTATGCCACTAATCAGTATAATCAAGCCAAACACAACCACCAAAATTAATTTATGAACCTTTTTCATTTTCTATTCTCCGAATTTTCTGTAATTAAAAAAAATTACTCATCATAAGAATTGTCCTAGTAACGATTAACATTCGTAAGTCTTTCATTTTTGAATGGTTAGCGGACAGTCATCTAAACTATCGTTTTCTATATTCTTTGTTGTAAACTGAATCTCAACAACACATTTACCACTGATATTTTCAATAGCATATAACAATATTCATTTGCTGATTTTTAACCGATTTATGTAGCAATTTATCTTAATTTTATCGAGTTTTTACTTTTAATACAATCATTTTTTGTTTGAAAAATAACAAGTCTTATGTTTAACTAAAGGTTGAAAGTCCAAAACACATCTCGTTGCCTGATATAAAAACGTTCTTGGTAACAAAATTAGATTGAAATGCCGTCCTACGGCTCATCCGGTCTGGAACGGGGTGGGCACGATTTAAAGCCAAGAAGAACACTTGTCTTCAAACTCGGCCTTATTCTAAGTAATAAATTACTAAGAATAATTTCACCCCTGAGACCAATCGCCTCCGGACTAAGAACGTTTGATGCTTCAACAATGCTTCGTAACACTGATATAATAACTTTTATATCGCTATGTAAATTGCAAAGATTAGACTTAGTCTGGAAGCAAATGGGCTCAGTAGTGACATTTATCTTAGCGGGTTTCGCTTAGATAAAGGCCGAGCTTAGAGACGTGCATTTCGGCTCTAAGTCGTGCCCACTACGTTCCAGCCCAAATTTGCTGAAAGACGGCATTTTAGACTATTTTTTATAGGCTAAGTCGTTTAACATCAGTTATTGAAGTGATTTTGATACTTTCAACCTTTAGTGGTTTAATATAATAGCAGTGATAAAAGTTATCCTAACTGCATTTTAGGGACATAAAAAAATTTGAAATAAAGAACAGGTGAACCGCAGCACGGCAATTAGGCTCCGAATTGAAGATTTTTAGTAACATATAATTAAGTATTGATTTACTTTTTCGAAATCTAATCAGATTCATGAGATTATTCTCATTTAATTTTTAGATGATTTTTATTGTTTTTTATGACATGCATGATATACTTACTAAGTTATTAGTATATACAATTAAAAAATTGCTCAGTCAATGTTACGCATTGAACACGACCCATACTTGAGAGAGACAAGTATGAGTCTTTTTATTTATCACACTTTATTTATGGAGGATATTTGCCTTATGATACGTTTCTGGGGACAACCTAGATACTCACGCGAACCACTAAAACCGATTGGATATGAACTTTTCTTACGAGAAAATTTAAATGGCCTTTGGCGGGTTCCAAACGATTTCAGTCGATTTACTCCCTGCCAAATTACCAATTTACTCAAAAAAACGGCACCACAGCTCTCACAAGGAATGCAACGTGTCTCGATCAATCTTGATATTGATCAGTTCATTGACTCTAGATTTTACCGTGCCTTTTTCGCTGTCAAAACGCAACTTCCCTATCTCCGTATTTCGATCGAATTGACTGAACACTCCAGTTCACAAATTATTTCTGATGAACAATTAGTATTAGCAGCAAAACATTTTGCTGACGCAAATCTGCACGTTATTCTAGATGACGTTGGTTCTGGTGATAACCAGATTAATCGGGTTGAACTATTAGATCCATATGTCACTGAATACAAATTTGCAGTTCAAAATTTTCGTCCCTATGAATCTCTAAATGATATTATGCCTAATTTACTGTTCTGGCATCAATTAGCTGCTAAACATCAAAAATTATTCACCATCGAAGGCGTTGAATCAAAAAAAGACTTGTTAATCCTCTCTCATTGTCGAGTTGATATGCTTCAGGGCTATGATCTTGGGAAACCCGTTTATCTTCCTACTCAAGATGATGCTGTAGTTGTGAACGCAGATCGATGTGTCTAGGCATCTAAATTAATATTTTTTTACCCATCACTTGTCTATTTACGAGTGATGGGTTTTATTTTTCAAAACCAGAAAAACTTCGAAAAAACTTCAAATATTTATTTTGATTCAAATAATATCACCAAAATATGATTAATCGTATTTATTTTGAAACGTCTACATATAACAAATTCCTTTTTTTTATTTTTAACGGTAAATTTTCGTATATTGATTGTTTAATAATTTTACTTTTTTCTCTCTTGTTACCGTCAAATAACTTTGGTATATTTGAAGGCAAGGCGTTTTGTATTCGTTAACAACAATAACGTTGGTTAATTTTTGCACAAAAAAATTAATACATATTTTTACCTTTTAGTTAGTAACAATCAATAGAATCAATTTTAAAAGAGATGATTAGTTTTGACTCAGCATACATGGCTCCTATCCCCGTTATTTACCGGAATTTTTTTGACTCTTGGTGTGATTATCTTTTTCCAGATCTTGGTTCGTTTATTAATTTCCCGTTCCGGACATATTTCCAATCCTGTCAACTATCTTTCTGGTCAATTAGCCAGCCTTAGTATTGTCTATTTCTCAACCCTTAGTGTTTATTTTGAATACGTAGTTGCTCAAGAAGGCCACGATATTGCCTTTGTAGATTTCCGGCTTTTATTACTGTTTTATGTTGTCATCTATTTAGGTCAACGCAGCAGTCTACTCATTTTAGTGATTACTTTCATTGCAAGAATTTTTCTATGGGGATTCACAAGTGGAACCATCTACTTTATTGAAATATCGTTTATTATTTATTTCGTCACCAGTTTCATAACTGGTATTATTCGAAAACATAATTTTTCGCATATCATCTTAACGGGAACGTTAGATAATTATCGTAGGTGTATTATGGGGCACTTTCTGGCAACTGCGACTACCATACTTTGGATTAGTAACTGTAACAGCTGCTCTTTATTACTGGATTGCCTTTGCAATTATGAATGCTGTTTTAGATTTCGGTATTACGCAATTAAATGATGAAAATGACTCGCTAACCGTTCTAAGTCAGCAAGCCACTACTGATCCCCTAACCAAGTTAAGTAATTATTTGGCATTTAAAAAAGAATTTGAGACTCAATATCAGGCGTATCATAATACAGAAAAATCACTTAGCATGATAGCTCTTGATGTTGATCACTTTAAAAGGGTCAATGATGAACATGGTCATTTAACCGGCAATAATATTTTAGAAGGGATTGCCAAAATTTTGCTTTCCGAAACACAAAAATTGTCTGATGCCACAGTTTATCGAGTTGGTGGCGAGGAATTTAATATTTTGTTACCCAATGTTGACTTAAAACAAGCTGCAAAATTTAGTCATCATCTTCAAGATCGAATTCGTTATACAATGTTTCCCATCAATGGTTTAAAATTACAAATTACCGTCTCGATGGGAGTGGCAAAATTACGTAATTCCGATAGTGCCTCCAATTTATTCTATGAACGTGCTGATCGATTGCTCTATAACTCAAAAGGAGAAGGACGTAATCGTGTATCTGTTGAAAAAATTAAGAGTAAACATAAACGCAACTAATAACGATCAAACTAACAATCATTAAAAATCACTAGATTGCTATATACAAACAGATATCCTATCTAAAAAGACTGTTCATGAATACCTATACTCACATTTATATGTGAGTGATAGTTTCAAGACAGTCTTTTTTGTTTTATGCTATTTTCAATAATTATTCTTCTGTCACAATTAATCAAATTGGGAAACAATTCGCTCATTACAAATTTGATTAGCAAATAACTTAGCATGACATTTCTAATCTGTTTTTGGCAACAGTTCAAGAACTTCGCGCGGATCTTGAAACTGATAATCTGCTTGTGCCAAGATTTTTGCATCTCCTGCTCCCCACAGTGCACTTCCAAATTTAATATGCGCAGCATGAGCAGCTTGTAAATCACTTAAAGAATCGCCAATATAAATTGTGTCGTTAGTCTGTGCTTGCATTCGATGCATACTCACCTGGATTGGTGCCGGATCTGGTTTGTGTTGTTGTGTATCATCCGCTGTAACATAGGTATCAAAATATTGGTGAATGGTAAATCGATTTGCAAACTGATCCAGATATTGAGATTTGGTTCGTGAAGTTGCAACAACTAAGGAGGTTTCTTCTTTTTGAGCAATTGACCTTAACGTATTTTCAACTCCATGAAACACCGTCACATTTTTCAAACGAGTTGCAGCTGTTTGGGCCCATTCATCAAAAACCTGAGTTCGTTTTTCTTTAGCAATTCCAACCTCTTTAAGAGTTCTATCACCTGAATAACTAAAATATTTAGCTAGTTCTGGAATCTTTCGATGAATACCATGTCGATCCAAAACCTCCTTTAGAGCTGGAATATACATATTAAAAGTGTCTACCAACGTTCCGTCAACATCAAAAATGAAATTTTTCATCAAACGTTCCCCTTCACAAATCTTCTAAACCTAAATTTTTTATACTTTCATTTTATCGGTTTCACTCTTAAATGAACAGTAAAGAAACAAAAAAGCGTTAATTACCCCAATTAATAAAAATTTTAAGTCGGTGATTAATCAACAAAAACAACGGACTATTAAATACACCAAAAAATTATATTATCTAAAAATCGTTATTAATATGGTAAATAAACATGAATAGCGTTTCTAAGCCCTTTATTAGCTTCCTGGAAAACTTTTAAAGCTTTTATAACTAAATTCTAGTCAAAAGATTATGTACACCTATAAGGCTTGTAGAGGCCATAAGTAATTGTTCACCAATACATCCTAAAAACCTCAAAAAAAGAGTCCGTCTCAAAAGTACTGACTCTAAAAAAAGATATTTTATTGCAAAATAAAAAGCAGAAAAAACCATGGCTTTTTCCTGCTTTTTAACTAAATAATTTAATTACTTGCTTTTAACATCTAAAACTTGTTTACCATCGTAATATCCACAGCTTGGGCAAACACGATGTGAAACTCGTAATTCACCACAATTTGGACATGGTGCCAAACCTGGAGTTTGTAATTTAATATGTCCACGACGATTACGTTTGCGTGATTTTGATGTTTTTCTTGCTGGTACGGCCATCAATAGCACCTCCTTTAAGAGAATTACGGTTTCCCGTTAATTTTATGTCTTACATTACATTAATACTACTTAGGATCAGAATCTTCTGAATTAAATAGATCTTTTAGTTTAGCAAGACGTGGATCAACTTGTTTAATTTGCGCATCTTTTTCATCTGCTTCAGAAATGACTTCCCAGTCATCTCCTGCAGGCATGGGTGTTTTCCCATCCTGCTCCTCAGGTGAGAAGATTTGCATCGGAATTTGTAAAATAATATTATCAGCAACAGCCTTAGAAAAATCAATCTGATCATCTTGAACCGGCAAAACCGTTTCAGTTGCTTCAAATCGATCTAAATTCGTGCCTGCTTCCACATAATACTCATTAACAGTAAAATCCAGTTTAAAGTTTACAGGGCGAAGCGATCTTGATGATGGTACCACAATTGCTCCCGTAACTTTAGCAGAAATTAAAACTGCATCCCGATCCTTAATTGCATACCCATCAACCTTAACTAAGTTCACATCCAAAATCTCAGACGTGCGACTAATCAAGTCTTCTTTTAAATCAAGATTTTCATTAAAATGGAGGGGTTCCTTGTGTTTCATAAGATCAGAAAGTGACCAATTCATTTAAAAACCTCCTAATGCAACGAATGTAATTATACCTGTGCAAAATTTCTTTGTCAATGGAAATTCCTTGACAGTCAAGGTAAAATAATTGGTTTTCGGCCAATATTTTGCTCTTCACCCGTTAATAAGCTATAAATTTGATCCACTTGATACGTGGTTCGATAAACACCTGTAGCTTCTTTTTTACCAATTTTACTAATCATCGGTAAATTTAATTCCTGCATGTAATGTAAATACTGTTGACCAACTTTATTAAATCCTAGAATACGAAAAACTGATTTTTGCTCCAACATTTGTTCTTTTTTTAAATTTAAAACAATTGCCAAACAAAGCCTTTGTAGGTGTGTATACGTAAAACGCTTTGTTTTCAGGGCCTTTAAAAAGGTCGCGAAATCACGCTTCTGTGGCGAGATCGCTTTAATTCGATTTTCAATGCCCTCAGAAATTCCATAGATTTGACGTAGTTCATCTTCAGAAATTGATAACAGTCGGTAACTTAAATATGGCCATAAATTGTCCCAGTTAACGACTGAGCCTTCTAGATCAATCTTAGTTTGTTCAGGAATAAAGTCCATAAAGTTGTCCTGATTTTCAAAACGAGCCTGACGAATTGCAGACGCACTTGCAAAATGTTCAAAATGCAACGAATGATCTGAATGCTCAGCTTCCATTCTTGGAACGGGAATTAAAGTCATATTATTTTTATTTGCTAAAAAATAATTAAACGCCAAAATATCATTGGCAGTTTTTAACTCAATTCCCGTTTTTTGAGCTAACGTTTCAAATAGTTGGGCAGCAAAACTTTGAGCATACTCAGATTTATCAAATTTCAGATCTTTGAACTGATCAACTAAAAAATTATAATTCAGTTTCGGATGTTCACTGCCAAAAACCAAATAATCACTTTTAAGTTGAGCAGCCATTGAAACTGCTCCTTGGGCAAATAAGTGAGCAGCTTGCATTGAAACGCTAATGGGTAACTCAATTACCAAATCAGCTTGACTGGTCAACGCTTCTCTTGTTCGTTTCCATTTGTCAATAATTGCAGGTTCGCCTCTTTGCAAGAAATTACCACTCATTAACACAATTAACACGTCAGCATTGGTTAGTTTCCGTGCCTGCTTCAAGAGATAATCATGACCATTGTGAAATGGGTCAAATTCTGCAATAACACTGCACACCTTCATTCAATCACCTACTTTGTACATTCGAAAAACCACCGCGTACTTTTATCATCAATTGAACCATTGCCAAAATTGCTAGAAACGTGAGTATTTTTAAAACCTACAGCCTCTAACAACGTTAAATACGTGTTTAAGTCGTAAGTACGTTCATGATGCAACTCATTAATTTTGCTATACGTATTTTTCGTACCATTTTTAATGAAGAAGGTAAGATCATGTTCCACACTATGGGGTTCCTCTGTTTGATAGGTTGTCCATAAAAATGCTTGTTGATCGTCAACATAGTTATACATATAACCAGGATAAATTTCATCCGTTTGATAGGGTGAAATAACGTCAAACAACAATTTTCCATTTGGTTTCAAATGATGAAAAACTTGTGCAAAACACTCTTTAAGATCACGGTCATTTGGTAAGTAACAAAAAGAGTCAGCAAAACACGATATCACATCATACTGATCAAGCTCACTTAAATCTAACATATTTCCCTGAATCAGCGGCAGAGTCACCCCGGCTTCTTGTGCATGTTCATCTGCTAAGGCCAACATTTCTTCTGACAAATCAAACCCAGACACTTGATAGCCACTTTGAATAAGCTTAACTGCTAATCTTCCACTTCCGCAGGCCAAGTCAAGCCAATCTGCTTTTTTTTCAGGTTGTCTTTTGGAAACAAAATCCAGCCACTGATCATACATGGCTGGGTCCATCAAATCATCATATAATTTAGCAAAGGTCTGATAAATCATGCTTCAACCCAATCTTTAACATCAACTACTTTAGCTTCTGACCATAATTTTTCTAAATTATAGAATTTTCGTTGATCAGTTTGGAAAATATTAACAACCACATCGCCTAAATCAACTAAAATCCATTCTGATGCACGTTGGCCTTCCACGTGACGAATAGTCACACCACTTTTTTCATTTTGATCAATAATTTCATCCGCAATGGCAGCAACTTGTCTTTTTGAATCTGCACTCATAATCACAAAGTAATCAGCCAATAAACTGACATTCTCCATGTCAAGGGCGATAATATTTTCTGCCCGCTTGCCATCAGCTGCTTTCACAGTCGTTTCTAAAATTGTTTTACTTTCTATCAATGAATTTCCTCCTAATTTTCACTTTGCCAAGCATTATACGTAGCAATCGTTCCAGGGTATATAGGGCGTGCATTTTCTACTAAATAAGAAAGTGTTTGTTGTGTCTGGAAAAAGACGCCCTTTTTCAAACTAGCGTGAGTAATTTCACGAGCCTTCTCAACTCCTGGGAAATCCCGTCCAGGTTCAATATAATCCGCCATATAGACAATTTGATCCAGCTGAGTCATATAAGGTGCACCGACCGTATGACGGCGCACAGCGTTTAATATCTCTTCATCAAAGATATGCAATTCATCTTTAATAAATTCTGCACCAACCACACCATGCCAAATGGCATTACCATAATCCAAAAGATCAGGATTCATTTGTTTATCATTAATAACCTTGATAAAATCATGATCTGATCGTTGCTTGGCATAATCGTGCAAAAGTCCGGCAATTGCCGCTTTTTCGGGATCGTATTGATTTTCATTGGCCAATTCGATTGCCTGTTTTTCAACACGTAAACAATGTTGAAATCGTTTATCATCTAATTTTTCTTGAACTTTCGCTACCAATTGATCATGGGTATAAGGAATTAAATTTTCTTGATAGTCAATAGTTTCATTTTTTTCCATATAATTTATGCTCCTCAATATATGTGCAAACCGTTTCCGGAACAAGATATCGAATCGAGTGATGTTTGGTAATTTTATGCCGAATTAACGTTGAACTTAAGTCAATTGTCGGTGTATCTACCCACAGAATTGGATAATTACTATGAACTTTCACTCCTGGTCGTTTCACACCCACAAACTGAACAAGTTTTGCCAAATCAGAAATACGATACCATTTAGGTAAATAAGCCACCATATCGGCACCAATAATAAAATAGTACTGATTTTCAGGATGAGCTCGTTTTAAAGCAACTAATGTATCATAACTATAGCTTTTACCACCACGATTAATTTCTGCTAATTCAACTCCAAAATTAGGGTTACCTTCAACCGCTAATTTGACCATTGCCACTCGATGCTTAGCTTCAATTGCCGTTTTTTCATCAACATGCGGGGGAATAAAATCTGGCATAAAATCAACCCGATCAAGTCCCAGTTGAGTACATACTTGCTCAGCCATAATAAGATGTCCCAAATGTGGTGGATTAAAAGTACCACCCAATAGGCCGATTCGTTTATGCACAATATCACTAACTAATTCAGTTTCAACATCAATTTTTGTCTGTTGAACAGTCTTTGTCCCAGTCAAAATTTTTCACACTCCGTTGATTTAACTTAAATTTCTTTAACCTGCAACGAAATATTTCGTTTATCCTCATCATCAGACTCTTTAAATAACACTAAAACATGTCCAATAATTTGAACAACCTGAATGGCAGTATGACTTTCAATATAATTTTTTACTTCTTCTGGTGTCACATCTGTACTTTGTTGTAAGTTAATTTTTATTAATTCATAGTTATTCAAAGCACCGTCAAGTTGGTCTACCCATGCTTGTGTCAAACCATTTTTGCCTACTGAAAATTTTGAACGAAAGCGTTGTGCTTTACTGCGTAAAAATCTTTTTTGTTTTCCTCTTAAATTCATATTTTCCTCTTTCAATGTTTAAACTAGTGGCCGACGAACTACTGTTGAAATTCCTTTTGGTGCCCAAATAGCAATAGTTGAATGACTTGGAACAGTTAACCATCCTAAACCTTCAATCACCACATCACTCTTCTCATTTAAATGAAATTCGTGTCTTTGCAGTTCTGGCAAGTTCTTCAAGCCCTCTTTATCAGGAGGTGTAAGCAGTTCTCCAACATGTTTTGTATAGAAATTCTCTGCATTACTTAATTTAGTTCGATGGATCATTAAATTATTTTCAAAATAAGTGCTAACTGCACCATGACCGCTTAAATAATCAAAGCGCCCTAACCCGCCGAAAAACAATGTTTGTTGATCATCCAATTGGAACGTTTTGGGTTTAATCGTTTTCTGGGGCGATACGTACTTCAAATCCTTCCCCGTTAAAACATGTGCCATCTGGTCCTCATGCACAATTCCTGGGGTATCAATTAACATTTTTCCATCTTCAAATGGAATTTCAATTTTATCCAAAGTAGTTCCTGGAAAACGTGAAGTCGTGATTAAATTCTGGGTACCATTATTAATGCGGATAATCTGATTAATTAATGTGGACTTGCCGACATTTGTAACCCCTACAACATAAGCATTTCGATTTTTACGGTATTTTTCAATCGTATTCAAAAGAATTTCAATTTCATCAAGATTTTTTGCACTTGTTAGCAAAACATCAACTGGTCGAATTCCTTGTAAGTTAGCCTGTTGTTTAAGCCACTCTTTCATTTTGTTTCGTTTTAGTGATTTTGGAAAAATATCTTCTTTGTTGCCTACAAGCAATACAGGATTATCACCAACAAAACGATGAATTCCGGGGATCATGCTACCATTAAAATCAAACATGTCCACAACGTAAACAATTAGGGCATCATCGTCACGGATTTGACTTAGCAAACGTAAAAAATCATCATCCGTCAACGAAACTGGTGCGATTTCATTGTAGTGTCTTAGCCGAAAACAACGCTGACAATAAACTTCGCCCTTTTCTAATCCTTTGTCCAACGCACTTTGAGGTGTGTATCCTAGTTGATCTTTATTGGTTGTTTGAATCTTTGCGCCACATCCAATACAATAAACTTCTTCTTCGGCCTGATCCATTTATTTAATTTCCTCCTGCCAGTTCATATCTGGGTATATTTTAGCTAGTCTTTTTTGAATGAAATATTCAAAAAAACGATTTATTTTTGTATTCCAAGCATCTGAATCTAGTAACGGCTTTACCAAAATACTTCTCGTTCCTGCAGTATTTGCTGCCAAAACGTCGGTTAGCAACTGGTCGCCTACCATAACCACTTGATCTGCATTAAGATCAAGCTTTTTTAAAGCTCGGTGAATTCCGTACCCTAAAGGTTTCAAAGCTCTTGAAACAAATGGTAATTGAATGTTTCTCAATGCCCGTTCAACACGTGAACGACTATTATTAGAAACTACAATAACTGGAATTCCTGCCTGCTCCATCCGTGATATCCAGACACGTAATTCACTTGTTCCATCTGGATTATCCCAAGCAATTAAGGTATTATCCAGATCAGTTAAAACCGCCTTGATGCCATTTTTTTTGAGTTCACTTGGAGTTAAGCTGTAAATTTTATTTAATTGCCAGGTTGGCTTAAACTTCTCAATCATCCTACTCTCCTTAAAACACACTATCATATCATTATAGATGATTTTCATAATTTTTGCATTCAAAGTCTTCACAAAAACTCATATCTCTTTATAACAATGCTGAAAAATCAAATTGTTTAAGGTTTCATCACTCAATGAGTTAACATAGGGAGTAACCTTTTCTGTCAAAATTATCAACAAATCAAAAATCATTTTAAAGGAGATTAACCAACATGAAGTCATTTGGATTTAATAAATATGGTGGTCCCAACGTTTTTGAAGAAGTTACCCTGCCACAACCTACACCTACCAAGGGACGTGTCATTGTTAAAACGCAAGCATTTGCAATGAATCCTTATGATAGCAAGCTTCGACAAGGAACCATTACGTTCAAAACCACACCTCAGTTTCCTCAAATACCTGGTAGTGATGTTGCTGGCACCGTAGTAGCTATTGCACCAGATGTCACCGAATTTAAAATAGGTGATTCAGTTATGGGCCGCGTGGTTCATGGCGCTTATTCTGAATTTGTGTCCGTTCCACATCTAAAACTCATTCCTAAACCAAAGCAAATTTCATTTACAGAGGCTGCCGGAGTGCCAAGTGCTGGCGTAACTGCTTATGATGTACTTAAAGGCGCAGTTCAATTAGAGAATGTCACTTCAATTCTTGTTCTAGGTGCATCAGGAGCAGTTGGATCAATAGTTGTACAAATTGCCAAAGCAATGGGCCTGTTCGTGGCTGCTACCGCATCGGAAAGGAATATTGATTTTGTCACTCAGCTTGGAACTGATCTGGTTATCTCTTCTGATCAACTCTCCAAACGAAATTTTTTAGATCATGCTCCGGTAGACGTCCTAATCAATGCAACACCAACTAAATTCACACCAAGTAATGGTTATCGTCTACTAAAATCTGATGGCCAATTAGTTAGTTTAAATGGCTTTTCAACAAGTTTCAAAGTTCAAAGAGAAACACAGACCGTTACTGATTTTAATGATGCTAGCTATCATCAAAACAAAAAAGCACTCGTTTATTTGGCCGAGTTACTTACACACAATCAATTACACATTCCAGTTGCAAAAGTATTACCCTTTTCCCTTGCTGGTGTTGTGCAAGGACAGGCATTGCTTGATAGTCATCATAAACCTGGTAAAATTGTGATTTCAAAAGATTTTAAAAAAACTAATTAGACTGGCATACAAAAAATAGTGTTTTTAAACAAAAAAATCCTCGTTGATTGTTAACTATTTCAAAATGAAATAACTTAACAATCCGAGGATTTTTTATTAAGCCAAGGCTTTTTTAGCGGTCTCAACTAATGATGTAAATGCTGCTGCATCACTAACTGCAAGATCAGCTAACATCTTACGGTTCATATCAATGTTAGCAACCTTTAAACCGTGCATTAATTGACTATAGCTCATATCATTCAAACGAGCTGCAGCATTAATACGTGCAATCCAAATCTTACGGAAATCGCCTTTACGATTACGACGATCACGGAAAGCATACAAACCAGACTTCATAACTTGGTCTTTAGCAACCTTAAAGTTAGTATGTTTTGGTCCGCGATAACCTTTAGCAAGCTTCAATACGCGTTTACGACGACGACGTGTTACTGTTCCACCCTTTACTCGTGGCATAATAATTCCTCCTAAAACTGGTCACCCAGCATTTTAATCTTCTAGATTAATGAACTTTATTTGTTAATTGGTGCTAACATTTTACGATAACGTTTAACACTTGTATGATCCATCATGCTCAATCCACGTAATTGACGACGTTGTTTCTTAGTCTTTCCATGGAATCGATGACTAGTATAAGCGTTAGCACTCTTAAAGCCACCATTACTAGTTCGTTTAAAACGCTTTGCAGCAGCGCGATTTGTCTTCATTTTTGGCATAATAAGTTCCTCCTACTTTTACTTTTCTGAAATTGGTGCCAGCATTAAGAACATGCTGCGCCCTTCCATCTTGGGATATTGTTCAATCGTAGCGACATCAGAAATTTCCTTTGCCATTCGATTTAAAACATCACGACCAATATCCTTATGGGTAATGGCACGTCCCTTGAATCGAATTGATACACGAACTTTATCACCCTTTGAAATAAACTTCTTAGCGTTCTTCAACTTGGTGTTAAAATCATTTGTATCAATTGTAGGACTCAGACGAACTTCCTTAACACTGACTGTCTTTTGTCGTTTACGAGCTTCTCGTTGTTTCTTTTGAAGTTCGAAACGATACTTTCCATAATCCATGATCTTGGCAACCGGCGGCTTAGCTTTCGGGGAAACCAATACCAAATCAAGACCTGCTTGATCCGCTAACTCTAAAGCATCTCGTTTCGATTTCACACCCAATTGTGTGCCATCATCACCAATTAATCGTACCTCACGAGCACGAATGCCGTTATTGACCATCATATCACTAGCTATGGCAATTCACCTCCAAATTATTTTAAGAAAAAGGCAGAAAAAAACGAGGTGCATACACACCCCGCCATTAAGACTATTCACAGTCTTTTCATCGTTTTAGCCCAGCAACTTAGGTTACTCAGGCGAGAAGCGGGTGCCTCTGCTTAATTTCTCAACTAATATAGAATATCAAATTCACGTACATCTGTCAAGAATGTCCTACTTAATAAGTTCATCATTTTTGGCATTATCACCTGTACGACTATAATTTTGAATCTCAGCCAAAAGACTATCGATAAACATATTGTTATTTTCGCTTTCAGAATCTTTTTGCCCATACTTACGAACATTAACGGTCCCAGCTTCAAGTTCTTGATCTCCTACAACCAATACATAAGGAACCTTTTGTGTTTGAGCTTCTCGAATCTTGTAACCCATCTTTTCGTTTCGATTGTCTACATCGACTCTGATGTGTTTAGCAGCCATTTTTGCTCGTAATTTTTCTGCATAAGCGCCATGGAATTTTGGATTAACAGGAATAATTGTGACTTGTTTTGGTGCTAGCCAAGTTGGAAAAGCACCCTTATAGATTTCTGTTAAGTAAGCTGTAAATCGTTCCATAGTTGAAACCAAACCACGATGGATCATAACTGGACGATGCTCTTCACCATCAGCACCAACATAATGAAGATCAAATCTCTCTGGAAGCATAAAGTCTAATTGAATTGTTGATAATGTTTCTTCATTGCCCAATGCAGTCTTAGTTTGAACATCCAACTTTGGACCATAGAAAGCAGCTTCACCTTCTGCTTCGACATAGTCTAAGCCAAGATCATCCATAGCAGCCTTTAACATTGCTTGCGACTTATTCCACATTTCATCATCATCAAAGTACTTCTTCGTGTTCTTTGGATCTCGATAGCTTAAACGGAATGTGTAGTCAGTAATATCAAAGTCATCATAAACTTCAACCATTAAGCTAAGAATTTTTTTGAATTCATCTTGAATTTGATCAGGTGCAACGAAAGTATGACCATCGTTTAAAGTCATTTCACGAACACGTTGTAACCCAGATAAAGCACCGGATTTTTCATATCGATGCATCATCCCTAATTCAGCAATTCGAATTGGTAATTCTCGGTAAGAACGAATGTGATGTTTATAAACTTGGATATGTGAAGGACAATTCATTGGCCGTAATTCCAACATTTCGCCATCACCCATGTCCATTGGTGGAAACATATCTTCACGATAATGTTCCCAATGACCTGAAGTCTTATAAGCATCTAGATTCATCAATACAGGTGTATAGACATGTTGATACCCATTCGCAACTTCTTTATCGATAATGTAACGCTCAATTGTACGACGAATTGTCGCACCTTTTGGCATCCAATATGGCAATCCGGCCCCGACTTTAGGATCAACAAAGAACAAGTCCAAATTATTACCAATTACACGATGATCACGATCATGAGCCTCTTGCTGACGTGTTAACTCGGCATCCAAATCTTTTTGCTTTAGAAAAGCTGTCCCGTAAATTCGTTGAAGCATTGGATTACTTGACTTGCCTTCCCAATAAGCTCCGGCCACAGATAACAGCTTAAAGACTTTAACATCTTGAGTATTAGCCAGTACAACGCCGCTATTTAAGATAACGTTATCGTTAAGTTTATAAACACTAACTTTATCATCTTTGGCCTGTGCATGCGTCAATTTAGCTCGGTATGGGTCGCCATCAACTAATTTAAGTACTTCTGCTTCTGACAAAAATTCTTGCTTCAAAGGTAATTTAGCTTTGATTAACTCTCTCATTTTGTCTTCGATTGCAGGTAAACTATCGACACTAATTTGTTCACTGCCATTGTCAGTATCACAATAAAATCCATGTTCCACATTTCCCTTTGTTCCAAAATGAATATCAGGATAAATTTCATGAACTGCTGCCTCTAAAACTACAGCTGCAGTGTTCCAAACAACTTGTAATCCTTCATTTGAATCCTTAGTTACAATTTCAAGTTTGGCATCTTCATTTAATTCTTGGTCCAAAGAAACCAACTGATCGTTAAGTTTTCCAGCAACAGCTTTCTTAGCTAAACTAACACTAATTTCTTTTGCAACATCTAACACACTTGCACCATTTGCAACGGAACGTTTTGCTCCGTCAGCTAATGTAATTTCAATATTTGCCATATTTGCTTCGCTTCTTTCTAATTTTTGGTATAAAAAAAGTCCCAAATACACTTTCATGTACTCGGGACGTTATTAACGCGGTTCCACCCAAGATTGCAAACAATCTGTCTGCATCTCATTGGGTTCGATAACGGGAACAATCCGTCCTGATATTTCCACCAGGCTCAGAAAAGTGGTAGTCATTGGCACTCATAGGTGGCTTCCAGTTATAGCCACCATTCTCTGGATGATTTAACAATGATCATGTCTTTTCTTTGATTTCAAAACTAATTAAACCACACTCTGAAAAAAAGTCAATAACTGATTTCACATTTCATTTTAAGAACTGTGTAATTAAGATTGGCGACGATTAACACCTACCATGGTAATCTCAGTAGCTAAAAACTTAATTCTTTCCATCAAACGTTTAGCCTTCAAAGGTTCTGATTCCCCACGTTGATTGACCTGAAGATGTTCTTTTTCCAATTGATCCATTGAAAAATTAGAGCTGAAAAACGTTGGTAATTCATTTTGCATACGATATTCTAAAATAACTCCTAATACTTCGTCACGCACCCAGCTAGACATTGCATCAGCCCCTACATCGTCTAGCATCAAAATGGGTGCTTTTTTAATGGCATTCAATTTTTCCGTTAAATTATTCTCACCAATTGCATTTTTCATTTCAACTGCAAAACTAGGAAAATGAACTAAAGTAGACACAAATTCCTGTGACGCCAGTTCATTAGCAATCGCACCTAACAAATAAGTTTTTCCAACACCAAAACTTCCTGATAAATATAACCCCTTATGAAACTGCTGTGGGTTTGCTTCATAGGCTTGAACAAAATCCAACGCCGCGTTTAGAGCAGATTGACGATTGGCATCTGGATAAAAATCTTCAAATCGTGCCCGTCGAATCATTTTAGGCATATTGACAGACTTTATGCGTGAATTAAATGCACGCTGTTTTTCATCTGCCAACAGCTGTTTACTCGGTCGATATGAAACCTCAATTAAATGATTATTTACAATCAAAATCGGCTGGTATCCTGGCATCAAAGTTGGTTCATGACGATCATATTTATTTCTTTCCTGAACATATTCATATAGCTTAGATGCTGAACGAGCCACACTATCAGGTGATAATTCTGCTTTGTGTTTCTGACAAAATGCTAAAACATCGGGATCCTCATACACAGCAGACATCAGATCCTGAAACTTAGTATCTAGCTTACGTTTGCTCATAAGTTCTTTTAATACTTCGCGCACATTTTCCATGTCTACTTGTCCTCCTTGTGTTGTTTTCGAAGTGCATTTAATCGTTGATTTAACCGTTCTTGATCATTCTTGTTAATGGTCGTTGTCTGCGTAGATTTATCATTTTTTGCCCAGTCAGGTAAGGTCTCTTTAGTCACTATTCTGCGTGCATTTGCCTGTTTTCGCGTTGTTGCTTTAGCTTTTGCAAAGTTTTTAATCTGTAATACAGCCGCCTCTGGAGTTGTGACATGGGCCCGGCTCCAATTATTTGCCATTGTATCAACAAGTTTGTTAGGTAATGTTGTAATTTCACGATCAACCACAATATAAGAAATCAAAATATTAATTACACTAACCGGAAACAAATTACGATCGATTAAATCCTTTAACAATTGTCTTTCACTGTACGTCACATAACCGCCATGAATTGAAAGTTTTAGATTTTCCAAATAAGTTGCCGGTGCATACGCTTTAGCAGCTTTAATTAGTTCTTGATCTTCCTTAGAAAGCTCAGACTTATCCTCTTTACTGACAATTTCTGGTTGCTCGGCTCCGGCAACATACTTCTGTGTTTCCGTACTATGTGCTGTAAAGTCCTTTGAAATCTGCAATTGCAGTTTTTTTATGTTCAATTTATTGGAAATCAAATCAGTGGCCTGTCCAATTTGACGAGCCATTTCAACCTCATCAATTCCATATAAAAGATGCTCACTTAAAATTAATTTTTGCGCCTCATCTACGGAACTCCACTGGGTAAACCCCTTGCTTACCAACTCTTTTAACAGTTTGAAATCAAAATTTGTATTCTTTAAACTTATCTCTGTTGCTTGATTGGTTTGACTAGCTTTTTTAAATTCTGCCTGAGTTTCACGAATTAAAGAATTAGGTTCTTTAAGTGTTTGTTCAGAAATATGAAAAGCCGTTAAAAAATCAGTTGAAACGTTTTTAAGATCTTTGGTATTAGTTTGAATCAATTTAAAATGATCTGCCAATTCTGAAAAACGTCGCTCGCCAACTGCTTCAAGCAATAGACTGCTTAACAAAGCATCTTTGAAAAAACTATCTGGAAACACCGGTTTATCAAGTTGATAAACAAAAAAGTGTCCAAGTGAATCTTCTCCCTCAAACGACTTTAGCAAACCAATTCCTTCAAGTTTTTGACGGCTTGCATAAAATTCTGGTAAATCACAATTTAGAATATCAAATAATTCTAAATGAGATTTTCTTTCTGAACGGATCCCCATTGGATTCATTTCTGTCCAAAGTGTCAAAAACAAACTAAAAGCCTTTGCTCCTATGATTGGCTGATACAAATAAGTCAGTACTTGTTGATCAAAATTACTCAGATATGCTTGTTGGGTAACTAAAAAACCATCCTTGGGACTTAAATTTGCCCACCCTTTGTTCATTACGCTTCGCCACCATCGTTTTTATCTTTGCCTGTGGTTGTCTTCTTTGTATCTTTTTCTTTTGCCATCATATCTTTTAGTTCTTTCATAAAGACATTCATATCTTTAAATTGGCGATAAACACTAGCAAAGCGAATATACGCAATTTCATCTACTTTTGCGAGCAAATTCATGACGTACTCACCAATAATTTGACTTGAAACTTCATTTTCACCTAATCCGCGAACTTTATTTTCAACTTCATCAACAATCTTAGACATTTCATCCGCGCCAACTGGTCGTTTCTCAGCAGCTCGAATAAGCCCACGAAGAATCTTCTCGCGATTAAATTCTTCTCGGGTACCATTTTTCTTAATCACCAATAACGGTGATGCTTCAATACGTTCAAACGTTGTAAATCTAAATCCACATGCTTCACATTCTCTTCTCCGTCGAATAACACGACCATCATCTGTTGGACGGCTATCGACAACACGTGAACCATTATGGTGACAGTGTGGACATCTCATGGGCTACTTACCTCCACTTATTAACGTAACTTACTATTGTCAAGCCATTTTAACACTTGCCGGTGGGTTTCTTCAATAGACGTACTGTTGTCAATAACAACATCAGCCATCAATCGTTTCTTCTTTTGCGACCATTGACTCGAAATTCGTGCTTGTGCTTCTTTCATTGACAACCCATCTCGTTGTCGTAACCGTTGTAACTGAACTGTTGGTGAACTTACTACTACCATAACCTGATCAACCAAGAATTGATAGTTCTGTTCTAAAAGTAAGGGTGCATCCAAAACAATCAATTTTTTTGAACTTTTTTTCAGTTTCTCAATTTGCCGAATAATTTCGGTTTTAATTGCCGGTTGCATTATTTCATTTAGTTTTTTCATATTTTCGGAATCAGAAAACACTAATTGACCAAGTTCTTTTCGATTAAGCTCATCATTATTATCAAATACTTGATCACCAAAAGTTTGTCGCAATTTTTGTGTGGCGATCATTCCTGGCTTCACAACTTCACGGGAAATTAAATCAGCATCAACAACTGGAAAACCCAATTTTCTTAAATACTGACTAACTGTAGACTTTCCTGTTGCAATACTGCCTGTCAGACCTAATACTTGCACCATTAGTCATCAACCTCAACTAATTTTTGACAAAACGGGCAAAAATGAGTTCCACGTTGAGAAACTTTAATTCTTTCAATGGGTGTCCCACACCGTTCGCACGGTTGGCCAGTTCGTTGATAAACGTGTAGTTGATTCTGGAAGCTCCCTGCATGTCCGCTAGCATCTAAATACGAAAAAACTGTCGTCCCTTTGGCGCGAATCGCCAAATCAAGTTCATCAAAAATCTTTTGTCTTAGAATTGCAATTTTATCAACTGGTACTGTATTGGTTGGTTGTAATGGGTGTATTTTGGCTAACCATAAGACTTCATCGCAATATATATTGCCAAGACCAGCAATCATATTTTGATCAAGTAAAAAGGACTTAATCGCCTTATGATGTTTTTTCATCGTTGTTGTTAAATAATCAAGACTCAAAGTTGCTGGTGTTGGTTCAGGTCCAATTGTTTTTAAACCGGCAACCGAATACTCTTCACCAGTTGGTACTACTACCATTCGACCAAATTTTCTTGTATCGTTATAGCGCAACTCTGTTCCATCAGTAAATTCAAAAACAACATGATCATGTTTATTTAGGGGCATTTCATGAGAATGAACAGAGTACTTTCCCTCCATTCGCAAATGAGAAACCATTGACACATCTTGGTCAAAATGAAAAATTAAATATTTACCTCGACGTTCAATTTCTTGAATTGTCCTATTTGTTAATTGTTTAACAAACTCGGTTTCATTAGGCAATACCATTTTAGGATAATAAACATCAATTTTTTTAATTTTTTTACCAGTTACAAGCGCTGTCAATCCACGTCTAACTGTTTCAACTTCAGGTAATTCAGGCATAGTAATTCCTTCTTATTATTTACTATTTAGCATTGTACCAACTTTTTCCAAAGGCACTTTCTACTTTTAAAGGGACATCAAGTTTTATTGCTGAATCCATTATACTTGGAACCAATTTTTTGATTTCTTCTAATTCGTCATTGGGCACTTCAAAAATTAATTCATCATGCACTTGCAACAACATTTTGGTTTTTAGCTTGCGTGTTTCTAATTGTGCCTGCATTCTAATCATCGCAATTTTAATAATGTCTGCAGCGCTTCCTTGAATTGGCGTATTCATTGCCGTTCGTTCCGCAAATGCGCGCTGATTGTGGTTACTTGAATTAATATCTGGTAAATAACGGCGACGGTGGGCAATCGTTTCAACGTAACCCTTGTCACGTGCGCTTTGTACAATATTTTCAATATATTTTTTCACACCCGGAAATTCTTGAAAATACGTATCAATAAAGGCCTTCGCTTGTTTACGCGAAATACCAATATTTTGCGATAAGCCATAATCACTAATGCCGTAAACAATTCCAAAATTAACCGCTTTAGCCTGACGACGAATATTAGGTGTCACCTCAGAGGCATCTTTTAGGCCAAAAATTCTTACTGCTGTACTAGCATGGATATCCTCATCGTTTTTAAAAGCCGCTTGCAGATTTTTATCACCCGTAATGTGAGCCAAAACACGCAGTTCAATCTGAGAATAATCAGAAGAGAAAATTTGTGAATCTGTTTTACTGGGAACAAAAGCTTGACGAATTTTTCGCCCTTCTTCTAGTCGAATGGGAATATTTTGCAAATTAGGATCAATTGAAGACAACCGTCCCGTCTGTGTTAAGGTTTGCAAATAGGTGGTGTGTACTTTTTGATCAGTTGAATGCACCACCTTCAACAAACCTTTTACATAGGTGGATTGAATCTTAGAAATTTGTCGATAAACTAAAATGTTATCAATAATTGGTGCTTGTCCTCGCAATCCTTCCAAAACACTAACTGCAGTTGAATAACCCGTTTTTGTTTTTTTAGAACTTGGTAATCCAAGCTTTTCAAACAAAATCGTCCCCAATTGCTTAGTCGATTTGATATTGAAGGTTTCACCTGCTTCGTTATAAATGGTTTGCTCAATTTCACTTAATCGCTCTGTAAACTCACTTTGCATTTGCTCAAGGCGATCAGTATCTACCTTAATGCCAGCAATTTCCATTTTTGCCAAAACCAATGCTAGTGGCAATTCAATATTGGTGTATAAATCGAGTTGTTCGTTTTGCTTCAGTTCAACCTGAAGTTGAGGAACCAACTGCTGAATTGCCCGTAATTTAGTTGCCAAATGTTTAAAGAAACGTGAATCATCCTCAGGAATATGACGTTTCACGCCAGTGCCATAAACTTCTTCATCAGATTGAATATCCTGATAACCATGGCGGTGTGCTAAAGCACCTAAATCATTTGAATTATCGTTGGTATCCAATAAATATGATTGTAATAGAATATCATTTTTTCCATTTGTAAATAAAACACCTAATCGATTTAAACCCACATAAGTCCGCTTCAAATCAAAAACATTAATTTGTTTTTGAGAATCTGAAAACAGTTGTTTGAAAGTGGCATCTGACAATAGATCTACATTTCGTGAAACATACCATTTTTCATCGCATCCAATTCCAAATCCCGCAAAACTCGACGTATGGTAATTCTTATCAGGCATCTCAAGATAAAACGAAAGCTCACTTGGTAGTTTGGTTACCTCGATTAAATTTTTGGGTGTCAATTCTACGTATGAAATTTCTTGAACTGTTTGCTGATCTTCAAAGCCTTCTGTCGAACGCATTTGTTTTAGAAAAGACTGAAAATTCATTCGTTCATAAAAATCAACCAAAGTAGCCGTATTTTTACCCGAATACTGCAAATCATCTAAAGTTACCTTGATTGGTGCTTGACGATTAATTGTGGCTAATTTTTTACTCAGAAAAGCATTATCACGATCTTCAACAAGATGCTCCTTAAGCTTAGAAGGTTTCATTTCATCTACGTGCTCATAAACACCTTCAACCGTATCATACTGTTTCAAAAGTTTAATTGCCGTTTTTTCACCGACTTTAGTGACTCCAGGATAATTGTCAGACGTATCGCCGGCAAGTCCCTTCATATCGATAATTTGTGCTGGTCGTAAACCAAGCTTTTCTTGCACATGAGCTGGTGTATAATGTTCAACTTCGCTAACACCCTTGATCGTCACCGAAACGGTCGTCTTATCACTGGATAACTGCGTCAAATCACGATCCCCAGTAACAACTGTAACTTCATAACCGGCCTCTTCACCTTGTTTAGAAAGTGTGCCAATAATATCATCGGCTTCATAATTAGCTAATTCATAGGTTTTAATGCCATAGCCCTTTAACAATTCCCGTAAATACGGCATCTGTTCGGAAAGTTCGGGTGGCGTTTTCGACCGTCCTCCCTTATAGTTATCAAACATTTCTGTTCTAAAAGTTGTCTTGCCAGCGTCAAAAGCAACTAATGCATCAGTCGGTTGCACAATTTCTAAAATATGATCCAGCATTTTATTAAATCCATATATCGCATTGGTATGTAACCCATCTTGATTTGTAAATTTACTTAGCGCATTATGCAACGCAAAAAACGCCCGAAAGGCCACACTATTTCCATCAATCAAAAGCAATCTTTTATCGGCCATTGTATTCTCCTTTTGTATTCATAATTCCATTTTAACAAATTCCGGACGTTTATTGTGACTATTCGTTTCATAACTTAGATTGGTCAACTCTTTGTATAAAAAAACTAACCTGCAATAACTGCAAGTTAGTTCTAGTAAACCCTATTTAGTCACGGCTGCCAAAGCCACCAAAGATTTGCAATAAGAATTGGAACAAGTTCAAGAAATCCAAGTACAATTGCAATGCCCCTTGAATAGCTAAGCCGCTCATAGAAACCTGATCACCATATTGTAAGTAAAGAGCCTTCATTTTGTTGGTATCAGTCATTGACAATCCAGCAAAAATTATAACACCCACAAAAGAAAACAGATAGTTAATCATCGCACTTCTTAAGAACATATTGACGAGCATAACAACAAACAAAGCAATCAAAGCTGCAAAAAGTTGATTACCAATTTTTGTCATATCCTTGTGAGTTGTGGCTCCAATCACCGACATCGACACAAACGTAATGGCAGCTGATACAAAGGCTGAGGCAATCGTAGGCAAATTAAACGTTAAAAAGATAAACGAAAATTCTAATCCAAAGAACAAGGCAAACAACGTCAGCATCAGAAACCCTGTACTAGCATCCTGAAGTGCTTTTCTGCTTGCCATTCCACTGAAGACTAATAAGCCAAGTAAGACAATCAAAAAGATAAACGGATGTCCTGAAAGGATTGGCATAACCTGTGCTCTAAACACGACACCACTCAAATAGGCAACAATTGCGGAAAGTGCCACGGCATATCCCATAAATCCATACATTCTCGTCATAAACGTACTGAGACCAACCTCAGTATTAACAAGATTTCGCGGTTCTTGCATACCAAATTCCTTCTTTCATTCAATTTGAATACATTCTATCAGATTAAAAAAATGAATCAAGGGAAAAGGTCAAAATTAGTCAGTTTTTTTAATTATTTTTAAAACTTAAATTACTAAGTAGTTCTTCGTATGACTTTTCATAACGTTGAACATCCCCAGCACCCATGAAAACAACTACAGCATTATGATAATCCAAAAGTGGTGACATATTATCTGCCTGGAGAATTTCGCCGCCCTTATTAATTTTAGCTCCTAAATCAGCTGATGAAACTTTGCCGTTCTTTTCTCGAACTGAGCTGAAAATATCAGTTAAATAAACTTTATCAGCTAAATTCAAACTTTTCGCAAAATCATCTAACAAAGCAATGGTGCGACTAAACGTATGGGGCTGAAAAACAGCAATGATTTCTTTTTCTGGATACTTTTGACGTGCTGCATCAAGTGTCGCCTTAATTTCAGATGGATGATGCGCGTAATCGTCAATAATAGTCATATCTGCAACTTTCTTTTCAGAAAAACGACGCTTAACGCCCTTAAAGTCTAATAATTCATCTTTAATTTCGTTTAAATCAACCTTTTCAAAGTAGGCAACTGCAATAACTGCCAAACTATTCAACACATTATGTTCGCCATACAAATGAATTTGATAATGACCCAGAAATTCATCTTCATGATAAACATCAAATTCTGAACCTAAAGTTGTTCGTTTAATATCACGCGCCTGAAAATCATCATTTTTACCAGTTCCGTAGTAATAAATCGGTACATCAGCTTTTAAGCGACGTAAATTAACATCATCACCCCAAGCAAAGATTCCCTTTTTAACTTGTTGCGAAACATCTTGGAAAGCATGGTAGACATCTTCAATTCCGGTATAGTAATCAGGATGATCAAAATCAATATTCGTCATTATCATATAATCTGGATGATAGGCCATAAAATGACGGCGGTATTCATCTGCCTCAAACACAAAGAAACGTGCATTTGGCGTGCCTTTTCCGGTTCCATCTCCAATCAAGTAACTGGTTGGTGCGACACCGCTTAAGACATGCGAAAGTAATCCGGTTGTGCTTGTCTTTCCATGTGCCCCAGCAACACCAATACTGGTATAACCTGACAACATTTTACCCAAAAATTCATGATATCTAGTGACTGGTAAGCCCATGGCACGCGCTTTTTTTATTTCGGGATGATCATCTGTAAAAGCATTACCTGCAATGACAGTTAAGCCTTCTTTAATATTGTTTTCGTCAAATGGTAAAACTTCAATTCCAGCTTGCTCTAATCCACGCTGAGTAAAAGTATATTTATCAATATCGGAACCCTTTACTGTATAACCTTCATCATGAAGAATTAATGCCAATGAGCTCATTCCAGAACCTTTAATACCTATAAAATAATATGTTGTCTTGTTATCCAATTTTCTCTTCCTCTTTATCAGTTTTGTTAATAGTTTACCACAATAAAAAAGCGTTTTTACCGAAATTAAGGCTGTTCATCATGAATCTTTTTCAAATCTGTTTGAGTAAAATAAACTTCACGTGGTTTTGATCCACGTGCCGGCGAAACGTAATTTTGATTTTCAAGTTGATCAATAATCGTTGCGGCATGATTATAACCAATTGAAAACACTCGTTGTAACTTAGAAGTTGATATCGTATCTTCATCAGCAAGGTACTCTAAAACATCAGGTAATAAATCATCCTGTTCATCAATTTGTTCAACCTGTTTTTTTAACGAATCTGGATCAAATTCGTAATGTGGTTGTGATTCTGACCTAATAAAATTCGTGATTTCGTCAATCTCACCATCTACGTAAGACCCTTGCAGACGAATAGGCGTACTGGCACCATTACCAAGAAACAGCATATCACCGCGACCAAGTAACCTCTCTGCCCCACTGTGATCCAAAATTGTACGTGAATCAATTTGACTTGAAACCATAAAGGCAACTCGAGTTGGGATATTATTCTTTATTAATCCGGTTACCACATCAACACTTGGTCGTTGCGTTGCGATAATCAGATGAATTCCCGCTGCTCTTGCCTTTTGTGTGATTCTTACAATATAATCTTGCACTTCGGATGAAGCCACCATCATCAAATCCGCTAGCTCGTCAATGACAACCACTATATAAGGCAAATAATCAGCAGCATGTCCAGTATTTTCAGCCTTTTGGTTAAATTGTTCAATATTTCGAACACCGGCAGCAGCCAATTTTTCGTAACGTTCATCCATTTCATTGGTAACCCATTTTAAAGCAGCAGATGCTGATTTGGGATCCGAAATAACTGGTGCCAATAAGTGAGGTAATTCATTATATGGAGCTAGTTCAACGGTTTTAGGATCAATTAAAAGTAATCTGACTTGCCGTGGTGTTGCTTTATACAGAATCGAAATTAATAGACTATTAATAAACACACTTTTACCAGAACCAGTAGCACCTGCAATTAGTCCATGTGGCATTTTCCTCAAATCATAAACTCTTGGCTGCCCAAACAAGTCAACTCCTAAAGCAATGGTCAACGGTGATTGACTTTCTTTAAAAGCAGTTGAATTTAGCACTTCCGAAAGCATAACTGGCCGTGACTTAAAATTGGGAACTTCAATTCCCACAGTACTTTTACCTGGAATTGGAGCCTCAATTCGAATATCCTTTGCCGCTAATTGCAGTTTTAAATCATCCGTCAAATTAGTAATTTTATTGACTTTTACGCCGCGTCCCAGTTCAATTTGAAACTGTGTTACTGTGGGGCCCACTGTCCAGTCTACAACTTTAGCATCTACCCCAAAAGCGTTCAGGGCACTATTCAAACTCTGAACTTGAGATTTTAGCCATTCTGATTGTGAACTTGCATCTAGTCGTACTGGTGGTTTTAACAAATCAACGGAAGGAAATTGATATCCTTGAGTACTGGTATCTGAAGATGCAATTACGGGATCCGTTTGACTGGTCGTGGCTTTTTGACGAGACTCAAACTGTCGTTCACTTGAAAAAACTGGATCAGCCTCCACATCAATTTTTGCGGAAGAAACGTTGGCTAAGTTTGCGCTTTGAGAACTTGCAGATGCCCTTTTTGTGACTGCTTTAGTTTCAGATTTAGCTGAACTAAAAGCTTCTGTTTCAAAGTCATCTTCATTGGATTTTGAATAAGATGCTTCCGCCAATGAAGACAAGGAGATCGCCGCACTCTTTGCTTCACTACTTGCCGCACTAGATTCATTTGCCTGATTTTTTACTTCAGCCATCGACTGTAAGATTACTCGTTTATCCAAGTTATGAGGCTGCATTGCAGTAATATCAGGCTTAGTCCGCTCACTATCTAAAAATGGCACATTCGTGTGCGTTTGCTTCTCAATCAATGGTTTCCGTCGTTTTTCGCGTTTTTTATTCACTTGTTTATTTAGTGAATCCTGATCTTTTCGAAAAAAAGCAGGACCATCATAGTGTTTCATAATTCTATTCACCCAACTTTATTTTGTGTTAAATAGTTTTGCACCCCGGACAAAATCAAATGGTGTTCCAATTTTAAAATCATCATTTTCAGGTAAAATTAACGCACCTTTTTTCTGTGGTGCATTTGGTAACTGCAATTCTCTTCCAGAACAAATCATACCAAAACTGTCGACACCACGAAGTTGGCCTGGCCAAATTATTAAACCATTGGGCATCATGGCACCCACTTTGGCCACAACCACTTTAATTTTAGCCTTCATATTAGGAGAGCCACTCACAATTTGTACCCTTTTGTCTTGATCCACAATCGTCTGAGTAATCAACAAATGATCTGAATCAGGATGGGGTTCAGCCGTTTCTACAAAACCAACAATAAATTTGCTTTGAGTGTCTGGTTCAAGTTCTGGTGAAAATTCATTTTCTTTCAAATAGTCATTTAATTTGGCAACCTGTTGAGCGGTCAAAACAATTTGGCCGTTTTTAGTCAGTTTGCCAAGTATCTGAGAAACTTCTTTGAAATTAAACCCTAAAGTAACATTAGTCTTGGAATCAAAAATACGTGTCACGTTTCCTTTTGTTTCTATTGATTGTGTTTCTGAGTCCGGATTTAAAATACAAACTAAAACATCGCCCAGCTCTGTGGGATTATAACTACTGATTAACATGGTTGTTTCCTTTCTACTTTAACTCATTCTGATATGTTATTTTAAGTGATCTTGTTATACTATAACTATAAATAAGATCTTAAAGAGGAGTGATTCATAATGTCAAAACCAGAAACCACCATTACACAACTCACGATTGGCTCTCTTGGGCTAGCCACTGGTGTTTTAGCAAGTTGGTTTTTATTTCATAAAAAACATGTTTCCGCTAACGATATTTTAGAAACCGTTCGGAAAGCATTTCTAAAAGAAGGTCCAATTGAGGGCTCTTGGATTGAGATGAAACAAGCTCCGTTACAAAAATTCGCCATCAAAACCACTGTTTATTACGGTGGAATCACTCGCTATGAAGATGGTAACTTGATTCAATATGAATTTTTGGCAGACGCTAAAACTGGCACCATTATTGATATTTACCGTCTCTAAAAGTGTCCCTTTAATTTATAAATTCGTTGACCTTTTTCACTAAACTTATGTTCATATTCTGTTTCGACATTTTCAAGCGCCTCATCACTATGATGAAGATCCAAATAAACACCATCAAAAATAATTCCAAAATTATTCATACTCAAAAGCGAGTATTCGAATAATCTCTGATTATCTGTTTTTAATTCAATAACACCGTGTTCAACCAAAATTGTACGATAAACCTGTAAGAAAGTTTTATAGGTTAATCGTCTTTTTTCATGTCTTGTTTTTGGCCACGGATCTGAAAAATTCAAATAAACTCGATCAATTTCACCGTTGTCAAAATACTCATTTAAATCTGCGCCATCAGCTAGCACCAGTTGAAGATTGGGTAACGTCTGTGGTAACGCCTTTTTTAAAGCAATAGCTGCTACAGATCGTTGAATTTCAATGCCGATAAAATTTATTTCTGGGTACTTCAAAGCCATTTCAATAATAAAGTGGCCTTTTCCCATGCCAATTTCAATTCGAATGGGTTGAACCTTTTTAAACCGTTTTTGCCAGTTACCTTTGAATTTTGCAGGTTCCGTAATTATCATTTCTGGATGAGCTTCAATCAGTGGTTCTGCCCACGGTTTGTTTCTAACTCTCATTATTTTTCCTCAAATTTTCTTTCAAATTCAGTTACCAATTAATTCTATAGATTGTCCTTAACCCCGTCAAGAATTCATTTTTTTGATTCGGCCAGGAAAATAAAGTTTAATTAAAATCCAAATTTCCACCCCGCCTAATAACAAACTTAAAATAGCTTGAATTAGTGAAATATTAGAAATTCCAACTACTACTGCAAACAAAAGCGACGTCGCAATCAGTAATCTTGCGAGTAACCAGTTAAAACCAGCAATTTTAATTGTATTTTTTATTGGATACAAGTGTGTAAATACATTTTCATTATAATTGACCAACAGTGGAAGTAATTGAAAGCTAATCAGATAAATAAACACCACTTGTAAAAATAGTGACAAATAAAGATTAGGCACAAAAACTAAAAGGAGCATTCCTAGAAGTGTCAAGCGAAAATATAATCCACTGTACACGGTACTACGGAGCAAAGCACGAGAGAACAGATACACATATGTGTTATTAGATCGCCGATTAATCATTGCCAAAATTCCATCCAAGTATTTACGACGATGCACTGTTCCATGCACATTGGGAACATCAGTAAATAAATTGAAGAATCGATAAATTCGTAACATGCGTTGTTCTTCAATCGTAACCGCTAAATGCCAATTCAATGATCTAGTTGTCCACTGCCGGTTTTCTTGAAAAACTTCTATAAAGCTTTGTACTAATGCAAGAATAACTGTCAGCCAAACATTTACATAAATGCCCACAATAAACCAACAAATTGGCAACAACCATCTAGTTCCGACCCATAACCACCAAATAAAGGCATGATTTTGGTACAGTTGATTAAGTTCAATTGAAAGTTCACCAAATTTCAAAATAATCAAAGCAAGGCCTAGACCAGCAACCTGCCAACCAGAAAAATGAAACGCAATCACAATAAAAGGAAATAAAATTGCTGTCCCCAAAATTTCGATGCAGATACCGAAAAACAAACTGTGCAATCGTGCTTGCTTTAAATAAGCATGCATATCGTGTTCACGTGGCAACAAGAAAACAGGATCCGCTTTTTTTAACAGACTCGCTAAACGACCGATTTGTAAAATGATCACTAAGAAAAAAATGATAAGGGGGCCGGCCCACCAACTCGTAGTATGAAAAGTCTTCAAAAAATTTGAATACCCATAGCCAAGTCCACCAACTAAAAACATTAAAGCAATCACAAAATGGTCATTTAAAACGTATCTTAAATATTTCAACATTTCCAGAAAATGAGCATGCTGTCTTCTTTTCCAAAGATCACTCATGCGTTTCACCCTCTCTTGCCAAGCCAAGATAAATATCAGTTAGTGATTGTCCTAATGAAGGATTTTGTTTTCGTAAGGAAGCCAAGTTTCCTTGTGTTTGAATCTTTCCATTATGTAATAAAATGAAACGATCACAATACTTTTCTGCAGTATCCAAAACGTGAGTTGACATTAACACAGCAGCTCTATGTGATTTTCGTTCGTCAATCAGTTTCAATAAATCATCAGTCGCTAACGGATCTAGACCTAAAAATGGTTCATCAATAATATATAATTTAGCCTCCGTCAAAAAAGCACAGACAATCATTACTTTTTGTTTCATTCCTTTAGAAAAATTATCCGGAAACCAATCCAATTTATTAGCAAGCCGAAAAGTTGTCAAAAGCTCATCTGCACGTTGCCAAGCTTTTTTAGCATCTAATCGATAAGCCATAATAGTCAGATCGATATGTTCCTTCAAAGTTAATTCAGGATATAAAACAGGGAGTTCTGGAATATATGCAATTTGTTTTTTATAGGCGTCGCTATCTTGATAGATAGTTTTATCATCAATTGTAATTTTTCCCTTTTGTGGTGTTAGCAAACCAATAATATGATTGATGGTAGTAGACTTACCGGCTCCGTTTAGCCCGATTAGACCAACTAGTTCACCTTCGTGTACTTCAAAATTAATTTCTTTTAAAACAGGAATTTGTGAGTAACCGCCAACCAAATGTTCAATTTTTAAAACCATTTTAGTTTCTGCCTCTTTCAATACTTGATTTGAATTGATTATATCATGAACTCCTTGTTTTCACAGATTTCATGAGCAAGGTTCTTTTGGGCTTCCCCTTAAATATTGGTATAATGAAGCTAATTAAGAAAAAGAGGTAATGAATATGACCAACAAACGTGATGCATCTTGTGTTTTTTGTAAAATTATTGATGGCGAGATTCCAAGTTACACAATATATGAGGACGAGAACATTAAAGCTTTTTTAGACCTTTCTCAAGCTACACCCGGACACACACTGATCGTTCCTAAGACACATGTAAAGGATATTTTTGCATATGATTCAGAGCTGGCAGCTAAAACATTTGCAAAAATTCCAATGATTGCTCAGGCTATTAAAGCTAGTAATCCCAAAATTATTGGCATGAATATTGTCAATAATAATGGTTCAGTAGCTTATCAATCAGTTTTTCATTCTCATTTTCATTTGATTCCCCGTTATTCAGAAACCGATGATTTTAAAATGATTTTTGGTGATCACACAGATTCTTATTCACAAGCACAACTTGGTGAAATTCAAAACGAAATCAAAGCTAATTTAGGAGCGTAAAAAATGGCAAAAAAAAATAAACATCGTTTACTTAAACTTACCTTTCTATCCATCCTTGGATATCATAGTGGTAAATATGTTTTGTCACACCCTAACCTTTTAACTAGTATTCAACAAAGTTTTAAAGAAACCATAGAAAGCATTCGTCAGTTTAGTCGTGCCACTGCCAACCTTAAAAAAAGTACTGAAAATTTACAACAAACAATTAGTGACAGTCAGCCTACCCTAAATGCCATCCAAAAAGATGTGGATCATTTTCAATATAAATTACAACCACGGCTTGACCGCATTGAACAACTAACCCAAGATATTAATAATCAACTAGATTCAGTTGGCAATGAAAAAACTAACAAATAACGATTCGTGAATATAGTTTGAATTTTTATTAAAGATTCATACAGACTTATAAAACGAACTGTTTGTATGTTATGATGGGAATTGAAGTTTTTTCAAACAATTAAGTTAGGATGTGTTTATGGATGAAGAAATGGTTAATTGCATTAGCCAGCGTTTTCATGGCAGTGACTTTAGCTGCCTGCGGTAACAAAACCGTTGCAACAACAAAGGGTGGAAAAATTACTGAAAGTGCTTATTACAGTAGCTTGAAGTCAACTTCGAGTGGTAAACAAGTCCTTCAGCAAATGATCCTGAATAAAGTCCTTGAAAAGGATTACGGTAGTAAGGTCTCTAGCAAGACGGTAACTAAGCAGTACAATGCTTACAAGACCCAATATGGTAGTCAATTCAAGAGTGTATTAACACAAAACGGAATGACAACTTCTAGCTTTAAAGAAGAAATTCGTTCTAACTTGCTTTTGAAGGAAGCCGTAAAGGATAATGATACGATCACAACGGCTGATTTGAAGAAAGAATGGAAGACTTATCAACCAAAGGTTACGGTTGCTCAAATTCTTGTTTCAAAGAAATCAACTGCAGAAACGGTCATCAAAAAGCTTAAAAAGGGCGAAAGCTTTACTAAGTTAGCTAAACAGTATTCTACAGATAGTTCTACTAAGAACAAAGGTGGAAAGCTTTCAGCATTTGACGATACAAACACAACTTTAGATTCAAGCTTTACTAAAGCTGCCTTTGCCCTTGACGAGGGTAAGTACACAACAACTCCTGTTAAGACTACTTATGGTTATCAGGTTATTAAGATGCTCAACAAGCCTTCTAAGGGCAAGATGAGTGATCATACTAAAGCTCTTAAAGAACGTATCTGGGCAGCTGATATGAGCAGCAGTTCTAAGTTAAAGAGCGTTGTTGCTAAGGTTCTTAAAAAAGGTAACGTTTCAATTAAGGATAGCGACTTGAAGAATGTTCTTTCGGATTATCTTTCAAGCTCAAGTTCTTCATCTAATTAGTTTCATTTCATTATAAAAAGCCCGCTGCTTTCATTTTTGAAAGCAACGAGCTTTTTTATTATCTCTTTATTCCGTTTGATGGCCAATTCGTTTATAGAAGTTACGACCATCCATTCCAAAAATACGTTCCGAAAAAGTACCATCTTTCGTATGACTTAATGCTCCTGTAACCATTTGAATAGAGGCATCCAGATCATCTAAGGCATGCAGGACCACCGCTTCTAAAAGCAATGGTTCGATTGGTGAACCATATTCTTTTAAGCCATGGTGAGAAACGATCATGTGCCGCAGTAACAAAATATCTTCACTACTATCACTTATTTTGAGTTCTTGGCAGGCCTTAACAATCTCACCATCCATAATTACAATATGGCCCAGTAAATTTCCTTCAACAGTGTACGTTGTCGAAACAGGTCCTGATAATTCAATTGTTTTGCCAAGATCATGTAGTATAGCTCCCGCATATAATAACGAACGATCTACTTGCGGATATTGATCACTTACATTCTTTGCCAATCTTAAAATAGAAAGCGTGTGAAAAGCCAATCCACCTTGAAAAGCATGGTGATTCGTTTTCGCCGCTGGGTAGGTATAAAATTGTTGATCATATTTCTGAAGCAAAAAGCGAACCACGCGATTCCAATTAGGATTAGTAATATCAAAAAGAAGTTTACTGATTTCTTCTTTCATATCTGCTACCGTCATCGGTGCTTTTTTTGTGTACAAGCTCGGATTATTGGGCTCAGTTTTGGTAGCCAGTCTCATCCCTAAGATTTTAATCTGAGGAGTTCCCTTATAATTTTCGCGTTTACCATTTAGGAAAATAACCTTACCAGCCTCAAAGTTTTGAATATCTTGTGTATTGGCGTCCCAGAATTTCCCACCAATATCACCAGAACGATCTTCAAACACCATAGCCAAAAAGTCTTTACCATTCTTTGCTACCCGAACCTCTGCACTTTTGATCAAAACAAAAATGTTTAAGGTTTCATCAACCGCAAAGTCAAAAAGTTTTCTATTATCCATTTTTAAATGCTCCTTATCAATTTAGACGAATTATTTGAGCTCCTGTATTTGAATTATCACTTTCATCATCCGCGGTAAAGTAAATAACTTGATGCTGTTCACTAATTTGGTCGAGAAGTGTCATCACATTTTGTTTTCGAACTGAATCAAAATTCACAAATCCATCATCAATAATAATAGGTAAATCAATTAAATCTGCCATAACTTTGACAAATGCTAATCGAATTGACACGTATAACTGCTCGGCGGTTCCTTGAGACAGCTCTCCCACTTCATAATTCTGATGGTTTGCATCAAATACAACAATTGTTTCGTCATCGAAACTAATCTTATTGTAACGTTTATTAGTTAACAAAGAAAAATATTGTTCTGCGTTCGCCATAATTCTAGGTAGGCGTCCCTGACTAGCCACCGATAATGTTTCATCAATCCACTGAGCAGCAAGTTTTTCGGTTAACCAATTACGAGTTTGAGCTAAAATTTCCGCTTCCAAATTGGCCTTTTGCTGTTGTAAATTAGCATACGTTTCATCGTTTGCCAATTGTTGCATCTGTGTACCTAAAACTGTTTTTTGTTCAACTAATTTTTCTTGTTCAGCTCTTAACTGACTTAAAAGTTCTTCTTGCGCATTCAGTTGCTTCTGAATCTCTTCTTGAGTATTAAATTTTTGTAGATCAGTCAGGGTTACTTCTCCAAGTTGTTGTTTCAACTGTGCACATTGAGTCTCAAGATGATTTTGTTCAAGTTGCAAGTCTTTGGCAGTTACAAAAGAATGCCAATCTGTTAAAGATAACTTTTGTAATTGGTTGGTTTCTAAATCCTGATTTTTTTTATTTTCAAGTTTCAATTGATTCAACCGATCTTGATAATACTGCAAGTCTTGTTTTGTTTTTTGAAATTCTTGTTGATCATTAGTAATTTCTTTAAAGTAAGTATCAATATTTTCTATTTGTTGATCAATCGTACCCGTTAAAACGACCCAATCTGCTAATAATCTAATTTTTTTAGTGAATTCTGAAATTGTTTGTTGATTTTTTTTAATTTGAGATTCATTTGTTTGCTCTGATTGTGTTAATTGTTTAAAACGTGTTAAATCATTTTGCATGGCTGGCCATGTTTGCGGGTCACTTTGTTCAAGACCCTTTTCCCCTCCAATTTCAGTGATTTGGTTATTCAAATCATTTAATTGCGCCATGATTTCTTGTAGTTGTTTTTTTAAACTTTCCAGTTGTTCATTTAAATCAGCATTCGAAGCTTGTTTCTTATTAGCAAACAAAAAGTGGCTGCCAACAACTCCTAACAAACCTAAAACTAATAATCCCAGTTTTATACCCAAAGAAAGGTTAACTAACCAAGGTACAATAATGACTAGTATACTTATTACTAAAAATATACTTTTAGGTTTTCCGGCGAATTGTCCTTCCCCACTGTTATTGGTCTGCAATAATTTATTTTGTAACTCAACAATTTGTGCCTGGATAGTTTGCTTTAAATGATCCTTTTCATTCTTTTGTTTTAAATCAGCTTGAAGGTTCATAAATTCAGTGTTATCAAAAGGTTCAGGAACTCCTTCCTTGGTACCTATTTGAAGCTGAATTTGAGCTTTTTCCTCGTCAATTTCAGACTGTGCTTTTTTCAAACGGCTAGTTTGTGTTGAAGTATTTTGAATACTCGTTAAATTTTGCTGAATCTCTTTGAGTTGCTGTTGATGACTCCTATAAAATAAGATTCGCGGATTTTCTTGTTTTTCTTGTTCTAAATTATTAATTTTTTCTTGTAAATTTTTAATTACTTGCCTAGTTTCTTCAAGTTGTTGATGCAGATGCTCAATCGTTTCGATTGAATCTGATGGCATTTTTGAAAACTTCACATCCAATTTAGAAGAAATTTCTAAATAGCGTTGATAAGCTTCCCAACCAGATAAATCGTGTTTTAACTTATCTAATTGCGCATTTCTTTCGCTGATTTCTTTCTGCAGTTGAATTAGTTTAGTTCGATTTTCATTAACAGAGGCTAACTGACTTTTATATTCCGCTGTCTCTTTGGCAGCTGTTTGAATTTCCTCGCTAAGAGTTTCGTACTTCTTTAATAATTTATTTAAAGGACGGACTCTTCCTTTGGGGGCATAAATCTTATCAGCACTCTTTTCAAAGGAGCTTTGAAGACCAATCCACTGATCACTTCCAACTGCACCAATTTTTAAAACTCTTTTCCTAAATTCATCTCGATTTAACTGACGAACTTCAGCTAGTTCAGTTTGACTAAAACTAAACATTTCGTTAAAAAGAGTCTCATCAACTGGCCCTAATAAGTTTTCTAAGGTTTCATTAGGTAACACTGCCTGCGCTTTAACGTTTGTAACAGTTAATTTTCCTCCACTTTTTCCTTTTACTCGCGTTATTAAATACTGTTGACCCTGAGCTTCAATTAAAAGTTCACCACCGTATTTTGAACCATTTTTGGGTTCATACCTTAAATAACGGTCAGCACCTCTTTTAGTTCGAAACCCAAATAAAACACTTAAAATAAACTGACGTAAAGTAGATTTTCCAGCTTCATTAGGTCCCGAAAAAACGGTTAAACCAGAGGTCAGATCAAATTGTTGATCCTGCCATTTACCAAATCCATATACATTAATCTTTAATATCTTCATCGTTTTGCTCCTCACGACCACCATTTTCAAGTAGTAAAGTTTCCGCTAATTCTTGAAGTTGCGTATCCTGAGATTCATCATCCAGTGCTTCCGTAATGAATTTATAGTTCAACAACTTTCCCGCTGTTTTATCTATATTTTCTGCAGTAAAAACTTTTTTACGACTCTGCTCCCAAAATTCGCTATCCAATGCACTTAAATTAGAAATTTCATGTGTCGGTACGGGGGCAATTTCATAAACCCAAGACGAACTGCTTTTGAGTAGTTTTTGTTGAACAACTTCTAATAAACTGTCATCTTTAATTCGTATTAAAATCGAGTTCCCTAAGTCTTGCGCATTTTTGATTTTGACATCAACAAAAGTAGGCTTCTTATCAAATAGGTTTTCAATTGCGTTCAAAATCTTTTTAACAATATTATCAAACGAATCTTTTGCTTCGGCATCAATTATTACCGTTTGCCAGTCAACCACTGAAGCTGCAATAAATTCAGGATTAAGCTTTTGGCCTTCGCTTGAAACTAAGTAAAAACCCTTTGCACCCGGTTCATTTTTATGTCGTCCCTGTAAGTTACCAGGGTAGATAATGGCTGGATCTTCATTCAAAATCTGACGTTTATGAATATGTCCAAGTGCCCAATAATCATAATGTAACGCTAATAGTTCACCTTTTGAGAAGGGCGCATAGTTTGCTTCAGGAGCATTAAGGGTGTCCAAACTACCATGAACGGTACCAATTTCAAAATCGGTTTGACTTCTAGATGGAAAACCACCCACAACATCTTCTTTAACTGCCTGTTTATCATAACTAAAGCCAACAATCGTAACGGTTGTACCATCTTTTAAAGTTAGGTATTCTTCTTGAGGTTGCTTTGGAAACACGTGAACATTTTTTGGATAATCAATAATTTCGGTATTTTCATTCAAATAATCATGATTACCATAACTTAAATAAACCGGAATTTGCTGTTGATTCAATCTTTCAAACTGATCATTAACAAACAAATCTGCCCGAATACTGTGTTGAACCTGATCAAATAAATCACCAACAATTAAAACAAAATCAACGTTCTCATTGATTGCGGTGGATACCATATTAGCAAACGCATGGTAAGTTGAATCATGGATCAGATTCCAAATTTGATCTGGTGCTTTGCGCAACCCTTTAAACGGACTGTCCAAATGAATATCTGCTGCATGAATAAATTTCATAAAAAATACCCCTTGATTCATAAAAAAGGGTCAGAACAAATCGTCATCATTTGTCTAACCCTGTTTGTATTAAACTACGCCATATAAAATGTGTTCAATCTTAATCTTGATACAATTCTTGTATTGGTTTAGTGATAATTTGATTAATGTCATTTAATAACTGATTTAAACTACGTTCTTTATCCATCAAAGTTTTAATCACATCAACATTGCCAACTTCACTAGCAATTTCACGCGCATGCTTCATCTCATCATCAGTTAGATCTTCACCGTTCATTTGTTTCTGCTGTAAACTAACTTGAACTTCTTGAAAATCTTTAAAAAGATCATATGCTTTAGGATCTTTTTTCATTTCAGCATATGCTGCAACCAAATTAGTATACTCAGTTGTTTGACGAAGCTCTTCTTCCATTTCGTTTGCAGTATCGTAAATATTAACAGCCATTGTCTTCCTCCTAGATGTTTACGCCTTTTATTATACTGATATTGTATCATACCAAACTTGTTTTGATACCTGCATTAATGAACTTTAGTTCCCACCAAGAAAACTTTTGGCTTTATCTACCCATTCACTAGCTTTTTGTTTAAATGATTCTGTTCCCTTTGAAAAACTCTTTTCCGCACTAGACGTTCCATTTTGAATACTATTCCAGATACCCGACCCGGAGCTGGAACTTTCAGCCGTTGCCAAACTGGAAGCATTACTTGTATTAAAACTAGTGCCAGCCGTATTAGGTAAAATACCTTCCATTTCCGACTTGAACAGAGAACTCAATCCAACACCACTTAGATTCTCCAAATGATTTGTCTTGGTCGTGTCATCAAAGCCTTCCCAAGTTGCCACTACCATGTCTGGCGTATACCCAATCATCCACTCATCAGTTGTGGCGTCACTACTTGAAGAACCATCTAACTCGGTACTTCCTGTCTTACCGGCAATTGTATAACCAGCTGGTTTAGCGTTTACGCCAGTACCATATGAATCACTATAGACCCCAATCATCATACTGGTCATTTCTTTAGCTACCTTTTTGGAAATCACACGCTTAGTTTGCGTCGTATTATTTACAATTGTTTTACCGGATGAATCAACTATTTTTCGAATAAATCCAGTTTGCGCTAGTTCTCCTTCATTAGCAAAAGCTGTATAGGCACTGGCCAATTGATAAGGTGAAATTCCAGTGGTCAATCCACCTAAGGCGAGTGCCAAATTCTTGTCACTTTTATCGACATTTAAACCAAATTTTTGTACCGATGCATAACCTTTTGCAACTCCAATTTTATTGAGTAACCATACTGCCGGTGCATTGCGACTTTCAGCTAATGCCTGATACATTGGTAAAGAGCCGACGTACTGATTATTGTAATTTTCGGGACGATACTTATTTGTTCCATATGACTGTAATTTATCGGTTACCGTTGAATCATAAGAATAGCCACTGGACAATGCCGGTGCATAAACCGCAATTGGTTTGAGCGTCGATCCCGGTTGTCGCTTCATTTGTGTGGCACGGTTAAATCCTCTAAAAACATGTTTGCCTCGGCCACCAACAACGGCAGCAACCCCACCTGTCTTGGGATTAATCGCTATTGAAGCCGCCTGCACTTTCGTCCCATCAGAAGCGTTTGAAGGGAAATAACTGGAATTTTTGAACTTGTTTTGCATACTGGTCTGATCACTTTGATTTAAATACGTATAAATTTTATAGCCGCGATTCATAATATCAGACTCAGTTAGCCCATAGCGACTAATTGCTTCGTTAATTACAGCATCAAAGTAATAAGGATATTTATAATCACTCGTATCTGCATAAGCGTTGCTAGTGATTAAAGTTGTTTTTTGATATGTTTTTGCTTGTGCTGTGGTCAATTTTTTGTTTTCAGCCATTAAACCTAGTACCACATTGCGCCGTTGCTTTGATGCGGCTGGATGATCCACTGGGTTATAAGCACTTGGTGAAGTCAACATACCTGCCAAGACGGCCGCTTGTGGTACTGTCAATTGACTTGCAGAAACTCCAAAATACCGCTTAGAAGCATCTTGTACGCCCCATATACCATTACCAAAATAAGCATTGTTTAAATACATTGCCAGAATTTCTGATTTTGTATACACATTCTCTACTTCAATTGATAAAAATAACTCTTTTGCCTTTCGTGTAAAGGTTTGTTGTTGCGACAAGAAGGCATTTTTAACTAATTGTTGGGTCAATGTACTACCGCCACCACTAATATAGTCACGACCTAAAACTTTGTTCATGCCATATAGCAGCGCTGCTCTTCCAATTCCCTTGACTGAGAAACCGTACTCTTTATAAAATCCTCGATCTTCTGTAGAAATAACCGCATTTTGCACATTTATCGAGATTTTATTTAAACTGACCCAGGTTCCTTTTTGAGAATAGAGCGATCCTGCCTTATTATTTTTAGCATCATAAACGGTAGTTGGTTTTTCGAGTGCACTTTTCAAATCACCAACATTAGCCGTTTTGGCTTGGTAGGTTAAATAGGCACTCATCACAAGAAAGAAACTTAAAAAGAGGATAATCAACCAACGTGTTAACTGAAATCTTCGCCAGTAACGTCCAAAAAATCTACTAGCTTGATGCCAGTATGGTGCTAGAAAATGACCAATTTGTTTAATTATCTTCATAACCGAAGAAAAGAAATTATTAGTTTTCATAAAAGTCTCCGTTTGAAATTGAATGTTAGCTGTATTGTATCACAGTTTAAGAAGCCTTTTGAAATTCTGACCACGACTTAAAAGACCCTTAAAAATCATTCTTTTGTTTTCAAGACAACAAAAACAGAGTAAGACATCAATCTTTTAAGTTAGATAATCATCACTTAAAATTCGATGTCTCACTCTGTCCTTATTAACTTTAGCCTTCTGTAGATAGATACTTACTTAATTTTTGATGCAATTGCGTTGCTAATGTTTCGTTAGGACTAAAAACGACAATCGTATCAAACCCGGCTATGGTGCCAACAATTTCAGTCATTTCAGTGTCATCAAAAACGGCAGCCAGTCGATTTCCATCATTTGGCGTTGTTTTTACAATATTAACAAATTGAATTTGATCAATCTTTTGTGCCGTTTGCTTAAAAGTTTTAAAAAGGATTTCTGTTGGATCCTCATCATTAGTCTCAAAAATCATGTACCGTTGATTTCCCTCATGATCAGCACCCTTAACAATGTGCATTTCACGCATATCACGGGAAATGGTTGCTTGTGTTGCCACAACATCACGGGCCTTTAACAAAGTCATTAAATCATCTTGTTTAGTGACTAATTGATTGACAATAAGATCCTTAATAATATTTTGACGTTCACTTTTTTTCATAATCGCACTTCACTTCCGTATTGACTCTCTCAAGTATAGCAAAATTTAAAAACGCATAACAGTCTGTCCTTAATCAGATTCACTGGACGGAAAGAAAAAGTATTTACGCGAATACTTAAGAACATCTTGTGCAATCAAGTCATGAATTACTTGACCAGCAGTTTCACGAGTTGTTCCGGCAATTGAAGCAATTTCTTTAATTGGCAATGGAAAGGGAATTTTTCTGCCAACCTCTAAATCAACTCCGTGCTTATCATTTAGATTGTATAATACCTGAATAACGCGTGTTCTGGCAGACGAAGTAACTGTTTTTTGAATAAAAATTTCATTTTCCGACATAACTTCTTGCATTTTTCTAATAATAATTAATGAAAATTTATGGTTACTTTGTAATAAATCTTCAAACACTTTGGTTGGAATATAAAGCACCTCAGCATTTGTCAACGCCGTAACCGTATAACAATAAAGGCTGTCCACAAATGTGCCCCTTAAAGGAAAAAGTCTATTGGGACTAAGAAAACTAATATAAGACGACTCTTCATCGGCATCAAACGATTTAATTTTCAGAAATCCTTTTTTTAACATAAAGGTATAATTTCGATCATCATGCTGATCAATGAGATTTTGTCCCTTGGCGACTTTTTTATAACGAAGATTTTTCATAACATTCTTATATTCAGAATTTTCCAAAACATGACAGCCAGGGACATGAGACAAATAATGTTCATATTTCTTTTGTTGCTTGGGGTTAATCATAAAGTTAGCCTCTTTTCAAGAAAATTATAATGTTCCCATTATCCCAGAAACAAGTATAAAAACCAAGTATTATTCTCAAATAAGCTTATTGTTTTATCTTAAGCACACTTTTTAAGAAAATCGGCTAATTTTTGAAGTCCCATCTCTAAAGTCTTAGTATCTGTACAATAACCAACCCTAGCATGACCCGGCATATCGAATCTTGAGCCAGGAACAAGCAACACACCTGTTTTCTTTAACAACTGTTCACAAAAATCCTCATCACTCATTTTAATATTGAGTTTAATACAAGCTGTTGAAACCTGTTCTGGCATGATAATTTCCACTTTAGGCTGTGAAGCAACCCACCGCTTTAAAATTTCATGATTATTTTTCACTAATTTTCCGTTACGTTGTAAAATCGCCTTACGGTTTCGTAAAGTTATACATGCTAAAGTATCGTTAATGACGCCACCTGAAATCATGGTATAATCTCGATATTTTCTGAATGTATCAGCAAGCTTTTCTGATTGAGTTGCAATCCAACCAATACGTAGCCCAGGAACAGAATAGGTTTTAGAAAGACTGTTCACAGAAATTCCTTTTTCATATAAATCGGCGATGTTGGGAAACTGATCGATTTTATCAACTGGCTGATAGACTTCATCCGCTAATATATACGCATCCACTTTTCTTGCCAATTTAACGACCTGTTCTAATAACGGCTTGCCGAGGAGGCTGCCTGTGGGATTTTGTGCATTATTTAGACAGATCATTTTTGTTTTTGGCGTGATCAGACGCTGCAGTTGATCAAGACTTGGTTGCCAGTTTAAATCTTCTTCAAGATCCCATTCATCCACCTTTACACCTAATGATTTAGGCAAATCGTAAAGTTGCTGATAACTTGGATACAAAGAAATTATGTGATCCCCCGGATTTAACAAACTAAACAATGTTAAAAAGTTACCACCGGTTGCGCCATTTGTTTGCAAAATATTTTTACTGTTGACGCGTTTATACAACTGTGCGACTAACTGCTTAAATTCAGGTGAACCTTCAATCCAACCATAATTTAATTTTGTATTTAAATATTTTGTGAATGCTTCTGTTGAATCTTGACCATCAAAGTTAAGTAATTCCCCCAAAGTTAGTGAACTAATTGTACTTTGTGAAATATCAAATTGAGCCGCTTTTTCATTTTCATTTAGCCATTCTTCAACACCGAAGCCTTTAATTTCCATGGTTATTTCCTCCTCAAACTATGATTCGGCTCAATTAATACCTCAACAATTATATTGTATCAGGTCTAAACTTTGCCTGCTTCTTGATTTCGTATTTCAAAATGCGAAATATTTCACATTTTATCTATATTAAAAGCATGAGAAAAAATTTCCCATGCTTATTGAATTTACATTTCTGATGGTGCTTGTACTCCTAAAAGATTTAATGCAATTTCCAACACAATGCTGACACTTTGAACAAGTGCCAAACGGCTGTTCAACTGATCATCTTTCACTAACACTTTAGAATTTGCATAGTACTGATTAAATGATTTTGCAAGATGAAGTGCATATTTCGCAATAATTGATGGTTCATATTCTCTAACTGCTCGCAAAACAGTTTCTGGAAATGCTTGTAAGAATTTCAAAGTTTCCCAAGCATTTGGATCCGATAACTTCAGATCAGCAACTGTTACTTTGTGATCTGCTTTTCTTAAAATACTTTCAGCACGTGCACGTGTGTATTGAACATACGGACCTGTTTCACCTTCAAACCGAACAACTTCATTCAAATCAAAATCAAACGAATTCATGCGTTCATTTTTTAAATCATGAAAAATGACAGCACCAACACCGACTTCATGAGCAACTTGATCAGCATTTTTTAAATCAGGATTCTTAGACTGAATTTGTTGCTTGGCCAAATCAATGGCATCATCTAAAACTTTATCTAATAAGACAACTCGCCCAGAACGAGTAGATAGCTTTTTACCATTTAAAGTAATCAATCCAAATGGAATATGATGAATATCATCCGACCAATCAAAACCCATTTCTTTCAGTACTGCTTTGAGTTGCTTAAAATGATTAATCTGTTCTGCGCCAACCACATACAATGATTGAACAAAATCATAAGTACGTTTACGGTAAATAGCAGCCGCCAAGTCACGCGTAATATAAAGTGTTGCTCCATCCGTTTTTTTAATCAGTGCAGGATTTAAATTATATTTATCAAGATCAACAATTTCTGCACCCTGACTTTCTTTTAATAATTTTTTATCTTCAAGAATTTGAACAACTTCATCCATCTTATCATTATAAAAGGCTTCACCCTTGTATGAATCGAAGGTAATACCTAATTTATCATAGATACGTTTGAAAGATTGTAAAGAAACCGAACGGAACCACTGCCAAAGCTGAATAGCCTCGTCATCACCGTCTTCAAGTTTTTTAAACCATTTGCGCGCTTCATCATCCAGTTCTGGGTGATCTTTATCTTCTTTATGAAAACGAACATAATATTCAAGTAATTTATTAATGGGATCTGCTTTGACTTCTTCTTCGCTTCCCCAAAGTTTGTAAGCTTCAATCAACTTTCCAAATTGAGTACCCCAATCACCCAAATGATTAATTTTGACTGGTTGATAACCAGTTTTTGTAAGCAAATTAGCCAAAGAATTTCCAATCACTGTTGAGCGTAAATGGCCCATTGAAATGGGTTTCGCAATATTAGGTGAAGACATATCAATAGGAACTTTTCCATTATTTCCAACTGTAGCGTCACCATAATGACTATTTTGCGTTAAAACAGTTTGTAAAACTTCATCACTAAACGTATTTTTATCTAAGAAGAAATTAACGTATGGTCCTGCCGCTTCAACTTTTTCATAATTAGTTTGATTGATCTGATCAACCAAATCCTTTGCGATCATTTGTGGTGCCTTGTGTAAGGTTTTAGCTAAGATAAATATTGGAAAAGCATAGTCACCTAAATTTACGGTTTTAGGTACTTCAATTTTTTCATAAACAGCCTGTTCTTCTAACTTATCATCCAAAGCTTTGACAATACTTTGTGCAATTTGTTTCTTATAATCCATTTTTAGTTCCTCCATTTGTAAATTCAAAAAAAGTCTCTTACAAATAAACATTGTAAGAGACGAGTTAACCCGCGGTACCACTCTAATTGATTTTTAAAATCCACTCAATTTTTTAGTTTTAACCATAAAAGCACGTTCGCTAATATTTTCTATTCGGCTTTCACCATTCCGAACTCGCTAAAAGAAAAAGACTTAGGTACTACTCTCTTACGAAAAAGCGGGCAACGGGAATCGGACCCGCGACGCAAGCTTGGGAAGCTTGAATTTTACCACTAAACTATGCCCGCAAACACAAAAGTAAGTATAGCATAATGCCCAATTTTTGTCATGACTGATTTTTGCCTGCACAACTACTTATCCGCCACTTACCTACTTACTTAAAATTAATTATTTTTTCTTAATTTGGTTGCTAATTCGATCGATTTATCAACCAATATCGATTGAGAATCAGCAATTGGTATCTCTAGTTCAGGAGCTAATTCCTGGGCATAAGACAATTCTGTGCAGCCTAAAATCACAACTTCCGCACCTTGTTTTTGTACCATTTGTTTAACAATTTCATGAAAAAGTTCACCATCAACGTAATTTTGGTTCTTAATATCTTCAAAAATCAATTTGGTTGTCAACTTTTGAATTTGATCAGTTGGCTTGATAACCTCTAAATTTTGCTTAATCAGTTCACGATCATAAATGCCATCAGTAGTTGTTCCCTTAGTCCCAATAACCCCGACCTTTTTAACATTAGGATATTTTTCCTTGATGTATTTAACTGTCTCGCGTGGCATATGCACAATCGGTACCGTCGTCACCGCTTGTAATTCATCATAAAAATAATGTGCCGTATTACATGCAATTACAAAGAAACTAGGGTTTAGTTGGCTTTGTTGTTTAATATCTTCCAACAAATCCGGTAATGGACTAGGTTGCGTATGGTCCATTAAATAAGTCGAACGATCCGGAACCGTTGCATGATTTACTAAAACATAATTGAAATAATCTTGATCCTGATGAGCAGGGGTTCGTTTATTTAATAAACGTAAATAACTTTCCGTTGCCGGTGTCCCCATACCACCAATAATTGTAAAGAAATCCTTCATTTAACTCATCCCTTATTCTCTTCAAAATAACGATCGAAGTTTTTAACATAATTATGATTCATCCAGGTTAACAACGCAAATCTTTTGAGATTCATATCTTTTTTATCAAAAGCAGTCATCCCATATCGTTTTTGTTTGATTAGTTGTAATGCAGTTAATTTATCACGATTGTTACGTGCATATTTTTTAAATACTTTGATCGGAACACCTAACCATAACTGATGCGTGTCTTCTGATCGATTAGCATAAACAGTTGGTTTGTTTTTTAAATCTTCACTTACATAATCTTTGACAACCCACTGAGCTAAATTATAACCATTCAAAGTGACAAAGAAACTACTGCGTCCTTGACGTAAATTAATTTCGAACAATTTAAACGTTTGATCACGTGAATCATATTTCAAATCAAAGTTTGCATAACCTGTAAAATTAATTTTTTCTAGAAAATCTTGAATTGTTTTATAAATGGTTGAATTATACTCTGGCAAAATAGCAACATAGTTACCAATTGCCGCTGGAGCAACATCTTCTAGTAATGGATGTCCCAAGCACATCATCTTAACATGATGATACTGATCCACATATGCATTAAGGACACGCATATTACTATCATCGCCCGGAACAAAATCCTGCAAAATTAAATCCGAAGTATAGCCATTATCATAAATTTTCCCGACAATTTCATCAAATTCCGCACGCGATTGAATGCGAAATGCTTTTTTTCGTCCTTCAAAATGAATATCAAGCCATTCAACGCTATTGGCAGGCTTTAAAGCAACTGGATAACCAAATGGTTCTTCAATTTTATCAGAACTCTCATACTCTGCTTTGGTAATAATTCGTGTCTTCGGATAAGGCAAATCGAACTTATCACAAATTTCATAGAAACGCTCTTTGTTATTGAGTTTCCTTAATAGCGTATAATCCACATAAGGGCAGATAAAAGTCTTGGCAAGTTCATCTTTATGCTTTGAGATTAATTCCGCATAGCCATCGCCCATTCCAAGTAAAATAACTTTTTCAGAACGATTTTCATAGCGTTTAGCAATCTTTTTCATTGTTTCGAAAAAAACTGGATCTTCTGAAAAACCAGGAATTAGTTCCAAATCTACAATTTTTGTAAATCGCGTCGGTGCTAATTCTTTTTCAGCAAATGCTTTAACTTTTTTTCCGGTCATTTTGTAAAATGAACGGGCCATTCCATAAGCATTAAAATCACTACCTAATAACACAGGAATATAATCATTTTTTGAGTTTTCCATTACGCCAATCCTTTCAAAACTTCTTTAGCAACCTTCATATCAGTTGGCCATGGCGTATTAACACCCCTAACTTTCTGATAGGGATCCTCCCCCTTAGCCGCTAAGATCACAACATCCTCTGGACGACTAATTGTAATTGCCTGCTTAATCGCTGAATAACGATCAACAATTTTTTTAACCTGCACTTTTTTATGATCAATATAACTATCAATCACTTCTATAATCGCATTAGGATCTTCGAAACCTGGATCATCGGTTGTCAAAATTGCGATATCCGCATGTGCCGTCAATGCTTCACCAAATCCTTTTCGCCGAGAAATTCCTTTATCACCGGGACTTCCTACAACTACAATCAAACGACCATTTGGATACTGACTTCGCAAAAAACTAAGTAAGGCATTCATGCTGGCATAATTATGCGCATAGTCAACGTAAATAACACCGTGATGTTTCGAAACAATTGATTCCATTCGACCAGGAACTTTTATTTTCGTTAATAAGTCGTGTGTTTGTTCATAGGTTGCACCGGCTAATCCCGCGGCAATCAGAGCACTAGTTGCATTACTTTGGTTATAATCTCCCGGCATACTTAAATCATATAGCCCGTCAATATGTAACGCCTTAGCTTTTGGACTAACCTCTTTAACTTCTATTTCAGTCAAACGCAAATCATCACGATCATTGTAATAAACAACGTCAATTGGAACCGCTAAATTAATTTTAGCATTCGCCTGTTTAAATAAATAAATTTTTTGAGGATCTGTTGTTGCTTTAGCTGCTTGATATATTTCTTCAAGATGAGCCGTTTGTGCGTTGATAACACAAACATCTGAGTTAACCAATAATTGCATTTTGCAATGCAAATAGTTTTCAAAAGTTGGATGTTCGTTCCGACCAATATGATCTGGGGTGATATTTAAAAATATCCCTACATCATAATGTAAGCCATATACACGATTTCGTAAATAGGCTTGAGAAGATACTTCCATAACAAGTGAATGCATCCCATTGTTAACTGCTTCACGCATATCGTGAAACAAATTCAGAGATTCTGGCGTAGTTAAATCAGATTTAAACTCTTGGTCTGGTTTTGAACCAGTAATACGATCAATAGTTGAAAATAGTGCTGCCTTATTTCCAGAAATTGATTTTAAAATATGGTGCGTAAAATATGCGGACGTTGTTTTTCCCTTAGTGCCAGTAAAAGCAATGATAAATAAGTCGTTTTGAGGATAATCATAAAAAGCAGCACCAATCAAAGCCATTGCTTTTGAAACATTTGTCACTACGATGCCACACATCTTAGGAACTTCTTCAAATTGCTGTTCTGCAATATAGACCGTTGCACCATTAGTCTGTGCAACTTTTAGATAAGCTGGTTTAAAATTACCCTTACAGAAGAAAAGATCGTTGGCAACTGTGTGACGTGAGTCATATTTAACTCCCGTAATTGTTTGATGATCGCCTTTAACATTATTTACTACCTGTTTTAGCAGATGATGTTCTTTCAAAATCATGGTAATTTCGGCAATCTCGAGTGCCATATTTTCCATCTCCAAAATATTAAACTTGTGTGCGATGAACTAACTTACTTGTTGTGGCTGTAGTATTTTCTGGAAAATAAACTTCATACCACAGAATAAATGTATAAATTGTAAAGATCTTTTGCATACTTGACTTTCCGTTTATATGTTCATGCAAGATATGCATCAAAGCTTCCGGTTTAAAGAAACGTTTAGCAACATCTGAATTAAATGCCGTCTCAATGCGTTTACGATATTTATCCTCTTTAATCCAACTAGCGATTGGGGATGGAAAGCCCATTTTTTCTTTCTTAGCTACTCGTTCCGGAAGTTCACTTTCGGCAGCAGTTCTCAAAGAAATTTTGGTTTCATCTTTATGAATTCGTGTTTTGATTGGCATAGTTGCCGCGAATTTAGCCACTTCTTTATCAACCAATGGTGTTCGTACTTCTAACGAGTTACACATACTCATTCGATCAGCCTTATGCAAGATATCAAAAGGTAACCAAGTATTGATATCAAAGTATTGCATTTGTGTCATTTCATCTTTGCCTTTAACTTCATCAAAGATATGTTTTGTGTAAGCACCAGAATCCACGTTTATACTTGGATCACGTAAGATTTCGTCACGTTCATGCTTATTGAAAACATAGTTAACACGATAATAGCGCTCACTTAATGGCTGCGCACCTCTGACTAAGAAACGTTTGCCATGAAATCTAGGCAAATTTTGAACTAGTCGTGCTAAACCAGTTCGAACAAACTGAGGAACCCACTTTTGATAACGTTCAAAAGGAAAGGCTTCCAAATAAGTATTATAGCCTCCAAAGAACTCATCAGCCCCTTCACCAGATAAAGCAACCTTAACATGTTCTCTGGTTCCTTTGGAAAGGTAATAAAGTTGCATTGCTGAAGGATTAGAAAGTGGTTCATCCATGTAATACATGATCGTTGGCAAGATATCAAAATAATCATCGCCGTCCATTGTTAATGGCGTGTTTTGTTGATGAATTTCTTTAGCAAACTCGGTAGAATAACTTAATTCACTGTATTTGGAGTCATTAAAGCCAAGAGAAAACGATTGAATTGGTTTGAGTTTAGCTGCTTCTGCCAAAACATAGCTTGAATCAATACCACTTGACAAGAAACTTCCCACTTCAACATCAGCTATCATGTGTGCTTTAACGGAATCTTTAACAATTCCACGAATCTTTTTAGCATCTTCATCAATTGTTTGTGATTCGTCAATATGGTCGTAGTTGAATTTGAAATACGTATGGGTTTCCGTTTTACCATCTTTATGCAAGAAATAGGTACCAGGTAAAAGTTTATAAACATTTTTAAACATGGTTTCTTTTGAAGGAATAAACTCAAAACTTAAATGAATTGGTAATAGCCGTTCATTGAATTTCTTATGAAAATTAGGATGCTCTAAAAATGCCTTAATTTCAGATCCCCACAGGAATGAGTCACCATCGTCATAATAATAAAGTGGTTTAATGCCAAAGTGATCACGAGCACCAAAGACTTCTTTTTTCTGGGTATCATAAATTACAAATGCGTACATACCTCGCAACTTCTGTAAGAGATCTGCACCCCAAGCATCATAACCATGAATTAAAACTTCCGAATCCACGTCTGTTTGAAATTTGTAACCTAATTTTTTTAATTCTTCGCGAATTTCTTGATAATTATAAATTTCACCATTAAAGGTTAAAACCTTCGTTTTAGTTGAGTTTAGCATTGGTTGCTTACCATGTGCCAAATCAATAATTGAAAGACGTCTGAACCCTAAAGAGGCTCCTTCATCTTGAAAGTAGGCTTCATCATCTGGACCACGATGTTTAATTCGGTCCGCCATTGATTTAATGACATCAGTATTGACGTCATTTTGGTTAAGATACCCCACAAATCCACACATTTTATAAACTCCCTTTTTTTAAATCAATTAGTTATGTTCAGTAGATAATTTTGAAAATAAAAATGCATTATGAAAAATCACCGTAACACGAATTATTTTACCAAATTTAGCACTAAAATTCTACAGGCAGTCTAATGGTAAAGTTGCCATCTCCTTCTAATACTAAGTCTAAATTCTATTGTCTTAAATGTAGTTTCTGAAAATCATTGAAAATTGCTGGTCTATATGTAATAGTTAGATTAATAAACAATGAGAAAACGATGAGCCAAAAAGAAAGGCGTTAATTTACATGCAAAATAAACCTGTTTTAATCACTAATATGTTAGTTAATATGGGAATTGGTCTTATCATGCCAATTACCACGCTTTACATTCATGGTACGTTGAACAAAAGTCTGGTAACTGCTGGTTACGTTCTTTTTTGTTTTTCTGGTGCAATGATGATTGGTAATTTAATCGGCGGCAAACTTTTTGACAGTTGGCAACAAAAACCACTGATGTATTTAAACGGAACTGGGGTTGTCATTGCTTTATTTTTACTGGGGTTCTTTCCTCAATGGCCAATTTATCCAGTCTTAATAACTTTATATGGCCTTTTCTTGGGTGGCTTAAATTCTTCAATCAACGGCTATATTGCTTTCTTGCAGGTTAAAGATCCAAATATCTTCAATAATGGGTATTGGTTTGCTAGTTTAGGAATGGGCTTGGCCACTTTTTTGTCCGGAATTTTATTCGGTATCAGTATTCGCGTTGTGTTCTTCAGTTCAGCGATTTTATTTCTGCTGACCACTTTACTCATAAAACTAACCTTTCACACTCTCCAAAAACAACCTGTCATGGCAAAAAAAAATGATAAGCAAAAGAAATCAAATCATGCTTTTATGAGTATCCTTTTAATCTGTGTTGTGATGATTATTATTTGGATTTGTTACGAGCAATGGAACAGTAATGTTTCAGTTCTAATGATCGCCAAACATATTTCAGTGCCTAAGTATAGTCTCCTTTTTACGATCAGTACGATAGAAGTTGTTTTAGTTCAGCCATTTATGAATCGTTTCTTTAAACCCAGTTTCAAATCAGAAAAAATGCGAGTTGTTTTAGGACTCCTTTCATTTGCATTTTCTTATTTAGCTATTATTAATACAGGAAGTTACTGGCGTTATGTTTTAGGTATTACACTGGTAACTTTTGGCGAAATGTTGGCACTTATTGCTATTCCAGCCATTCTAAATCGTTTTGCCGATGATCAAAATCGGGGCACAATTCAATCTTTAGGTAGTTTTGCCGGTTCAATGGGAAGAGCACTAGGTCCGTTATTTGGAGGATACTTTATCACCACTTTTAACTATAATTGGACCTTTTTTGGAATGTTTATTATGCACTTGCTCCTTATTTTACCGATCTTTACGCTTAAACTTGGCAAAGCAAAATAGCTTTTCATTTTACTGGTAATTCACAGCAACTTCATCTATAATGTGTTTAGAATCATTCTAAATAAGAAAGAAGTTGCACTGTATGAAACATACGACAAAATTCGCCTTAGTTGTTCTTCTTGGTGTTTTAGCACTTTTTCTAGAGTTTTCATTTCATCTTCATTTAGCCGCTCAGATTATTATCACGGTGGTTGGCATCTTCATTTCAATCACAATGTTAATTGAAATGATCAAAACTTTGCGATCTGGCAAATATGGAGTTGATTTACTGGCAATTACCGCCATTGTTGCCACATTGGCAGTTGGTGAATATTGGGCAAGCATTGTGGTATTGATCATGCTTACTGGTGGTGATTCCTTGGAAGACTATGCTGCTCATAAAGCTGGCAAAGAACTACAGAATCTTCTAGACAATTCTCCTCAAAAGGCCCATGTTTTATCAGATGGACACCTAACCACTAAATCTGTGGAAGCAGTTCAAGTAAACGATCAAGTGGTCGTTAAACCCGGTGAAGTGGTACCCGTTGATGGGATTGTCTTATCCGGATCATCAATCTTTGATGAATCCTCACTAACAGGTGAATCAAATCCAGTCACTAAATCGATCAGCGATGATCTTATGTCAGGTTCCATAAATGGCGATGGTGCAATCACCATGAAAGTTACAAAAATTGCGGCTGATAGTCAATATCAAACCATCGTTAAGTTGGTTAAAGCTTCTGAAGCTCAACCAGCTCATTTCGTAAGACTAGCTGATCGTTATGCTATTCCATTCACGCTCATTTCTTATTTAATTGCTGGAATTGCCTGGTATATTTCCAAAGATCCAGTTCGTTTTGCAGAAGTTCTGGTTGTGGCTTCCCCATGTCCTTTGATTTTAGCAGCTCCAATTGCGCTTGTTTCCGGCATGAGTAGTGCTAACCGTAATGGTATTATTATCAAAAATGGCACAACCATTGAAAAATTTGCGACCGCCAAAACAATCGCTTTCGACAAAACAGGAACTTTAACAAAAGGAATTTTGGCTCTTGATCAAATTAAGAGTTTTCCTCCCTACTCAACTGATCAGTTGTTAGCAATTGCGGCTAGCGCAGAACAACAGTCAAGCCATATCTTGGCACGTTCGATTGTAAATGCGGTTGATAAAAATATTCTTTTACCAGTTTCAGAAATTCAAGAAGTGACTGGGATGGGAATTACAGCTCAAGTTGATCAACATCACGTTAAAATTGGTCGAAAGAAATTTGTCACTACTGAAACATTGGAAACGCCTAAGCAAACCGCCATCTATATTTCAGTAGATGATAAATTTGCAGGTTACATTACCTTTTCTGATCAAATTCGCCCAGAAGCCTCAATTACAATTACGCAATTGAACGAATTAGGCATTAAAAATACATTGATGATCAGTGGCGACCAAAAAGCGACTGCAAACATGGTTGGTAATCAAATTGGGATTGCCAAGGTTTATTCCGAATGTTTACCCAAAGACAAAATCGCCGTTTTAAAAGACCAAGAGAATCATCTACGTCCGGTTGTCATGGTTGGTGATGGGGTTAATGACGCTCCTTCTCTAACAGTTGCCGATGTCGGAATTGCCATGGGCGCTCGCGGCTCAACTGCTGCAAGCGAATCGGCCGATATTGTTATTTTAAAGGATGATCTAGGTCGAGTCGCTCGTGCTTTGAGCATCTCTCAATACACAATGAAGATCGCCAAACAATCCGTATTAATAGGAATTTTTATTTGTATTGGCCTAATGTTAATTGCGGCCACCGGGATCATTCCTGCTCTAATCGGGGCACTCTTTCAAGAGGTAGTAGATACCGTCACTATTCTTTGGGCACTATTGGCTCATCGAGATAATGCTGATTTAAAACAGTTAATTGCTCAACAAAAAAATATTTAATCAATTACAAAAGACGCGGAACAAAGGATTTAGTAGTTATCCTTTACTCCGCGTCTTTACTTTATTTAATTACATTGCTTCTTCAACATCTTTAGGTTGACGAATTTTTGCCAAGGCAGCATCAATTTGTCCCAATACTATTTCTACATTCTTTGGATTTTCCAAATCATATTTTTGTAAATCAATTTTAATTTTTGGACTGGCATCATAGTCACGATACCACTCTTTATATGCTGTCCACATTTTCAGATAGTAATCTTCAAGTTCTGGATTATTATCAAACTGTTCATAATCACGGCCACGTTTTTTAATTCGATATAAAATCGTGTCAAAATCCGTTTCTGCATATACCATCAAATCAGGTGCTTTTTTAGGAAGATCATTTAATTCGTTCATCATATTATCAAGAAGGTTTAAATAAACACCAAATTCAGTATCTGTAATATTACCCTCTTTATTATTTTCTCGAGTAAATAATGCGTCTTCATAAATAGAGCGATCCAAAACGTTATTATCGTCAGAAAGTGCTTTTTTAATCATCGCAAAACGTTTATTTAAGAAATAAATTTGTAGCAAAAAACCATAACTCTTTTGATCAGAATAATATAATGGTAAAACCGGATTGTCTCCAACTGGTTCGTAAAAAGCTTTTGAACCATAATGACTTGCAATCTTGCCAGTTAACGTCGTTTTCCCAACACCAATCATTCCTGCTGTAATTATCACCATACAAGGCCCCTCTTTATCTTTAATCAAGATTTAGTATAGCATATATTTTTAGCATACAACATCTTGCGTTTTAATTAAATTTATGCAGTACTTCTCTTAAAATTTTCAATCCCGTTATTATGCAATTTAAACAAATTAATTTTGATACAAATAACCAATTTGGTTAAATTAAATTAATATAAAAAGCTCTACTGCAAAACACAAAAAACCAACGGCATCAACTGACAACCAAAAACAATATTTTTTTGCTTTTTCAGCTGAAAGTAATTTAATTTGATATTTTTCTTGAATTTCAACAGATTGCTTATTCCAATAATCATGTGTTATTTTGAAATTACTTTTTGTTTACTAAAGGTTTCGTGTCAGTCGATTAAGTGTAATTTAGTACTTTCAAACTTTCATTTTCTAATTTCAGCCATTAAGCATAAAAAATAGGCATGAACTAGCATACCATATTTCAAGTCAATTTTATTTTAACAACGTGTAACATTTTTTATTTTTAAAACTTCAAAGCTTGGCTTAGTCTTTTAATTTTTAAGAATATAGTGTAAAATAATTACTGTTGTTTAGCCCCAGTGGCGGAACTGGCAGACGCGCAGCGTTCAGGTCGCTGTATGGGCAACCATGTACAGGTTCGAATCCTGCCTGGGGCACTAAAAATAAAAAACAGAAATGCGGATAATTTGAAGCATTTCCGTTTTTTTTATTTGTCCAATTTAACCACAGTTCCATATCCAACTACAATTAGAAACTTAGGTGCAACACCTACATTGGCAACCTCTGTATTAAAATGAACGCCAATTAAACCATCACCATCTTTGAGTTCAGCTCTTTTTGTTAATTTCTTTTTGGTTTCTTCAATAAGCTGATCAAACATTTGATATTGATCAATTTCGTCAGCTGCCAGCATAATCCGACTTGTTGCTGAAACAATTCCCACAATTGTGTGACCCACATTGATCTCTTCCGTAGACATAAACATAGCGATCCCTCTTTACTTCTCAGATTTATCTTTCTTTGCCTGGGCCTCTTCTTGCCGCTGCATGGCAAGTAATTTAATTTTAAGCTCAACGACGGTAACTGTAATCATGGCAACTAAAAAGCCAACAATCCAAAGGACAATGATGAGCCAAAATGGTAATTGTGTAAATAACGTAATTAACACAAGCGCTACTGCAATCAAACCAGGAACGCCCACTAATGTAGCCTTTAACATTTTGTTCCTCCATCAATTTAAATTAAAGTACAAACTTGTCAATTGCTTCAGCCACACCAGTTAAATAATTATTTTTGGTCACATATTTGGCTAAGCTCTTTGCTTCCTCGGTACCGTTGGCTACAACCACTGGCATCCCCACTTTACGTAACATTGGTAAATCATTACTATTATCTCCTAGAGCTAAAACTTCATCTTTCTTAATGCCTAAAGACGCTGCCAGTTCCAAAGTGGCGGTACCTTTATCAGTGCCCAAATGATTAAATTCGGCGTACATTCCGGAAGAATAGCTGGCATTTAACTGGTTATCAAAAGCATGCATCACTTCATCATGAACCGGCTCTAACTTTTTTTGATCAGGATTCATCGTAATAACTTTCATGATTTTATCATTTTTGAAGATTGAAAAATCATTATTTTCCATAATCTGGTATTCAACATGACGAGGTTTTAAATACGCCAAATCTTCCTCACGAGGATTGTAGATATACAGCTTATTTAAAGTATATACGTGCGTATCATTATGGGGGTACTTCGATGTAATATCAAATACCCCCTTTGCTTCTTCAAAAGTCATTTCATTAGTTTGGAGCACTTTATTGTTTTTGTTTTCAATAATGGCTCCTCCATTATATGAAATGACAAATTCATTAGGTTCTTGATATAAGCCTAATTTTTGTAATAGAACTTGTACCGATGCAAAGCCGCGACCAGTATTAGGGACAAACTTGACTCCCTTTTTTGAGGCGGCCTTAATAGCTTCAATATTCTCTTGGGAAATTTTTCCATCGCCACCAAGTAAGGTTTCATCTAAATCACTAACGATTAATTTATACACTTTTGATCATCGACTTTCTTATTTACTAACCCTACCATATCGAAAATTGAAGTCGTTTTCAATGTTATTTTTAATATTTAGTAATTCTTTTATTTGGTAGCAGCTGAATTCGAATCGCTTTGCGTCAAAACTGCTAACCATTGTTGTATGACTGTTTCAATTTTAAAAGATTGAATCCGTTCCAATGATTTTTGCGCATAAGCATGTCGCAAAGGTTCACTTACCATAAGCTTATTAAGTCCTCTCACAAAATCTGGCACGTCTTGTGCTTTGGTTAGCAAACCGTACTGATTATGTCCTAAGAATTCTGCTGAACCCGTATTTTCCATTGCCACAATGGGTAACCCAAAGGCCATCGCTTCCCCAATTACAAGAGGCATCCCCTCCCAGCGTGAAGTGGAAACGAAAATCGAAGCCGTTTCGTAATGAGCTTGTAAAGCACTATCTTTCAGCGCACCTCGATAGATAATCTTATCCGCAACATCAAACTTTTCAATTAACTGGCGAAACAACGTCATTTGTTCAGGTACACCTTGTCCTGCAATGGCAATTTTCCAATCAGTTGGTAAAAACTGTGCAGCTTCCAGTAATAAGTCGATTCCCTTGTGTGGAATCGCTATTCGCGCCGTAAACGCAATTAGATGAGATTTTAAATCAGATTGTTTTTCTGGCAATAAGGTTAACGGATTATATATTTTGACCGTGTTGGCATTAAATTGACGATAATTATTTAGATCTGAGTTTGTTAAAACAACAACCGTGTCTGCTATCTTCAAACCACTAACAAATTCTTCACGCATCCGTTGATAATACTGTGTCATGTACGTTTTGTAATTATTGTGCATCCAAACAATTATTTGAAGATTGGGAACCCGCTTTTTTATCAGTGGCGCAAAACTGGTTGTTAAACCAGCAGCCAAAACGACACTTTGAAAGTTTCCATTCTGAATGAAATCACACAAATCCTCAATTTGTTCACTGTATTTTTCATAAGGTTTTTCGCCAAAATAATTCAATACATGTCCTGGAGCAGGACGTTTGGCCACAACTAATTTTGCCTGTAATTCATAGTATGGTGTCACATCTTTCAATGAATAATACGTCACATCAGCATGTTCGGTTAATGCATTGCCCATCACAGTAGCAGCACGTTTAACACCATCCATGACAACATTTTCAAGAACAATTAATATTTTCATAGGTTAGATTACTAAGGACCCTTTCCCCTAGTCTCTCCTCTCCATAATTATTTTTAAACTAGTTAATGCCATAATCTTTTATTTTAAAAAAACTAATGGCGAAATAGTTATTTGCCTATTTTAAACAACCATTCCGCCATCATAAACTAGTTTTCTTCATTGCATTATTTATCTAACTACCATTACATCTGCTAAAGAATGCTCTAAAATATAAGTGGTATTCGATCCTAAAAACATCTGTGCCACTCGGTTTGCACCAGTTGCACCAATATAAATCAAATCGATTTTTTCGGTTTGCTGAATATTTCTGGCTAATTCTTCGCGTGGACTACCAATTTTAACAATGCTGGTTACGTCTTGTACGCCTTTATCTTTTGCCTGAGCTACCACGTCATCTAAAAGTACTTTTTGTTCTTTTAAACGACTTTCATCATCTATATCTGTTTCCACAACGCCAAATCCAATAGAAGCTCTTCCAACCGTTGATAGCTGTGGTTTTAAAATTTGAGCGATATACAACTTTGCCTTATTTCTGATTGCTGCATCGATTGCCTTATCCAAGGCATGCATTGACGTTTCAGAACCATCAATTCCGACTAAAATGTTTTGATATTGTTGACTTTCCATGGTACTCATCTCGCTTTCTGGTTTATCTAGTTTTATTGTAGCAAAAGCTTATGAATTCTAATAGTAAAAGGACCTTCTGATTTAAATATTCAAAAAATTTCGTTATACTAATCACATGGAGGATTAACCTTATGAAAGTAATTACGCAAGCCATGGTTGCAGCAACCATAAAAAAAAGAGCTGTGGAAACTCACAAAGGGTCGTTTGGAAAATTATTGGTAATTGGCGGCAATGCACAGTATGGTGGTGCCATCATTTTAACTAGCAGTGCGGCCGTTTATTCAGGATGCGGTTTAGTCACTACCGCTACTCATCCAACTAATTTTGCCAGCCTTCATGCTCGGCTTCCTGAAACGATGGTGATTGACTTTCAAGAAAATAAAGCATTAATAAAAATGATCAAAAATGTAAACACAGTTGTGGTCGGCCCTGGTCTAGGAGAAGATTCAGTAGCCTTAAAAATATTACATACCGTTTTTCAAACTATTCAGACTTCACAACATTTAATAATTGACGGCTCTGCCATTGATCTTGTTGCTACCCATAATTTGAAATTACCAGATGCTAAAATTATTTTCACACCACATCAAATGGAATGGCAAAGACTATCGACTATCCCAATTTCTGACCAAACAGAAAATAAAAATAAACTGACTCAGCATAAATTGCACGCCACCGTTGTTTTAAAAAAGCATCACACTGAAATCTATACCGATCAATCTGTTTATCAATTACAACTGGGTGGCCCCGCAATGGCTACTGGTGGGATGGGAGACACACTTGCTGGTATGATTGGTGCGTTTGTCGCGCAATTTTCTGATCAAGAGGCTGCTGTTATTAGTGCAACGTATTTGCATAGTTTTATTGCTGACAACTTGGCTGAATCGCAATATGTTGTCCTACCTCATCAAATAATTAATCAAATTCCACAAGCAATGTCTCAGTTTGCGCGTAAATAATTAAAGTATCGCTTGCAATTGAATAAACAAAAATTGAGAATGAGGAAGACAGCTTCCCAATTCTCAATTTTTTTATTTGTGGACTTGTTATCTAAAAAGTAGGAAACAAGGTAGATTTCTTCGATTGGTTTCGTTTGAAATCTAAATACCTTATTTCCCACTTTCATTGTCCATATATTTCAGATTTTATTTAGTTAGCTCCAGTAATTCATCCACTTCTTTTTGGCTTAATTCCCGATAATTTCCGGGTAATAAACCTACATCAATTGCCAAAGTTCCCATTTTAATGCGTTGCAAACGAACCACTTTTTGCCCTACTGCACCAAACATACGCCGTACCTGGTGATATTTACCTTCTTGTATTTGAACGTGCACACGCGTCGTGTTTTCAAGCTTGTTATAATTCAAGATTTCAAGCTTGGCCGGATAAAGCTCTGTGCCGTCTTTTAACGTAATCCCATCAGTAAACTTTTGAATAACTTGCTCATCTAATTTACCAGTTACAGTTGCCTCGTACGTTTTTTTGATATGATGCGCTGGCGATAGGAGTTTATGTGCTAAATCACCATCATTGGTAATCAAAAGCAGCCCTTCCGTATCCTTATCAAGCCGACCAACCGGAAAAAGATCTGGGCGATAATCCGATTTATTAAATAAGTCCATCACCGTTTTTTGATGTTTATCCGTAGAGGCTGAAATAACGCCTAAGGGTTTATTGAGTAAGTAATAATAATGAACTTGATACTGTATTTCGCGTTCACCCAATTTCACCAAATCTTGCCCTGGTTTCAATTGCGTTTTACCAGAAACTACTTGACGCGCGTTCAAAGTGACAGCTCCCTTTTTAATCAGTTGGGTAATTTGACTGCGTGTGCCAATATTCATCTGATGCAAAAATTTATCAATTCGCATAATTACTCCTTAATGAATTCGTAAAATTCGTCGAATGCGTTCTACACGGCTTCCTAACATCATATCTGCAAGTCGAGTTCTTAATGTGGCATATAGATACATGAATCCGCCTAAACAAGCTGCACCCACAGAAACGAATACTGACATGAACTTACTATTAGGATTCAATACTAAATAACTTAAATGAACCGTCGCAAACGCCACAATAAACGTTAAAAGACTAAAAATAAGAATGCCAGCAAATGGTTTGCTGATCCGTTGAAAACTAATCCCATACTCACGATTTAAATGTCGTAAAATTAGCCAACTCACCACACCAAAACCAATTCCTGTTGAAACTAAGGGTCCCATTACCCCTAAATAAGCCACAAGTGGGTATTGCAAAGCTAATTTCACTACCACGCCAATGGCAAAATAACCAACTGCCCGAACGTTTTCAGAAATTCCCTGCATAATTGCCGAAATAACCGTAAAAAGTCCAAGTATCACAGAAACATACGATGACACTTGTAAAACCAATGTCCCCACAACATCATAATGATAAAACAGTGTGTTAAGTGGCTGGGCAATGGCTGCCATGCCCAATGCTGAAGGAATCATGAAAAACGAAAATAGTAACAATGCATCGGTAACTTGATTGTTAATTTCGCGTTTATCCCCTCGTGTTTTGGCCTCCGAAAGCATTGGCACCGCTGTAATTGCCATTGCTGAACCTAACGAAACGACAATCATAATTAGTTTATTGGAGTTAAATGCAAAATCCGCATAAAGAGTATTCACAACACTGTTTGAATAATTAAATGCACTCTGCATAATATTGAAAAATGTGTACTGATCAATCAATTGAAAGATGGTAATGGCAGAACCGATAATAATAAACGGCGTTGCCTGAGCAATAATTTCCTTATAAAGCTGTTTTGTGGGAATAGCCAGTTCTTGCTTACTATTTTCGGCCAGTTCTCGCAATCGTGCTCGATGCCGAAAGTAATACCACACAAGCACCAGCATACCACCGATGGCGCCAATAAAAGCTGCAAAGGTCGATTGTGAAACGGCACTAACCCAACTACCATGATGAACCTGCATGATTAAAAACGCAGTAATCAACATGTACGCCACACGTGCTAACTGCTCAACAAATTGAGAAATTGCCGAGGGTGCCATTTCTTGATAACCCTGGAAAAAGCCTCGCGTTAAACTCATGGTTGGAATAATTAGCACCGCCCAGGCCAACGAATGTAATATTGGAATCACATTGGCATCATTGTTAGAAAGTGCTGGTGCACCAAAGTATAAAATTAGTGCACAAATAATTCCAGTAGCACCTGATAGCAGTAATCCACGTTTAAACAGTCGTTGTCCCACCGCAAACTCATTAATCGTATTGTAATGGGCTACTTGTTTGGCGATGGCTGAAGGTATCCCGGCAATCGCCGCAATTAAGAAGAAGCTGTATATGTTATAACCTTTTGCAAATAAAGCATTGGCCTCATCACTCATGCTGCCAAACCAAATTACCCAAGGAATAATATAAACGGCTCCTAATAAGCGAGAAAAAATACTCCCCGCCGTCATCCAGGCCGAGCCCTCGATCATTTTATCTTTTGAAGTAGATTCTTTATTTATTTGTCTCAGCGGTTGAAAACCCGCTTCATTTTCCTGTGTTTTGTTTTGAGGCGTCTCAGCCATAATTTATCGCCCTACTTTCGAATACTCAATCTTAACCATTTTATCATGACTACGAGGCAATTCAAATTAAAATTCAATTCATAAGAAAATATAAAGGATTACAAATTATTCAATAAATCTAATTTTCACTTTTTAAAATTATAACAAAAAAGCAATTAGTCAGTTGCGATAATCCCTTTGTGGTTGTCAGATGAAATAATATAAATCATCTGATAATCATGGAGGGATTTTTATTATGCCCAGATCTAAATATACAGCATTGGAAAAACTAGCAATTCTAGAAGAGTTCAAGCAAGCCAATACATCTTATGCAGCATTTGCGAAAACATTTAACATTGGCGCAAAGTCGTTGAAGCGTTGGCAGACTCGGTATGAGCGTGATGGTATCGAAGGGCTTGAAGAAGCACGCCAAAATAATCATTACTCTAAAGAACTTAAACTAACAGCCGTTCTGGCGTACTTGGCTGGAGAAGGAACTCTTGAAGAACTAACAATTAAATTTGGTTTACATTCACATACACAACTACGTAACTGGATTTCTAGGTATAATAGGGATAAAACTGTGACGGTGTCACCGTCTAGAAAGCAGGTCCCTACTATGAGCCGTAAGACTACCTTTGAAGAACGGATTGAAGTTGTAGAGTATGTTACTAAGGACAAACACAGCTATTCTGAAGCTGCAGAACATTTTCAAGTATCTTATCAGCAAGCTAGATTGTGGGTACGCAAAGCTGAGTCCAACGGTTATCCAGCTTTAATGGATAATCGTGGACATCGAAAGCAACGAGATGAACTAACGGAAAATGAACAGTTAAAACTTGAAATTCGCCAGCTTAAGGTCCAGCTCAAAGAGAAAGAAATTATAGAGAAATTCGCAAAAAAATTGCAGGAACTTCAGCACAAGGGGTGAAAAAACAACATCGACTGGCCTATCAAGCAATTAAGGATGTCAGTCAAGAGGATCGGGGCTCGTTATCGGTACTTTTAAGAGTTATTGGTGTAAGCCGCCAGGCCTATTATAAGGGGCTCAACCGTGAAGAAACAATTTGGGAAGGCCACGATAAGAAACTCAAAGAACGTACCAAATATTGGTTTAATTTTCATCATCAGGGTATTGGTGCTGGAAATCTTCTGACTAATCTACAGCAAGACGAAGAAATTGACTTTTTAGTGACCTTTAAGATGGTGCGGCGGGTCATGCGAGAACTTGGTATTCATTGTCAAATTCGAAAGAAAAAACACAATCGTATCAAACAAAACGAGCAATATATTCAAGACAATTTACTGAACCAGGATTTTGAAGTTAGTGCACCAAACGAGGTTTGGTTGTCTGACTCGACAGAGCTTTCGTATGGCGTGAATGGTGAATATAAAGTACGTTTAAGCGGCGTATTAGATCTCTATGGGCGTCGATTACTGTCGTACAATCTCAGCGATACCGAGACTAGCTCAGCTGAAATACAAGTCTTTCAGCGGGCGTTCGTAGCCGCCGGTAACGTTCATCCACGCATTCATACAGATCGTGGGTCAGCTTATACATCAGGAGCGTTTAACAATTTTTTGAACCAATTTGAAGTAGAACGAAGCATGTCTCGGCCAGACACACCATATGACAACGCTCCAATGGAACGTTGGTGGAATGAGTTTAAGCTTCGCTGGATGGATCGTCATCCAATGGCCAAGACGTATAAAGAGCTGGTGAAACTCGTTGAAGATGGAATTAAATATTTTAACCATCAAAATCGTTCGGCACAAAGAAATGGCCTCACTCCAGATGAATACTGGAATGAAGCCATTTAGGTAAAAACCAAAAATTTATATTATTTCAACTGTCAACTTGACAGGGCCTAGTGCAAGTACTTCAACTAATCACTTTTAAAATACTTTGATTTAGTTAGCAACCACATTCACAATTTTATTAGGAATAGCAATCACTTTTCGAACAGTTTTACCATCCAACCACTCTTTCATGGTTTCATCGGCTAAGGCTAATTTTTCAAGATCAGCCTTGTTTGTATCCTTAGCTACCTTCAAATGTGAGCGAACTTTTCCATTCACCTGCAATACGATTTGAACGGTGGCCTCTTCCAATTTGCCGGCATCAAACTTTGGCCACTCCGCGTACGTAATGGTTTCGTGATGTCCCAATAGCTGCCATAATTCTTCGGCGACATGAGGAACAACTGGTGATAACATTTTAACAAAGCCTTCCATATATTCTAATGGTAATGCCTCAGCTTTATAACTTTCATTAACAAAAACCATCATTTGTGAAATAGCAGTATTAAAATGTAATTGCTCGAAATCTTCAGTAACCTTCTTAACTGTCTGGTTATAAACTTTATCAAGTTTACCATCATTAATAGTGGTTACCCGATCACGCAGATGGTTGTTTTCATCAATCAATAGACGCCAAACTCGTTCAATCCATTTCTCACTCCCGTGAATGCCATCTTCGCTCCATGCGACTGATTCCGTAAGGGGACCCATAAACATTTCGTATAAACGTAAAGTATCGGCACCATATTGATCCACAATATCATCAGGATTAATGACGTTGCCTTTAGATTTGGACATTTTTTCATGGTTATCGCCTAAAATCATCCCTTGATTAACTAACTTCTGGAATGGCTCTTTAGTTGGTACCACACCTAAATCATACAAAACCTTGTGCCAGAAACGTGCATACAATAAATGCAAGACCGCATGCTCGGCACCACCAATATAAAGATCAACTGGTAACCACTCTTTTAAAAGATCCTGATCGGCAATTTGTTTTGAATTGTGAGGATCAATATAACGTAAATAGTACCACGAACTACCAGCCCATTGTGGCATGGTGTTCGTTTCTCGACGGCCCTTACGACCGTTTTCGTCAACAACGTTAACCCAATCTTTTAAATTAGCTAATGGACTTTCACGGGTACCAGAAGTTTGCAAATCTTTGGCAGCTGGTAATTTTAAAGGTAATTCGTTTTCCGGAACTAAGGTTGTTTCCCCATCTTCCCAATGAATAACAGGAATTGGTTCACCCCAGTAACGTTGACGTGAGAAAATCCAGTCACGCAACCGGTAATTAACCTTTTTCTTGCCAACTTTCTTATCTTCAAGCCACGTTAACATTTTATCGATGGCTGTTGGTTTATCCATGCCATTTAGGAATTCGGAATTAATGTGGACACCATCTTCAGTATAGGCAGCATCTTCAACGTTACCACCTTCAATAACTGGTTTAATAGGTAGATCAAATTTCTTAGCAAAGTCCCAATCACGTTGATCATGCGCTGGTACCGCCATGATTGCACCAGTTCCGTAAGAAGCAAGCACATAGTCAGCAATCCAGATTGGCAATTTTTCACCGTTTACAGGATTAATTCCGTAAGCACCGGTAAATACACCAGTTTTATCTTTATTTAAATCCGTTCGCTCCAAATCAGATTTAGTTTCGATCTTCTTTTCATAGGCCTCTACAGCGTCCTTTTGAGCCGCTGTGGTGATCTTCTTAACTAACTTATGTTCTGGTGCAATAACCATATAGCTTGCGCCAAACAACGTGTCAGGCCGTGTTGTGTACACCTCAATTTGTTCGTCTGTTCCATCCACTTTAAAATTGATGCTGGCACCGGTTGAGCGACCAATCCAGTTACGTTGCATCTCTTTAATGCTTTCAGGCCAATCAATCAAATCCAAATCATCCAATAAACGATCTGCATAGGCAGTAATTTTCAACATCCATTGCTTCATTGGGACTCGATAAACTGGGTAACCGCCGCGCTCAGTCTTACCATTCACAACTTCTTCGTTAGCAACCACGGTTCCACCCATCATGTCAGGAGCCCAGTTAACAAGGGTTTCCTTCTCATAAGCTAAACCTTTTTTGTACATTTGTTCAAAAATCCATTGCGTCCATTTATAATAATTTGGATCAGTTGTATTGATTTCACGATCCCAATCATATGAAAAACCTAACGAACGAATTTGACGCTTAAAGTTTTTAATATTTTGCGCCGTAAACTCACGAGGATTATGACCAGTTTTTAGGGCATACTGTTCTGCTGGTAATCCAAAGGCATCCCAACCCATTGGATGCAAAACTTTGAATCCTTGCATGCGTTTAAAACGAGCCATAATATCTGTAGCCGTATAGCCTTCTGGATGGCCAACATGTAATCCTTGTCCAGACGGATAAGGGAACATATCTAAAACATAGTACTTAGGTTTCTCTGAAGCCGAATTTGTTTTAAATGTTTTATTTTCACGCCAGTAATGTTGCCACTTACGTTCAATTATTTCGTGATTATATGCCAATTTATCTACACCCTTTCTATATAAAAAAAGCCTATAAGATATCAAAAAATATCTTATAGGACGAATTTTCCGCGGTACCACCTATATTTACGATTGAATTACTCAGTCGAACACTTCAATTCTTAACGCGAATTCACGTTACAAGCTACTAATTTCACCAGTAAATATCAAAAGATGAGTTCGGTATAATTCCAATCTATACTCACATTATCCGTATAGTTTCTGAAAAAGGTTCTACACTTACTACTTCTTTTCAACAATTATTAATGGACTAATCCTATCAAATTAACTCTAAAAATGCAAGAAACCTTTTAAAAATCTGATATACTAGAAGCGCATTACGAAACGACAAAGGAGTCATTCATGCAAACTAGCAAACAACATCGAAAATGGTTAGATCTAAGTTTACTTACTGGTATTTTTTTCATTATGATCTTAATTTTAGTTGTAACCAACGCTAACTTAATTCACACGTTTGATCACATAATTGCCGAACTTGTTCAAAGTAACCGAACCGCAAGCAAAACACACTTTTTCGTGTTTATAACGACCCTTGGTAATCCCCTTCCTAATATTGGCTTCACGCTTATTTTGGTTGGCTGGTTAGTTTACAGCAAATATTATCGACTTTTAAGCTTTGCTGCTCTCAGTATTTTACTTGGAACTTTAGGAAATTCAGCCATTAAGCTACTTATTCAAAGACCTAGACCATTACATAAATTAATTTCAATTGGTGGTTATAGTTTTCCAAGCGGTCATTCAACGAGTTCAATTATCCTGTTAAGTGTTTTGATGATCATTACGTCAAATTTAGTCAGGCACAAATGGCAGCGCATTTTAATTGATCTTTTGGCCATTATCATGATTTTATTAATCGGTTTATCAAGAATCTATTTAAATGTGCATTACCCTAGTGACGTATTGGGCGGTTATCTATTTGGCATAACGATTGTCTTAATAACGAATTATTTAATTTTACCAATCAAAACGGAGGACGAAAATAAATGAATTTAGAATCTGCATTACGTTATAGTCATACTTTACTTGACCAGGTGGTTCAACCGGGAGACACTGTGGTTGACGCAACAGTTGGTAACGGAAACGACACTATTTATTTGGCAAGCGCCGTAGGTAAAAATGGGCGTGTCTACGGATTTGACGTGCAAGCTGCCGGTTTAGCAGCTACCAAAACCCAACTTGTTTTAACTGGTTTAAGTTTGCAAACTAGCCTCATTCACGATGGCCATGAACATTTATTAAAACATCTCCCTGAAAATACACAAATTTCGGCTGCTATCTTTAATCTTGGTTACTTGCCCGGGAGTGATAAATCTATTATTACCCATGCCAAAACTACCATCTCTGCAATCAAACAATGTCTGCAAATCCTGCAACGAGGCGGATTAGTAATTTTAGTGAGTTACTATGGTCATCCGGGTGGCAAGGACGAACTAAGAGAATTACAAACCTTTTTACATCAAATACCGCAAAAACAGTTTCAAGTTTTAAACTATCAATTTATTAATCAGCAAAATGATCCACCAATTTTATTTGCCATTCAAAAACGTTAAAAAATTGCCTTCTAAACACCGTTTAAGTGTTCAGAGGGCAGTTTTTAGATAGTTTGCTTTTTTCGATGATCCACTGCATTAATCACAATGGCCAAAATAATCAAACAAACTCCGGCTAAATAAATATTATGCAGTGCTTGATACAAAATAGTTCTTAACGTTGGTAATAGTTTTGCTGGTAATGATGAGGCTGTTTGTGGATTAATTAACTTGTTCATCATCCCTAAATTCAAATTATTATGTTGCGCAATACCACTGTTCATTGTGCCATTCATGATAATACCAAAAATAGACATCATTATAGTCTGTCCCAGTGTTCGTGCAAGGGTATTAAAGGAAGTGGCAACCCCCATATCTTTAGCTTCAACCAATCGTTGTGACGTAACTGTTGTTGAAGTAATGGTAATTCCGAATCCAACACCTAACACAGTGGAAATCACAAAGAACAGCCAAAACGGCGTAGTCTGTGGTAACAACGCCAACCAAGAACTACCAATCAGTAATAAAGCCAAACTAATCATCAAAGTCTGTTTAGGGGTAAGTTTGAGAATGAATTTACCTGCTAAGAATGAACCGAAAATCCACATTACTGAACTTGGTGTTACTGCAAAACCGGCTAACGAAGCTGGTAATCCCAGTAACCCTTGTGTCCAAGTTGGAATATAAACTTCAAAACCGATTAAAAAGCCTGATACTAACATGGTAGCCACATTTTGAGTGATAAACGTGCGATTCTTAAATAATTTTAACGAAATAATTGGATCATCTGCTTTTTGTTCTCGTTTAATAAATAGAAAAATAGCAATAACAGTTACTGCAAAACAAGTTTCAACCGTTTCCCATGTAAAGTTAGTTTCACCAAGTACTTGGAACCCGTACATTAAGCTAAGCAACGCAATTGTCAGCCAAAGTGTCCCTAAATAATCAATTTTAGCTGAAATTGTTCGTGCATCTTCATGAAGATATAGCGCAATCATGGCTACAGTTATCAAGCCAATCGGAATATTAATAAAAAATACCCAGTGCCATGTTAATTGATCAACAATAAAACCACCTAATAATGGTGCCACAATAGCTGCAATCCCCCATGCTGCGCCATTTAATCCCATGACACGTGCACGTTTTTCAAATGGATAAATATCAGCAATAATGGTGTTAGCAACTGGCATAATACACCCTGCGCCAACCCCTTGTAACGCTCGCCAGCCAATCAGTGTTGGCATTGAATTGGCGGTTCCACTTAAAGTTGAACCAATAATAAAAATAAGAATACCAATGATAAATATTCGCTTGCGTCCAAAAAGATCTGCCAACTTTCCGTAAATTGGTGTGGCAACCGCATTTGTTAATAAATAAATTGAAACTATCCAGTTCATTAAATTAACGCCATGAAGATCACCAACTATTGTTGGCATTGCAGTCGAGACAATGGTTCCCTCTACGGCCGTTAAAAATGTTGCTACAAAAATAGCAATTGTGACCAACGTAACGTTTGTTTTTTTCGCTGTCATTATCCACTCTCCATCTAAAAAATCTCTTCCACTTAATTTGCAGAAGAGATTTTATTCATCATCATTACTTCAATAATGCTTTTAATTCATCAACTTTATCAGTGTGTTCCCATGGTAAATCAATATCCGTACGGCCAAAGTGTCCGTAAGCGGCTGTTTTCTTATAAATTGGTCGTTGTAAATCTAACATTTTAATGATTCCAGCCGGTCGAAGGTCAAACACCTTTCGAATAGCAGCAGCAAGTTTTTCCTCAGAAACACTTCCTGTCCCAAACGTATCAACTGAAACTGAAACCGGTTGAGCAACGCCAATCGCATAAGCTAATTGAACTTCAACTTTATGAGCAAAACCTGCAGCCACGATATTCTTGGCAATGTAACGAGCTGCATAACTAGCAGAACGATCAACCTTGGTAGCGTCTTTTCCAGAGAAGGCACCACCACCATGCCGTGCAAAACCACCATAAGTATCTACAATAATCTTTCGTCCCGTTAATCCGGCGTCACCTTGTGGACCACCGATGACAAAACGACCCGTTGGATTAATAAAATATTTAGTTTTATCATCAAGTAGGTTCGCCGGAATCACAGGTTTAATAATATGCTCAACAACATCTTTTCGAATTGTCTCCAACAACACATTAGGATCATGTTGTGTACTTAGAACAACGGTATCAACACGAACTGGTTTTTCGTTATCATCATATTCAACGGTAACTTCAGCCTTTGCATCAGGTCGTAAATACTGTAGCTCGCCAGATTTGCGAACTGAGGCTGTTTTTTGCATCAAGTGATGACTTAACATAATTGGTAATGGCATTAGTTCAGGTGTTTCATCGATCGCAAAACCAAACATAAGGCCCTGATCTCCAGCACCAATCTTGTCTAATGGATCTTCATCGCCTTCACGATTTTCCAAAGAATCATCGACACCTTGGGCAATATCTGGTGACTGTTCATCAATTGCAACCATAACGGCACAATTATCACCATCAAAACCATATTCACCATCTTTATAGCCAATATCTTTGATAGTTTGACGAACAGTTTTTTGAATATCAACGTAAGCTGTCGTACTAATCTCACCCACAACAACTACTAAACCAGTTGTAACGGTAGTTTCGCAGGCAACGCGGGCCTGTGGATCTTGTGCTAACATCGCGTCTAAAATTGCATCACTAATTTGATCCGCAATTTTATCTGGATGCCCTTCTGAAACTGATTCAGAAGTAAATAAATGTCTTTCTTGCATGTGAAAATTTCCCCCTTATTAATAACGGTTACAAGGCATCTTTGCTATAAAAGCAAATCCTTTCGGGAACAAAATTACGTTTGTTCGATTGTTATAACCCGTGCTTTATAACTCTCAAACTTTCCATGATCGCTTTATTATTAGACTGTAATCATTCTGACAATATTCTTGATCACGAAAAATTTGAAAGCCATCTTAACAATTTTATCACAAATGAAAATCCTTTAAAAGTCGGATTTTAGTTGACGTTTAACAAAACTTTGTTTACGATTGAAGTATTTCACATAGGAGAACTAACAATGCAAAATATACGTTTAACTAATGTAAATAAACAAACATTGTTTCCATTGATTCTTACGGCAGTTCAAACATTCATAACCTGGTTTGTACCGACTCTTTATAGTCACCAGCTCAATACAAATATACAGCATACCGTTAGCAATCAAGTTTTAATTGTACTGTTTGTTTTTATGTTCAACTTTCTTATCTTTGATCGTTTTACAAATAAAATATCCGCTCCAATTTTTTTAGGCATGTCCGGAATTGCCGTTTTAATTGCAGCCTTAGCCTTTTCAAGCATTTCACCAACAATTAGCCTATTACTTTTTTTGAGTTTACTTACGCTAGTAACGTTTTTTCTCTCTTTCAAAACTAACTGGGCAGGGTTAATTTTATTTACGGTCAGTTCGGCATTTATCTTGCCAGAAATTTTGTTTTATATACAGTGTGGCTTTTTATCTACGAATTTTCTATCAATTTTAAGTATTCCAACTTTAAGTTTTGCTTTTTTCTTCCTGCCGCAATTTATTAAGGATTCTAACTATAGTATAATTATTCGCTTGGTTTTAGGCGTGCTGTGCATCCTTCTTTTATTAATGACCCATTTCACCACATTTGGATTGGCTTCAATGGCACTCATTATTATTTCTGCAATTTTGCAACAATTTTTAAAACAACGAAAACTTCAGCTCATTATCAACGTTTTTTTAAATTTAGTTTTTAACCTACTATTCTTTCTGTAATCCATAGCTCACTAACGGTTTTTTATCATCGATAGTGAGTTTTTTTCTTTCTATTTTTTAATTTCTTCATAAGATTTAATTAAATAATTCAGACTCTCTCAATATCATCCGCTGATCCGGAACTCGCACCCCGTTCCAGATCATGCGAGCCGCAGAACGGCAGTTAAACTATTTTTTGAAGTCTAAGTCATTTAACAGCAGTTATTGAAGTGATTGTGATACTTTCAACCTTTACGTTCCAGTTCAAATTTGCTGGAAAACGGCAGTTTAATCTAATTTTGTTACCCTGATTGTTTTTATATCAGGCAACGAGATGTGTTCTTGTAGTTTTAAACTTTAGATTTTCAATGGTATTCTCTCTATAATGTTTGGCTCTATACTTTTTTTCTGTTGATAGATTACCAATATGATAATCCAGTAACAGAATTTTTTTGTAAACAAAAAAACCGATATGATTTCTCATATCAGCGTAAATTTAACAGTTAAGAACGATCACTTTGCGTGACGGTTCCAACGAGACTCGAACTCGTGATCTCCTGCGTGACAGGCAGGCGTCCTAAACCAACTAGACCATGGAACCATAATTGCGGGAGCAGGGTTTGAACCTGCGACCTTCGGGTTATGAGCCCGACGAGCTACCAGACTGCTCCATCCCGCGATAATATATAAATGAAAATGACCCGTACGGGATTCGAACCCATGTTACTGCCGTGAAAGGGCAGTGTCTTAAACCACTTGACCAACGGGTCATAAAACAACGGAGAAGGAGGGATTTGAACCCTCGCGCCGCTTACGCGACCTATACCCTTAGCAGGGGCACCTCTTCAGCCACTTGAGTACTTCTCCAATGGGCCTAAATGGACTTGAACCATCGACCTCACGCTTATCAGGCGTGCGCTCTAAACCAGCTGAGCTATAGGCCCATCATATAAAAAAGCGGGTGACGAGAATCGGACTCGCGACAACAGCTTGGAAGGCTGTGATTTTACCACTAAACTACACCCGCAGAACTATATTAGAGATGGCGCGGGACGGAATCGAACCGCCGACACACGGAGCTTCAATCCGTTGCTCTACCAACTGAGCTACCGAGCCATTAACGGTTCCAACGAGACTCGAACTCGTGATCTCCTGCGTGACAGGCAGGCGTCCTAAACCAACTAGACCATGGAACCATAATTGCGGGAGCAGGGTTTGAACCTGCGACCTTCGGGTTATGAGCCCGACGAGCTACCAGACTGCTCCATCCCGCGATAATCAAAAAGGAGGATGAGAGATTCGAACTCTCGCGTGGTTTGACCCACCTGACGGTTTTCAAGACCGTTCCCTTCAGCCAGACTTGGGTAATCCTCCATTACAATATACGGTTTTCATTGTCCACTAATATATCTTTAAAACACATTAGATGGACCTTGTAGGACTCGAACCTACGACCGAACGGTTATGAGCCGTCTGCTCTAACCAACTGAGCTAAAGGTCCAAGTTCGTATATTAAAACCTATCGCGGCGGGGGGGATCGAACCCTCGACCTCCCGGGTATGAACCGGACGCTCTAGCCAGCTGAGCTACACCGCGATCTAAATTGACTTAAATGCATAAAAAAACATTTAATCGGGAAAACAGGATTCGAACCTGCGACCCCCTGGTCCCAAACCAGGTGCTCTACCAAGCTGAGCTATTTCCCGAAAATGCACCCAGTAGGAGTCGAACCTACAACCT
>NZ_JQBY01000010.1 GCF_001437405.1 Pediococcus ethanolidurans | reverse complement strand
CACCAATTGGGGTTTATGCGGCAGTTAATTCGCCAAAAATGAGTGGTTATACGGTAGATAAAAAAATCGTTCCAGAATTTATTCCAACTGCTACGACAACAGCTCCAACCAGTAGCATCGTTACAGTAACGTATACGCCGATATTTAGTTATGGACAGCTTACAGTTACTAGAACAATCAATTATACGGGAGCTGGGAATAAAACTCCGAGTTCAAAAATTGAGACATTGACTTATAATAGCGTTACTAATGAAGGAACCGGCGAAACCAGTTACACACCAATGGGAGCTTATGCTGCAGTGAAATCTCCAAAAATCACTGGTTACTCAGTTGATTATGAAATAGTGGCAGAAGAAATTCCAGTTGCTAGTTTGACAATGCCTGTTAATCAAGTGGTGCTTGTGACTTATACTTTGATTCCTGTGAAACCGGTGGAGCCAGTAAAGCCAGTAAAGCCAAGTAAACCGGCTGCACCAGACACACCAGACTCACTACAAACGCAGGGACCAAAAAAAGAACCAGTTGTTCAAAGTGTAATGTCGGGTTCAGAGATGACTGAAGTTAGGAGTAGTAAACAATCGGTTGATACACAAGCTAAAGTCGATAAAACAGCAAAAATAACAGCAAAAATGCTACCACAAACAAATGAACAAACGACATCAATTTTGTCGTTAATTGGAGTAGCCTTGTTGACCTTATGGACAAGTTTATTTGGTTTAAAACGTAAGCAACATGAAAAGGACTAAGTGGTATGTGAACAAAAGCAAAATTGTTTTCTTAGATTTTTTCTAATGTTTTACAACAGTATCGGCTGATAACGAGTTTCTAAACTTTTAAGGATGATGTATTTTGAACTAATTTGAAATATGTCATCTTTTTTGTTGAATGAATTTTTGAGATTAAGTGTATTTATCATCAAGTTTTTGTGTAAGTAATTGATTTGAAAATAAGTTGTTTAAGAACTGGGACCAACAATTATCAACATTTAGTTTTTTAATCTAAAAAAGCTTTGTTGAAATTAATCAACAAAGCCCTTGTTTTCTCAAACTCTTGGAGGGGTTCAAGAAAAATAGCTGTGACTCTTCACAGCAATAATTAATTTTACACGCTTACAAATTTTAAACAAGTAGTTTTTGACAAAAAGTTTTATTAAAAACATAATTTATAAGTTATGAAACTGCTTTTAATTAATTTTCTACTCTATTAAGCGAGCTAAAATTCACAATTTTAAGAAAAATCAATTTTATAAACTAGTTTTGACAGAATAAGTGATAATTTTAAAATGAAAGGAGTCATAAAGAAAGCGACGTAAATTACAGAAAAATATAGTTTGAATTTGTACATGAGGCAAATTGCCTAAATATGATATTTGCGTGAGAATATTAAAAATAAATTAATAAATGTTTGTTTTTTTCTTATAATTCGATATACTATACCTAACTAAAATGAATGGATGTGAAATTTGTGTGGAAAAAATTTACTAGTATTTCGCTAATCGAGCGAATTTTGGTAGGAATTATCGTAGGTACAATTCTTGGAGTATGGGTTCCAAAATTGACCTGGATCACGATCATTGGTGATCTTTTTATAAATTCACTAAAAGCAATTGCACCACTTTTAGTATTTTTATTGATCCTTTCGTCAATGTCGAAGCACGAAAAAGGATCGAAGACACATATGCGTTCAATCGTGGTTCTCTACTTGGCCGCTACATTCGTAGCAGCGGTTGTAGCAGTTGGAGCCAGTTATCTTTTTCCTGTTGATATTCTGTTACCCAAAGTGTCAACTGCAGCTACGGCGGCACCTAAAGGGATTGCTAGTATATTGAAAAATGTCTTGAATAACGCGGTAGAAAATCCGATTAAGGCACTGGTAGAAGGGCAGTACTTGGCGATTTTAGTTTGGGCAAGTCTGATTGGTATGGGGTTACGCGCTGCAGGGAAACAAACTAAACAAGTTGTTAATGAACTTTCAACAGCAGTAACAGGAGTGGTTCAATTAATAATTCAATTAGCGCCATTTGGTATTGTCGGATTAGTGTTCACATCGGTTTCAGAAACGGGAATCACTGGATTGGCAAAATATGGTCAACTAATTTTACTAGTAGTTGGTTCTATGATGTTTGTTGCCTTGATTGTTTATCCCGCTATGGTGTGGCTGGCAACTCATCAAAATCCTTATCCACTATCTTTATTTACGTTACGCGAGAGTGGTATTCCCGCCTTTTTCACACGAAGTTCTGCGGTAAATATTCCTATTAATATGGAACTTAGTCGACGGCTCGGTTTAAGTGAAAAGACTTACGCTATTTCAATTCCACTGGGAGCCTCTGCAAATAGTGGTGGGGCAGCAATGACAATTTCAATTATGACCTTGGCTACGACACACACACTGGGAATGGAAGTTTCATTTCCATTAGCGTTCCTCCTTTGTTTGTTATCGGCCATTTCTGCCACTGGGGCTTCGGGTATTGCAGGCGGGTCTTTGCTTCTAATTCCTTTAGCATGTAGTCTATTTGGTATTTCTAATGATATTGCAATGCAAGTTGTGGGAGTTGGCTTTATTATTGGTGTGATTCAAGATTCAGTCGAAACGGCGGTTAACTCTGCCAGCGATTTACTCTTCACAGCGACTGCGGAATTTGCAGATTTGCGTCGTGCAGGCAAACCAGTAAATATTAGTGAACGTGTTCGTCAGGCTAAGAGAAATGATCAGTCAGCTCAAAAAGAAGTTGCACTAAAGCTACAGTCAATTGAAAGCGAAGCGCGTGATTAAAATATTGGTAAAGCTTCTATCATTGCAATGCTTTTGTTTCATCGCTAAAAAATAATTAAAAAAATTTTTTAAAAAATAATACAAAAACTCTTCTGAGGTAAACAAGCAAACAATTGACTCTTGTTTATCGAAAGAGGAGTTTTTGTATGCAATGAAAAGCTACGGATCAAAATGAAGTAAAAAATTCATCTTTTTTCCATTTTTATAGCTATTGAAATCAATTTTAGTTTTAAAAACTTTAACTTTGTTAGCGTTTTTGTTACGATTAGTAGGAATTAAAAAATAGGAGGCAGCAACATGGATAAACCACAAATTGGCGTAGTCGGCATGGCAGTTATGGGTAAGAATTTGGCTCTTAACATTGAAAGCCGCGGCTACACGGTTGCAATATACAATCGGACTGGTTCGAAAACAGAAAAGGTCGTTTCCGACCATCCAGAAAAGCACTTGGTACCTAGCTATACAATTGAAGATTTTGTAAATTCACTTGAAAAACCACGTCGAATTATGATGATGGTTAAGGCTGGCAAGGCAACTGATGCTGTGATTGCTGAATTACTTCCACATTTAGATAAAGGCGATGTTTTAATTGATGGTGGTAATACTTTCTTTGAGGACACGATGCGTCGTAATGCTGAATTAGATAATTCAGGAATTAACTTTATTGGTACAGGTGTTTCTGGTGGTGAATTGGGTGCACTTGAAGGACCATCAATGATGCCAGGTGGTCAAAAAGAGGCCTATGACTTGGTTGCACCTATTTTTGAAAAAATGGCTGCTAAGGCTGAAGATGGGACACCTTGCGTAACTTATATTGGGCCTAATGGTGCAGGCCATTATGTCAAAATGATTCATAATGGTATTGAATATGGCGATGAAGAGTTAATTGACGAAAGCTATAACTTATTACGAAATATGGTTGGCCTGTCTGTTGACGAAATTGCTGATATCTTTGCGGACTGGAACAAAGGCGAGTTAGATAGTTACCTAATTGACATTACAGCTGACATTTTAACTCGTAAGGATGATCTGGGTTCTGATAAACCAATTGTTGATTTAATTATGGACAAGGGTGGTAATAAAGGAACTGGTAAGTGGAGTTCACAAAATGCGCTTGCATTAGGTGTACCTCAATCACTTATTACGGAATCAGTTTATGCACGTTATATTTCAGTTCTAAAAGACGAACGAGTAGCTGCTAGCAAGGTATTGCCTAAGCCAGAAGGCAAGATTGAGTTTGATAAGGATGCAGTCATCGAAAAAATCCGTCAAGCACTTTACTTCAGTAAGATTATGAGTTATGCACAAGGATTCGAACAAATGAAGGTTGCTTCTAAACATTATGACTGGAATTTACAGTTTGGTGAAATTGCAAAGATTTGGCGTGCTGGTTGTATTATTCGGGCACAATTCTTACAAAATATCACGGATGCTTTTGATAAGAAACCTGACTTAGATAATTTATTATTGGATGATTACTTCAAGGATATTGCTAAGAAGTATCAAGAATCTATTCGAGATATTGTTGGACTAGGAGTTAAGGCTGGTGTACCAATGCCAGGATTTACTTCTGCAATTTCGTATTACGACTCTTATCGTTCTGCTGTTTTACCTGCTAATTTGTTACAGGCACAACGCGATTACTTTGGTGCTCATACGTATGAACGTGTTGACCGTGAAGGTACTTTCCATTATTCATGGTATAAAGAACAATAAAATGCTGTTTTAGCGAAGAGATCTAAATTTAATGTTGGGTGTTTTTCCCGATCATTTTGATTTAGATCTCTTTTTGTAACCAATTGTTTATTTTCTTACAAGAAAGTGAGTCCTTTCTAGGCAAAATCTCATTTTAATGTTAAACTTTGTTTTGTATGTAATTAGCACGCTTAAAATAATTTTAATCTTTTACAATTAGGAGTGGGAGAATGAGTCGGATATTAATTATTGAGGATGAAAAAAGTTTATCACGGTTTGTTGAACTAGAACTACAACATGAAGGCTATGAAACGGAAGTTCAATTTAATGGTCGGACAGGCCTTGATGCGGCTTTAAATAAAAATTTTGATGCTATTTTATTAGATTTAATGCTACCTGAATTAAACGGAATTGAAGTTTGCCGTCGAGTTCGTGAGGCAAAAACAACACCGATTATTATGATGACTGCTAGAGATTCTGTGATTGATCGAGTATCTGGGTTAGATCACGGTGCGGATGATTATATTGTCAAACCGTTTGCAATTGAAGAACTATTGGCACGCTTACGTGCTTTGCTTCGTCGAATTGATATTGAAAGCGAACAAAAAGCCTTTCAACAAACAACGGTAACTTATCGTGATATTACGATTGAAAAAGAAAATCAAGTTGCTCGTCGTGATGGCAAGATTATTAATTTAACTAAACGGGAATATCAACTTTTATTATTATTAATGGAAAACATTAATGTGGTGCAGTCACGGGATGCCCTTTTGGACGAAGTCTGGGGGATTGATAACGATGTCGAAACTAATGTCGTCGATGTTTATGTCCGTTATTTACGGAATAAAATTGATCGTCCGGGAGAACAAAGTTATATTCAGACAGTTAGAGGAACTGGGTACGTGATGCGATCGTGAGTCAAGATCAAACAAATCAACAATCATACATGCAAACTGGGATAACCAAGCGTAGGTTGTCATTAAAATGGAAATGGGCAATTGGAACAGGAGTTGGTGTACTCCTTATCTTTTTCGTGTTTTCATTTTTTGTCTTTAATAGTATTTCACAAGTAATGTTGAGTCAGGAAAAAACTCAAGTTAATTCCACTATTAACTCCGTGGATTCACGTTTACAAAAAGTTTCCAAAATTGATGGCATTACAGTAGGAAAGTACTTACGTCCGGATAGTGCAGCCGGAAATTCTGAACAAAGTGAACAACCCTACAGTAACTCTTTATTAACTAATTTAGCTCGTCGCGATATCGTGGTTTCTGTATATGATCTGAAGGGTGAACAAGTTTTTGCAACTCGGAGAAGTTCAGAAAAGTTTGAGGTACCTCAGAATCGTTCTATTGAAAGAACAAAAACGGGCCACTTTGACGGATTAATTGGCAGAGCACCAATTAAGAATCAAAAAAATGAACTGATTGGTTACATCCAAGTTGTTGATACCTTAAAGAGTGTTAAACGAACCCAACAAAAGGTGATTTGGATTATTATTTTGTTGACGATTATTGCCTTTGCTTTAATTTCACTTTTTGGATATTTGCTGGCAACCTATTTATTGAGACCCATTAATGTGATGAATAACACCATGAAACAGGTCACGGAAGATCCACAAACGGAATTACGAATTCCAGATTTGGAACGTAATGATGAATTGTCCGATCTGGCCATTGTTTTCAATGACATGCTGGATCGAATGCAGCGTTATATTGATCAACAACATCAATTCGTTGAAGATGTCTCTCATGAGTTACGCACGCCTGTGGCTGTAATTCAGGGTCATATGGAGATGCTTAATCGATGGGGGAAAGATGATCCCAAAATTTTGAACGAGTCATTACAGGCTTCCCTAGATGAAACAAAACGAATGCAGAGCCTAGTACAAGAAATGTTAGATTTAACTCGGGCTGATCAACTGGAAATTCATTTTTCAAAAGAAAAAACACCAGTTATGCGAGTAGTTAATCAAGTTTTTAATGATTTTAAGATGATTCATCCAGATTTTACATTTACATTAGATAGTGATGTTTACTCCAATCCGATTGTTCAAATTTATCGCAACCATTTAGAACAAGTTTTAATTATTTTGTTAGACAATGCGGTTAAATATTCAACCAAACGAAAAGAAATTCATATTTCTGCAGCCGAAGACGCACGTACCGTTCAAATTGCCATTCAAGATTTTGGTGAAGGTATTTCTGAAGAGGACGTTAAAAAAGTGTTTAATCGTTTTTATCGTGTGGACAAAGCCAGAAGCCGTGATAAGGGTGGTAATGGATTGGGACTGTCAATTGCACAGCGCCTAATTGAAGGCTATCATGGAAAGATCTCTTTGGAAAGCTCGGTGGGATATGGTTCAATCTTTAGAATTACGCTCCCAATTGTCAAAGAAAAATCTGATTCGAAATTAAAAGAAAAATCGTCTGATTAACGCTAGATAAAAATTAGGTGTATTTAAAAAAGTTCCAATGGAAATTGCTTTAATAAATTTCCGTTGGAGCTTTTTTCTGTAAATAATAACTCCCCCAAAATTATTAGTTTTTACTAACAACTTTGAAGGAGTTTGATATTATTGCTCTTTGTTTATTTATCTATTTTGATGATGTTGCTTGCCAGCATTCCGTTTTCGGTTGTCAGCATGTTCTTGCGCAACAGAATTAGTTGTGTTGGGTTGAGCCGGTGTGGTTGGTTCTGGTGGAACAACAACCTTTGGTGGGTTCTTTTTCATTTCTGCTTCAACTGACGCACGAATTCTTGGTCGGTAAAGGTAGATAATGAAAGTTTGAATACATGCAAAGATTCCACCGACGAAGAAGTAGAGACCTAAACCAGCTGGTGCTCTAAATGAAATGAAGAAAATCATTAACGGACTGACAATCATCATTGACATCATGGATTTCTTTTGGTCAGCTGGAATTCCTAGTGTTCCTAACCAACCTTGTAACAAGTAAACAATAAAGGAAAGGGCAGCAAGAATTAAATTAGGCTTTCCTAGGCTAAATCCCATGAATAAGCTACCTGCACCACTTGCTAATTCAGGTGAATATTGAATGGCGGCATATAACGCAGCAAAAATTGGAAATTGAATTAAGATTGGTAAACAACCCATTCCACCAGTCATGCTAATACCGTTATCTCGGTAAAGTGACATCATTTGTTGACTGGCTGCAGTTTTTTCTTCATTGGTTGTCGCGTTTTTTTGACGTTCTTGAATAGCAGCCATTTGAGGCTTAACGTAGGCCATTTTTTCTTGTTGAACGGTTGCTTTACGAGATTGCTCGATCATCATTGGTAACAATACCATTCGGATGATGAAAGTTACCGCAATAATTGCCCAGCCATAACTGCCACCAAGTAATCCTGCAATCCAGTTCATAATATGTTGTGTTGGAACTGCTAAATAATCATAAATAATGCCGTATGGTTTTCCTGACTTTGTTCGTTGTACGCATCCGGTCAATAGCAACGCTAACCCAGCAATTGCTGTGAGCGTGCCCAGGTGTTTCATTTTCTTCATTAATACATTCCCTTTCCAATTAAACTAACAACCGATACTATACGGCATTCTAAGCAGTTTTTCAATGTTTGTTTAGTTTGTCACCCGAAAATCAGTGAAATTTTGAAGCGGGCGGTCAGTAATGGTTGTTTTTTCAACGCGACCGCTTGGTGATGGAGATAGTTTAACGGCATTAATAAACTCATTCATATGATCTTCTTCACCTTCAGCTTCAATAAAGACGGAACCATCATTTAAATTAGCTACGGTACCCTTAATATTTAGTTTGTCAGCAACCATTTTAGTTAGATATCGAAAGCCAACTCCTTGAACACGACCAAAAACTTGAATTGTAACTGATTTCATAAATTATCTTCCTTTCAAATGGATTGACTCCATTTTATCATTTCTTATGAAAAAGAAATAATATGGTATACTAACATTAAATAAGGAGATAACTATGGAAACAATTTTATCAACACAAAACAATCGCGTTAAAGAATGGGAAAAATTAAAAACCAAAAAGGGTCGCAAAAAAACTGGCTTATATTTAATTGAAGGCCGTCATTTAGTGACAGAAGTTTTGCAAAGCGATGCAATTATTGATTACGTTGTTAGTACACAAGATGAGTTAGACGCTATTAATTTTGAGGTTCCTGAAGATAAATTAGTAGTTATTTCAGATAAAGTTGCCGATCGACTAAGCGATACGGTAACCACACAAGGAATATTTGCTGTTGTTCAAATTCCAAATAAACAACGACAGATACAAGAGCCAAATACCGATGAAAAAGGTTCATGGCTGTTCTTAGATAATATTCAGGATCCAGGGAATATTGGTACCATGGTCCGAACTGCGGATGCTGCTGGCTTTGCCGGTGTTGTGTTTGGTAAGGGGACTGCCGATGTCTTTAATCCTAAAGTGCAACGTGCGATGCAAGGAAGTCAATTTCACATTCGACTGATTTTAGGAAATCTCGACGAGTGGACCCAAAGCTTTAAAAAAGCGCAGATTCCAGTTTATGGAACGGAGTTAAATCCACAAGCTAAAAATTATCAATCAATTGAAAAAACGAATGATTTTGCTCTTATTATGGGTAATGAAGGTAACGGTATGTCACCAGAGTTATTGGCACAAACTACGGCCAATTTGTATATCCCAATTAGAGGAAAAGCAGAATCCTTAAATGTGGCTGTCGCTGCAGGTGTTTTAATGTTTTCTCTGAAAAATATTTAGTTTTTATTACATTTTATATTCGCTTAGTGTTTTCTTTGCTTTTTGGTGAAAAAGTTAGTATCATATTGGTAATTCGATGTTAGATAATTACTACGTTTACTATGAAAAAAGGAAGTATTTAATGAAAATAAATGCTTGGGAACATGATCAGGCGTATTTAGATATCGTCTCTGATTTATTGAAAACTAAAGAAGTTCAAAAATTAGATCAATTTACACAACATCATAACTACACACGATTACAACATTCAATTTCCGTATCGTATCAAAGTTATTTAATTGCTAAAAAATGGCATTTAAATGATCGCGCGGTAGCAAGAGCTGGTTTGTTACATGATTTATTTTATTACAATTGGCGAACCACTAAGTTTGATTTAGGCACACATGCTTATATTCATCCACGAGTAGCGTTGCGTAATGCTGAAAAGCTAACTCCACTTACACCCATGGAAAAAGATATTATTTTGAAACATATGTGGGGAGCTACTATTGCTTTCCCCAAGTATCGAGAAAGTATTATTGTTTCAGTTGTTGATGATTATGCTGCAACACAAGAGTATTTAGGTCATGTTCACAAGAAAATTCGTTTTCTACTTAATAAAATGCAACAGCGAATTTCTTAAAAGATTATTGGTATAAGGGAGGCAGAGTAATGTCAGAAGCACTAAAAGTTTCCGAGACAGTTGATAATTTTTCACTATGTCCAAAGTTTAGCCGGACGTTTTCAGTCCTCGGTCAAAAATGGAATGGTTTAATTATTGAGGTTTTATTAAATGAAGGATCACAGCGTTTTAAAGATTTGGCTCACAATGTACCGAAATGCAGTGATCGTGTTTTAGTGGAACGATTAAAAAATTTAGAGGCTGAAGGAATTGTTAATCGATTAACTCATCCAAATTCTTCACTAATTGAGTATCAACTTACCCAAAAAGGTGAGGCATTGCGTCCAGTAATGGATGCAGTTCATGAATTTGCTGATTGTTGGTATACAGCTGAAAAGTAAATGAGTGGTTGACTAACGAACCATTTTAATCTAATATTTAAGTCGGAAAAACTATGACGAAGAATAGTAACCAGTTAAGTTTGACAGGGAGTATTTGCCTTAGACTGAAAGCAAATATTCAAACTAAGATTGGTGAATTCACTTCGGAGTTATTTATTTGAAAGAATAAATCGGTAATTCGCCGTTATTGATGCCAAGTGTGCTAATGTTTATTAGCAAACCAGGGTGGTAACGCGATAACTCGTCCCTTTTTCGGAGGCGAGTTTTTTTGTGCATTTTTTTAAAATTTAGGAGGTTAGATTATGGGTTTACATGAACAGTTAGAAGAATTAAAAGCGAAATCTTTACATGAAATTTCGAGTACAGATGGACTCAAACGATTAGATGCTATTCGGGTTAATGTGTTGGGGAAAAAGGGACCCTTGACTGAAATTTTACGTGGAATGCGTGACATTCCTAAAGCAGACCGTCCTAAAGTTGGAGAACTTTCTAATCGTGTGCGCGACAACATAACGGCTGCCATTGAGGAAAAACGTTCAGAGCTTGAAAAAGCTGTGATTGAGAAAAAATTAGAAAATGAAAAAATTGACGTTACTTTACCTGGAAAACCCGTTATGCAGGGTGAACCACATGTGATTCAACAAATTATTGACAATATTGAAGATCTGTTTTTAGGAATGGGTTACCAAGTCATTCAAGGCCCTGAAGTTGAAACTGATAAATATAACTTTGAAATGCTCAACCTGCCTAAAGATCACCCAGCTCGTGACATGCAAGACACATTTTACATTACAGACGAAATTTTGATGCGTAGCCAAACCTCACCAGTTCAGGCACGGACGATGGAGAAACACGATTTTTCCAAGGGACCATTAAAAATGATTTCGCCAGGAGTTGTTTATCGACGTGATACAGATGATGCCACCCATTCGCATCAATTTCATCAAGTTGAGGGCCTTGTAATTGATAAGCATATTACCATGGGAGACTTGAAAGGTACTTTAGAAGTATTAGCCAAAGAACTTTTTGGTGATCGTTTTGAAGTCCGCCTTCGTCCTAGCTACTTCCCATTTACTGAACCATCTGTTGAAGCTGATGTCACTTGTTTTAACTGTATGGGTAAGGGATGCTCGGTATGTAAGCAAACTGGTTGGATTGAGGTTTTGGGTGCCGGCATGGTTCATCCTAATGTCTTGCGAATGGCCGGCGTTGACCCTGAAGTGTACGGTGGTTATGCATTTGGACTAGGTCCAGATCGTTTTGCAATGCTTCGTTATGGTGTTGATGATATTCGGAACTTCTATCAAAATGATGTCCGTTTCTTATCACAGTTTTCAAAGAAAGGATAACAATAAAAATGAAAGTTTCTTACAATTGGTTAAAAGAATATTTTGATCTTGATGTTGATCCTAAAGTGTTAGCTGAAAAAATTGAACGTACCGCAGTTGAAGTAGATGAAGTAACTTGTGCTGCTGATGGGCTCAAAAAAATTATTGTGGGCTATACCTTAGATGTTCAGCCTCATCCAGATTCAGACCACTTAAACGTTTGCCAAGTAGATGTTGGCGAAGACGAACCCATTCAAATTGTTTGTGGTGCGCCTAACGTGGCTAAAGGTCAGTACGTGATTGTGGCAATGCACGGAGCTCGGATTAAAGACAACGTTAAAATCAAGCGTAGCAAAATGCGTGGTGAACAATCTAACGGCATGATTTGTGCGTTACAAGAAATCGGTTTTGAAGAAAAAGTTGTACCAAAGGAATATGTAAATGGTATTTATGTTTTCCCTGAAGATAGCCACGTTAAACCTGGTGAACCTGTTTATAACTATTTAGGTATGGATGACAATGTGATTGACACCTCGGTTACACCTAATCGTGGCGATCTCTTTAGTATGGATGGTAACGCCTATGAAATTGGAGCCATTTATGATAAGGTGCCAGTATTACATCATCGGCAACTAGAGACAGTTGATCAAGAAATTGATATTAAAGATCTATTGAATATTAAAATTGATGCTCCTGAAGATGTGCAGGCTTATCAGATGGGCATTGTTAAACATGTAAAAATTGAACCAAGTCCCTTTTGGCTTCAAGTGCGTTTGATGACAGCAGGTGTCCGACCAATTAATAATGTGGTCGATGTTACTAATTATATTATGCTGAAATATGGTCAACCTTTACATGCCTTTGATTACGATAAATTAACTACCAAAGAAATTCATGTTGGTTATTCACCAAAGCAGACAAAATTTGTGACGCTTGATGGTGAAGAACGTGAACTTAGAGCTACTGATTTAATGATTAAAGATGGCGATAAAAATATTGCCATGGCCGGTGTAATGGGCGGTTTGGAAACGGAAATCAGTGATCAAACAAAGACCGTTGTTATTGAGTCGGCAATCTTTGACCCTATTAAAATTCGGAAAACGGCCCGTTATCATGTGTTGCACAGTGAAGCATCTATGCGGTTTGAACGGGGAATAAATCCTGCAACAGTTACGGATGCACTGAATGAAGCGTTACAATTAACTGCACAATTTGGTCAGGGAGAAGCGGTTAAAGATCAGCTTTCACCAGTTGATCCCAATCCCCAAAGCGTTGAAGTCACACTTGATTTAACACGAATTAATCATGTTTTGGGAACTTCCTTAACGGTTGAAGAAGTAACCGATATTCTTCGCCGACTACAATTTACAGTTCAAGTTTCGGATGAGGTATTTAAGGTAACTGTTCCGGCCCGTCGATGGGATATTCATATTCCAGCTGATATTTTAGAAGAAATTGCGCGTATTTATGGTTATGACAATTTACCATCTACGTTGCCAACCGGCTCAACAACAATTGGGAGATTAACTACTAGTCAGCAAGTTATTCGTGGTATTCGTGAACTGTTGCAAGGAAGTGGCTTGAATCAAGCAATGAGTTACGGATTAACAACAGCAGAAAAAGCGAAAATGTTTATGATGCAGGAAAGTGAAGAGACAAAACTTGATTTTCCTATGAGTCAAGATCATGCCGTTTTACGCATGAATCTGATTAGTGGGTTATTGGATGACGTGGCTTATAACGTTGCTCGAAAAGAAGCAAATGTGGCCTTGTATGAACAGGGACGAGTTTTCTATCGAACAGCAGATGTCGATCGTCCCAGTGAAGTTGAACACTTGGCAGGTGCAATTACAGGTTCAATGGTTACCAAGAGTTGGTATGACAAAGAAGTACCAGTTGATTTCTATCAATTGAAGGGAATTGTTGCTTTACTTTTGCATGATTTAAATTTGGAGGAATCTGTAAGTTATGTAGCTAATCAAACGCGACCTGAAATGCATCCTGGCCGCACGGCTGATATTTATTTAGGGGATCACGTTATTGGTTTTATCGGTCAGGTACATCCACAAATTGAAAAACAATTTAAAATTCCTGAAACTTATGTTTTTGAACTTGATTTACAGGCTCTCCTGGACGCACCAAAGCGAATTCAACATTATGAACCTATTTCTAAATATCCCGCAATTACACGTGATGTGGCTTTGCTAATTGATAAAGAGGTTTCGAATACTGAGATCGTTGCTGCTTTGAAGAAAAAATCAAATCATCACTTAGAAGATATTCAGTTATTTGATGTTTATTCAGGAAAACACATTCCGGAAAACAAGAAGTCTGTTGCTTATACTTTGACGTATCGAGACAAACACAATACGTTGACTGAAGATGAAGTTAATCAAGAGTTTGAACAAGCTATTTCTGAGTTGAAGTCAACGTTTGAAGTTGAAATTCGCTAAATTAATTTTAATTTTAAAATATGTTAGCTTGCGCGATTGTTTAAAATAATCGGCAAACCAAACATATTTTTAGTATAATAACAGATAATGTTTTAGGAACGGGAGGAAGAAATCTTGAATAATCAAGATAAGAACAGTCAAGATAAGGCAGTTAAACAACGAAAACAAAAACAGGGTCACTCAATTATTAGGTGGGTTACGATTGTTTTAGCTGTTGTTATTGTGGCAACTGGGCTTATTGTTTATCATTATTTTTCAGGAGCATTGCAACCGCTAGATCCTGATAGTAAACAACAAATTCAAATTAATGTGCCAGAAGGGTCCTCGACTCGACAAATTGGCACGATTTTACAGGAGAAAAAGGTTGTTAAGAGTGGTGCGGTGTTTAATTATTATGTGAAATCACATAATTTAACTAACTTTAAGGCTGGCTATTATGTTCTAAAACCTTCAATGACTTTGAATAAGATTGCTAAACGCCTTCAAAAAGGCGGGAGCGCAACTCCTGTTTTACTTGGCAAATATGTCTTGATAAAAGAGGGAGAAACCATTGATGAGGTTGGCAGTTCAATTGCAAAATCATCAGACTATACGCAAAAACAATTTATCGATTTGATGAAAGATCAAACTTTCATTAATAGTTTATATAAAAAGTATCCGGATCTATTAGGATCCTCCATGAAGGCGTCTAACGTTCGTTACCGCTTAGAGGGGTATCTTTACCCAGCAACTTATTCGTTGGGTAAGAAGACCACGTTGAAGGCCGTAGTGACTCAAATGGTAGCTAAAGAAAACTCGGTTTTAAAACCCTACTATGCAAAGATTAAAAAGCAAAAAATGACAGTTCAAGAAGTTCTTTCATTGGCTGCTTTAGTTGAACGGGAAGGAAATACAACCTCTGACCGCGAAAAAATTGCCGGTGTATTCTTGAACCGTTTGGCAATTAAAATGCCTTTACAATCTGATGTTTCTGTTTATTATGCGGTAAAGAAGAGCTTTGGTTCGGAACTAACAACGACTGATCTAAAAGATAAATCGCTTTATAATTTACGTTTGCATAAAGGATACGGACCTGGTCCAGTTAATAATCCTAGCGAAAAGTCAGTTTTGGCCGTATTACATCCTAAAGATCGAAGCAAAGATTATTTGTACTTTGTTGCTAATCTAAAAACAGGGAAAATTTACTTTTCAAAAACTTACGATGAACATTTAGCAAACGCTGCAAGTCAAGATCCAAGTAATAAATAACGATGGGGATTAATTCATGAATACAAATGACAAACGACCTATTTTAATTGGTGTAACTGGTGGTTCGGGTAGCGGTAAAACAACTGTTAGTCGTAAAATTTATCAAAACCTTTCTGGGCATTCAATTATGACACTTCAACAAGATTCTTATTATAAGGATCAGGCTAACATGTCCATGGCGGAAAGAGCGGCGGTTAATTATGATCACCCGTTAGCTTTTGATACCGATTTATTAATTGAGCAACTAAAACAATTACTTAATTATAAAGCCATTGAAAAACCGGTTTATGATTACACAAAACTGACACGTAGTCATAAAACTGTTCGACAAGAACCACGCGATGTGATTATCCTAGAAGGTATTCTTATCCTCGATGATAAGCGATTACGCGATTTAATGGATATCAAAGTTTATGTGGACACGGATGATGATATTCGAATTATTCGTCGAATTGAACGTGATATTAAAGAACGTGGCCGTACTTTGGATTCAGTAATCACACAGTATCTTGCAACGGTTAAACCAATGTTTCACCAGTTTGTAGAACCTACTAAACGTTATGCCGACATAATTGTCCCAGAGGGTGGGCAAAATACAGTGGCCATTGATTTGCTAACAACCAAAATTAAGGATATTCTTTCTCAAGATGGAAGAGATGGCATTTTTCGTGAGTAAGTCTATTTACAAGCCGTTTACTTCATGGTACGCTGTAAATCGTTATATTTTCATCATAAATAAGAGGTGTCTAAAAAGTGGCAAATGAAAAAACATACCCAATGACGGAAGCGGGTAGAAAAAAATTAGAGGATGAGTTAAACGAGAAAAAAACAAAGACTCGTCCAGAAGTAATTGAACGAATTAAAATTGCACGTGGTTTTGGTGATTTATCAGAAAATTCTGAATATGAATCTGCAAAAGATGAACAAAGTATGGTTGAAAGTCGGATCAGTACGATTGAACATATGTTGCAAAATGCAGAAATTATCGATAACAATGCAGTTGCTAAAGACGTAGTTTCATTAGGAAAAACAGTTGAATTTAAAGAGTTACCTGATGAAGAACCTGAATCTTACACGATTGTTGGGGCTGCCGAGGCAGATCCAATGTCTGGTAAGATTTCGAATGATTCGCCAATTGCTAAGGCTTTGTTAGATCATAAAGTGGGTGACCAAGTTGTGATTGCAACACCAGGTGGCGATATGAACGTTCAGATTTTAAGCGTTAAAGCTGAATAGATTACAAATAAAAATAGAACTTAACAATTTTCGTTGTTAAGTTCTATTTTTGTTAGAAAAAAGCTTTTATTTTTTAATGCTTCGTTTTTTAAACCCTAAATAACAACTAACGATAAGTAAAGCAATCAAGCTCACTATTAGTCCAAGGAACAGATACGGTGGCCAGTAGGTTAATACAACCTTATGCGTCCCAGGAGTTAGTTGAATACCACAGAAGGTCTTAGCTACTTTGACAATCTTAGCAGACTTGCCATCAACTTGTGCGTGCCAGCCTTTACCATAAGGAATTGTGGTCATTAGAAAATCATTTTTCTTTGAAACTGTAATGTTACCAGAAATCTGATGGCTATTATGTTTAGTAACTTTCAAAGGTGAAGTACTAAGTTGTTTATGAAGCTTTGTAAAACCTGTTTGATTAAAATGATACAAAGTGAAGTTCTCAAGCCATAAACTCATCTTTTTAAGTTGTATCTTCAAAGTTACAGTTTTACCTTTACTATGATTTGCAAAGTTTACAACAACTGTATTTCGATAAGGTGAATATTGCGTAAGTGTTTTACCATTAATGGTAAATGTGGCGTTATCCGGATTTAACTCTTGGCCTAAAGTTAAATAGTAAGCGTCGTTTGTTGTTGGGGTAAATTTGAAAGTTACAACACCAGGTTTAGATAAACTATTCTTTTTAAGAACACTCCCTGTCAATTTAGTGGTTTGATTAATATTTTGAAAAATAACTTCATTAAAGTTTTGCGAAGTAAATAGTTTTGAAGTCGTTTTTCCAGCTAATGTACTGTACAGTTGCGACTGATATTGGATTGTGTCTAAGTTGCTTCCATCGAACTTCTTGACTAAACTTGAAGCCCCAAATCCAATCGAGAGTGCATAAGGATTTTTATATGTTTGAGTTAAACTGTCTTGACCAACCAATTGATAACTGGTTAGATCCGGTCGATAAGTCAGTGCCGGAAGCGTCGGGTTTGCTGTTGATGTTACTGACGAACCTAATTGATTTGAGTCGATATTTTTAGACCAGTATTTCATGCCTAATAAACTGTCAGTAATAAGGGTACCGTTTGAATAGGTGACAAAGCCATCGCCGTCTGGTTGTCCAATTTTTTGCATGAAGTTAGGAATCTGAGTTTCAAAAGTAGAACTAAAATGGGAACCACCATTGAAAGCAGCTTGCATTGAATCGTCTTTGGTACGCATATAGGTTTTACCGATTCGATAGAAACCCTTATCTTTTTTCTGAATTTTACTAATTGTTTTGTCAAGTTCGGTTGTGTAGTTTCCAAATTCAGATTGAGAAACGTAAGATAAATTGTTTAATGACATGCAAGCATTCACAAATACATCAAGAATCACTAGAATTGTGATTAACCAAGCAGCATTTGGTCTTTGTTTTAAAAGAATGAACGCCAATAACCCTAATGCTACAAACAAACAGCCAATAAAAAACTGACTTTGATCTACGTATTTTTTGAAACTGGTCAAATTTAAATACAAGTAGACTAGTCCTAAAAGAAAAATACAAGTTGTTATAATTAAGCTACGGGTACTAAACGAGGGTTCAGAAAATAAATATCTAGCCGCCAAAAAGATAATCCAGAAGCAGACCAAAAAACTAAATCGGTAAGGGTACCACCAGGGAAACTGCATTGCATGCCAGAACAGATCTAAAGGTTGAAAACATAGTGATAATAATAGAAATAAAGTAATAATTCCGGCAGTGATGCGCTCACGAAGCTTTAAATTCCGGTTGGTAAAGTACAGAATAAACCCAATAAGACAAAAAGCACCAACAAAAATATTTGGTAAACCGCTGGGCATTTGTTCAAAGTTAAAAGTGCCAGGAAGTAATTTGCTGAGCATTTTAAACGGAAAATACTCAAATTTAAATTTGACACTGGTTTCAGTATATTGAACTTTACTCTGAGTAAGAATATAAAAAGTTGGCATCAACAGCCAAGAAGCAAATCCAGCTGATAAAATTGCACCACTTACGAATTTCTTGAATGCTGTGAAGGCCGCTTTAAATGAGGTATAATAGTGGGCGCTAGCAAATGCAAAATATAACACACTAAAAATACATATCATATAAGCCATGTAATAATTGATAATTAACATTAAAGCTAGCCACAAAACGAACCAACGAATTTTTCCTGTTTTAAAAATCTGTTCGATACCTAAAACAATCAAAGGTAACAAAATGGGAGCGTCAAGCCAAATCAAATTTAATTGATTGGCAACGGTAAATCCCATTAACGCATAGGCGGTTGACAATCCCGGCACGAGCCATGAAGCTTTGGGATACATCTTTTGTAATAAAATGGCAAAGGTAAGTCCTGAAAAAGCGTATTTTAAAACGGTAATGATAAAAATTCCAGAGGTAATGGTTTTTCCAGGGAAAAAGAGCAAAATTAAATTAAATGGGCTCATTAAATAGTATGCCCACGTCCCAGTCATATCACCGCCAATGGCTTTAGAAAAAGAGTAGAAAAAAGCAGTTGGATCGTGGAGAATTGTGTGACGAAAGTAAGCAAATAAGTCGACATATTGCTGACCAAGATCAACGGTTAATAAACTACTCGATCCAAAAGGAGCCATCTTTCGATAAATAAAATAACCAGACATTAAAATTAAGGGAATTAAAAAACTGGCAAATAATTGTTGCTTATGCGAACTAACAAGGCGTTTGGTGTGATTTAAATAAGATCTTTGCATCATATTCCTCTTTTCCAGATTACTTTTCTTAGCATACCACATTGACTAAGATAATCTAAAAATATGAACAAGTTATAGAAGCCTTTTGAATTTTTTGTTAGAATGATCAAAGTAGCGTGAAGGAGCTTAAGATTTTGAAATCAAATAAAAAATCATCTCAAATTCGTAAAAAGAAATCAGAACTACCATTCCGACTCAATTTAATTTTCATAATTGTTGTTATCTTATTAGTTACCTTGATTGGCCGGCTTGCTTATCTACAGATTTTCAATGGCTCTAAATATGTTGCTGATGTGGACCGAACGGATACAACAGTGGAGACTAGCAATGTGCAACGAGGAGAAATCTATGATTCAACTGGTAAGGTCCTTGTAGGTAATCAATCACACCAAGCGATTCAGTATACTAAGGGTGTTAATGTTTTATCCAGCACTCTAAGAAGTACTGCAGATCGTTTGAGCCAATATCTAAAAGTTTCAACTGCAACGCTTTCCACTCAAGATGAAGCGGATTACTATTTGGCCAAGTCATCCAATTTGACGAAAGTAGAAAATAGCATTAAGAACCATAGTGAATATGGTACCAAGGCACTTTATAATTTAGCGGTTGAAAAGGTTAAAAAAACGGTAAATTTAAGTAAAACGGAACAAAATGCGGCTAAAATTTTTAGTTTAATGAACGGTGCTTATGAACTTTCCACAGTTTACTTAAAAGAATCGGGTGTTTCTAATAAGGAAGTCGCAGAAATTGGCGAACACTTGTCAGAACTGCCGGGTGTTAAAGTGGGAACGAGCTGGTCACGAGACTATCCACAAGGCAATTCAATTAAAAGTATTGCTGGGACTGTTTCCAGCGCCAAAGTTGGTTTACCTAGTGATGAAGTTAACATCCTTCTAGCACAAGGTTACTCTCGAAATGATAGCGTTGGACAAAGCTACTTGGAAAAAGAATATGACTCTATTTTAAAGGGAACCAAGTCACAGACACGTGTTGAAGTTAGTGGAAACAGTACCGTTAAAAAAGAAGTTAAACAATATGCAGGTAAAAAGGGTGATAATCTAGTTCTTTCAATTAATGCAGCCTTTCAGCAAAAAATTCAACAGTATACACGATCTGCAGTTACTAGTGCAGGTGGTGAATCCACTGGTGGATATGCGGTTGTGATGAATCCAAATACAGGGGCAGTCATTGCATTAGCCGGCGTTGATCGAAATACAAGTACTGGTAAAGTCACAGATAATGCGCTAGGTACCATTAATGAACCAATCGTAATGGGTTCTGTTGTTAAAGGAGCTATGGTATCAGGTGCCTTGATGGATGGCGTTATTTCGCCTACTAACAGTACGATGACGGATCAACCGATCAAACTTGCAGGAACTAGTTCCAAGGCATCATGGTTTAATAAAACGGGTAGTGCTAATATGCGTTTAACAGCTTCTACTGCTTTGGAAGTATCTTCTAACTCTTATATGATGCAGCTAGCTATGAAAGAGGCTGGATTTAACTATTCCTCTGGAACAAGTTTGTTAGGCATGAAGTCAAGTATTTTTACAAAGATGCGTGGTTATTTTGAACAATTTGGTTTAGGAACCTATACAGGAATAGATATTCCAGGAGAATCATCAGGATACAAAGGTCCAAGTGGAGAAAGCAATATTGGTAAAGCTTTGGATTTGTCCTTTGGAAACTATGATGCGTATACAACAATTCAAATAGCTCAGTATATTTCGACGATTGCAAATGGTGGTTATCGAATTGCCCCCCACGTGGTTTCACAAATTCGTGGTACAAATTCAAAGGGTGGTCTCGGGACAGTTGAAGAGACGATTCAACCTAAGATTTTGAACTATATTGATGATACAGCTGCCGAAAAAAAGGTAGTTACCAAAGGATTGTATGAAGTTGTTCATGGAACTAATACGTATAAAACGGGTGGTTCGTTGGCAAGTATTAGTCCCGGCATTTCCGCCAAAACGGGTACTGCCGAAACAACCACTAATGGTAAAACAACGGTAACACTTAGTTTAGCCTCTTACGCACCATCTAATGATCCTAAAGTGGTTGTAGCAGTTGCAATGCCAGGTTTAGGAGAGAGTGCCGAAACTAATAATATCGAACTGGCTAAAAAGATTTATTCGGCTTATTGGAAGATGGTTCAAAGTACTTCTACGTTGAAGAACCCAACCAAAGCAACAACGGCCTCTAACAAGACGGCAACTAATTAAGCGGTGATTTAAGGTAGTACTTTAAAGGAATCGATGAAACTTGCTTGCGTCATTCAGTATTATTGTGGTATTATATTTTAAGTTGAGGGCGCAACGCCCATCAGAATTAATAGTTGGGAGGTTGGAGCCATGCGCGTACACATTACATTAGAATGTACAGAATGTCATAATCGACAATATCTATCAAGCAAAAACAAGCGTAACAATCCGGATCGTTTGGAGTTAAATAAGTATTGCCCACGTGAAAGAAAGGTTACATTACATCGCGAAACCAAATAAGATTGGACAAAATGATCGAATTTTGTTCCGATCTTTTTTATTAACCATAAAAATTTTTGAATTGAGGGATGCCAATGCAACCAGAAAAAAAGAAGCAGCGTAGTGTGCAGCTAGCTAAATTACAGCAATTAGATCCTACTCAAAAGCAACGAGAATCGCTTAGTATTTATAAACAACTTTTTGCAAGTCCTGAGTGGCAAAATGCAACAGTTATTGCGACGACAATGAGTGGCGATATTGAGTTGAATACATTACCAATTATTCAACAGGCAGGTTTGGAAAATAAAACGATTGTTATTCCTAAAACATTGCCAAAATGGCAAATGAATTTTCAAATTTTTGATCAGAATACTAAATTAGTTAAGAGTAAGTTTAATGTTTTAGAACCAGAAAATGGTAAAGAAGTTGAAAAACAACAAATTAATTTAATTCTTGTACCCGGACTTGGTTTTGCCCAGGCAGGGAATTTTCGACTGGGCTTTGGAGGCGGTTATTACGACCGATTTTTGAGTGATTATACGGGGAAGACGGTAAGCTTAGTTTTAAGCGTACAATTTTTCGAACAACCTGTTTGGCCCGTAGAAGCACATGATATTCCTATTCAAAGTCTAATTAAAAGTGAGGCAAAGTAATGCAACAAACCTTAAAAAAATGGGATCGGCAACCTTATATGACGGTTGGACTGGTTATAATCAATTTTCTTGTGTTTGGTCTGATGACAATAAATGGTGGTTCTGAAAACACACAAACACTGTTGCAGTATGGTGCCGTATTTAAACCATTAGTTGTTCAAAATGGTGAATGGTGGCGGCTGATAACTGGGATGTTCATTCATATTGGGCTAACTCATATCGTCATGAATATGGTTACCTTATATTTTGTTGGCATACAAATTGAAAACTTATTTGGCCATTTTAAATTTTTGGTGATTTATTTCATTGCAGGTATATTTGGGAATGTGGTCAGTTTAGTATTAGGAAATCCACTGGCACTGTCGGCCGGTGCAAGTGGTGCTATTTTTGGATTGTTTGGGGTTTGGTTAATGTTAGGGGAATCTTTTCATGATAATCCTTATATTAAGGCTTATGCGCGGCAACTTGGTCTATTTGTGGTTTTGGCTTTGGCCTCCAGTTTGATGGAGTCAGGAATTGATATCTATGCGCATATCGGAGGAATATTGGCTGGCTTTCTGGCAGGTTACCTAGTGGGAGTTCCTAAAATTGGTAAGGTTGAGATTCCAAAGAGGATTGTGGCAACAGTTGTGTTAATCGTTTTGTTTGCGGTTACTTTTGGAACACTAATAACTAAGTAAACTTCGCAAAATAACGTTTACAAATCTATTTTTATCTGTATAATTAATTGGGATGATGTTATGAAAACACTTTATGATGTGCAGCAGTTACTTAAAAAATTCGGTATCTATGTTTATGTTGGAAAAAGAATTTGGGATATTGAATTAATGAGTATTGAATTAAAACATTTACACGATGCAGGTGTAGTTGATAATCAAACTTATACTAAGGCAGTCATGGTTCTGCGACATGAACATCATTTAGAAGAGGTTCGCGCAAAGCAACCTAACAAATTATATTAATATTGGAGGAAACAATAATGGATCGCAAGTTGATTGGTGTTGACCTTGGTGGAACAACTATTAAGTTTGCTATTTTAACAGATAGTGGCGAGGTACAACAAAAATGGAGCGTGGAAACCAACATTTTAGATGAAGGTAGCCATATTGTACCAGACATAGTTGAATCAATTAATCACCATATTAAACTTTATAATATGGATAAATCACAGTTTATCGGTATCGGAATGGGAACTCCCGGAACTGTCGATCGTGAAAAAGGAACTGTTGTTGGTGCCTATAACTTAAATTGGAAAACTGTCCAGAATGTAAAAGCTGACGTTGAAGCAGGTACGGGTATTAAATTTACCATGGACAATGATGCAAACGTGGCTGGTCTTGGCGAACGATGGAAGGGCGCTGGCGAGAATGGCAGTGATGTTTCTTTCGTAACGTTAGGTACTGGAATCGGTGGCGGATTAATTGCTGATGGTCAATTGCTACACGGTACTGCTGGTGCAGCTGGTGAAATTGGTCACGTTACTGTAGAGCCGAATGGTTATCTATGTACATGTGGCAAACGTGGTTGTTTGGAACAGTACGCTTCAGCTACTGGAGTTGTGCACGTTGCACGAGATATGGCCGAAGAATTTTCCGGTGATTCTGAATTGAAACGCCAAACAGATGATGGACAAGATATTACCTCTAAATTAGTATTTGATTTAGCAAAGAGCGGTGACGCATTGGCCGTACGCGTTGTTGATAAGGTTTGTTATTATTTAGGATTAGCTTTAGGTAATCTTGCTAATACATTGAATCCAGAAAGCATTGTTATTGGCGGTGGTGTTTCTGCTGCAGGTGATTATCTCTTAAAACAAGTTGATCATTACTTCCAAGAATTTGCATTTACAACAGTTCGAAATTCAACAAGTTTGAAATTGGCACGTTTGGGTAATGACGCCGGTGTTATCGGTGCGGCATCATTAGCCTTGAGCTTTAATTAAGATAGCTTGAAGTAAGCCGGTATTGGGATTTCCCAAAACGGCTTTTTTTATTTTTCTGGACTAGGCAAAATCTCAATTTATGTGTAAAATGAAGTTGATTGACATAGGAGGAATATACAGTGGTTTTAGGTGCAAGTTCAAAAACTAGTTTTATTATTAATACGATCTTAATTATCTTGATTGTAGCTTATTTTGTTTATCAAGGTTATGTTGTTTGGAAACGCAGACGAGTTTCAAGTATTCTGGATGAAGATGAATTTCAAGAAGGAATGCACAAAGGACAAGTCATCGATTTACGTGAGAAAAAAGATTTTGATGCTGGTCATATTTTGGGTGCCCGTAATATTCCATATTCAACTTTAAAAAGTCGTTTTCAGGAACTTAGAGCGGATTTACCTGTTTATATTTATGATCAAGGCCGAAGCTTAAGCTCAAGAGCAGCAATCTTTTTAGCTAAAAAGGGTTATAAGAAACTTTTTATTCTTCGTTATGGTTTTCAACGGTGGAATGGTAAAACTAAAAAGAAAGATTAATTAAATCCGAGGTAAAGAATCATTGAGATGAATGAAATTGTGATCATCCTTGAAGAGTCTTTACCTTTTTTATTTTGAAACCTTTTTAAATGGAAAAATAAAAAGGACTGAAATTTTCAGTCCTCTCAGGTATGAATAACTTAGCCATTATGTGCTGATCGTTGTTTACGCATGGCGCGTTTACGATTTTCAGCAGCACGATTTTCTTGATCTTCAATTGGTTGAACGATAATTTTGTGGAAGGTGTAGAGAGCGGCAGCAGCAGCGCCAACAACTGAGAAGCCACCAACGATAAAGCCTTTAGTAAAATTTTTCATATTTGAAACCCCTTTCCATCTTTAATTATCTTCATTATGACTTTTTTTTATAAAAATATCCAGTAAATTACGTGAACGGGAATGATTTTATGCTAACAAAAATAATTGCCCACCGTGGGAGCAAAGGAATTCGTCCAGAAAATACGCTTCCGGCATTTGAAAAAGCAATTGAAGAAGGCGCAGATGGTATTGAAACGGATGTACATATGTCTAAGGATAAGCATTTAATTATTATGCATGACGAGACTGTAGATCGTACGACAAATGGTACTGGAAGAATTTTTGATAAAACGTTGGCTGAATTGAAGCGACTTGATGCTGGTGGTTATTTTGGATATGACTATCTGGGTACACAGATTCCAACTTTGGACGAGGTTGTGCAATTATTAATCAAAAAACATTTTACCGGTCTTTTTAACTTGGAACTTAAAACAGATAAAATTCAGTATCCAGGAATCGAAGAAAGTGTTTCAGCATACATGAATCAACAAACGCTACCTTTTAAAATTATCTATTCCAGTTTTCATCCACAGTCGCTAATAAAAATGCATGCCTTAAACCCTACAGTTGAATTCGCAAGTTTATTTAAACTACAAACTAAATTTGCTCGAAAATTTTATCGGAATCAACTAGTGAAAGACTGGCATCCGGATATTCGCTGGGTGCGTGCGCATCGTTTCTTCTTACCACATGTGCAATTACGTCCATGGACGGTAAATAGTACTGAGGATATGCGTTATTGTTTTAAACGGCATTTTGATGGCATTATTACAGATTATCCAGGTCGAGCAGGAATTATTCGGCAGGCAATTCAGGGTGGTTAATGAAATGGAAAAAGTATTGGCAATTGTTGGTCCAACTGCAGTTGGTAAAACTAGTTTATCTTTAAAACTTGCTAAAAAATTTAATGGAGAAATTATCTCTGGTGATTCTATGCAAGTGTATCAAAACCTAAATATCGGAACAGCAAAAATTTCCGCCGATGAACAACAGGGAATTAAGCATCATTTGATCAATATTCGTGAAATTGATCAACGATTTTCGGTGTCTGATTTTAAAAAAGAGGCTACCGAAAAAATTCATCAAATTACTTCTGACGGGCATTTACCAATTATTGTTGGTGGAACGGGATTTTATTTGCAGGCGCTGTTAGCCGATTTATCACTTGGCAATGATCAATATGAACCAGCTGAAACTGTACGAAGCAAATGGCACAGTTATGCAAAAGAACATTCACAAGAACAGTTGTGGCAAAAGTTAAATGATGTTGATCCAAAAGCCGCAGTGAAAATTCCTGTGACAAATGAAGTTCGTGTTGTTCGAGCATTAGAAGTATTTGAAAAAACTGGTCAATTATTTTCAGAACAAAATGATGTCAACAAAGCACCTTACGATGCATTGCTAGTTGGTTTGAATACAGATCGCAGTTTGCTGTATAAACGGATTGACCAACGAGTAGACCAAATGGTTACGGACGGCTTAGAAAAAGAGGCTCATTGGTTGTATCAACGAGGTGGTGTGCAACTACCTGCTGGAAAAGGAATTGGGTATCGAGAATGGTATCCTTATTTTGAAAAACAAATTTCAAAAGAACTGGTAATTGCAAAAATTAAACAGAATTCGCGGCATTATGCAAAACGGCAACTAACGTGGTTTCGAAACAAAATGAATGTAAACTGGTTCGATATTATTCAGCGACCAGATGAAGAGAAAAAAATTATTGCAGAAGTTCAAAAATGGGTTGGAGGAAATTAAAAATGAATTGGACAGATGGTTTAAACACCAAATTAATCGAATTAGTGAAGGATGTTGATCAACAAATTGCACCTAAATTGATGGCTATTGATGAACAAGTTCTTTTTAATCAGAAAAAAGTATTAGATGCTTTTCGAAAAGAAAAAATATCTGAAGAAGAGTTAAATGGTTCAACTGGATATGGCTACGACGACACTGGTCGTGACGCTTTAGATGCGGTTTATGCTGATGTTTTTAAAACAGAGGATGCAATGGTGCGGCCTCAAATTATTTCTGGGACACATGCAATTAGTACTGCATTATGGGGGATGCTACGACCTGGTGATAAATTATTATATGTAACAGGTATGCCCTATGATACGGTTCAAGAAGTGATTGGGATAACAGGCGAGCCAAATGGCGGGTCTCTAAAAGACTTTAATATCAAATTTGACTATGCTGATCTTGATAATGAGGGCCATTTTTCAAAGAGTAATGTCAAACAAAAATTAACTGATGATGTAAAAGTAGTGGCAATTCAAAGGTCACGAGGCTATGCAACGAGAGAAAGTTTCACGGTTGCTCAGATTGCAAAAATGATTCAGTTTATTAAAAAATTGAATGCCAATGTCAAAATTTTTATTGATAACTGTTATGGAGAATTTTCTGAGATTCAGGAACCAACTGAGTTTGGTGCGGATGTCATGGCTGGTTCATTAATTAAAAATGCTGGCGGTGGCTTGGCAAAAACTGGTGGTTATATAGTTGGGAAAAAACAATTAATCAAACGAATTGGAAATCGATTAACGACACCTGGGTCAGGTAAAGACGAAGGGGCAACTTTAAACACTTTAGAAGCCATGTTTCAAGGTTTCTTCCAAGCACCTAATGTTACCGGAGAAGCCATTAAAGGGGCAATTTTTGAAAGTGCCATTTTGGAAAAATGTGGGTTAAACGTCAGTCCAAAGTGGAATGCACCAAGAACAGACTTAATTCAGACGGTTAATTTTGGCAAGCCTGAGTCAATGATTAAGTTTGCAGAAACGGTACAACATTATTCACCAATTAATTCGTATGTAGATCCGGTGCCAAGTGAAATGGGCGGTTATGACGATAAGATTATTATGGCAGCTGGTACTTTTGTTCAGGGAGCAAGTATTGAATTCTCGGCTGATGGTCCTATTCGTCCACCATACACCCTATATATTCAAGGCGGATTAACCTATGCACATGTGAAAATTGCAATTACAGAAGCAGTTTCACAATTATTTTTCTAAAATAGCGCCTCATGTTATATCTTATGACATGAGGCGTTGACTTTAACTGAGGGCATTGATAAAATGGGGTTGTTTTTGAAAGGAGGGGTGTCATGATGGAAAAACAACTCCAACGATCACGAGCAGTTTTACCAATTGGAACAGTAATGAAACTGACGACTTTGAGTGCACGACAAATCCGATATTATGAAACGCAAGGATTAATCAAACCAGCACGTAACGCTGGCAATCGTCGTCAATTTTCATTAATTGATGTTGATCGTCTGCTTGAAATTAAAGACTATCTTGACGAAGGTTTTAATATGACAGAAATCAAGCGAGTTTATGAAAAGCAGGCTAAGCGGCAAGAAAAAGAACATAAGGATTTGGAAAAACCAGTAACCGATGAAGATGTGCGTCATGCATTGCATAATGAATTTTTATCAATTGCTGGTCTAAAGCATTGGCACAGCTCAAGTTTTCCATCTGATGACCTTTCCAAAAAATAAGAATAGGAGCGATATACATGGCAAAGCAACAATTCACCAAAGATGAAATTCGCAAAATGGCAAAAGAGGAAAATGTTCGATTTTTAAGATTGATGTTTACCGATTTATTTGGAATTATTAAAAACGTTGAGGTGCCAGTTAGCCAACTAGAAAAATTATTGGATAACAAATTAATGTTTGATGGCTCTTCAATTGATGGATTTGTGCGTATTGAAGAAAGTGACATGTATCTTTATCCTGATTTATCAACCTGGATGGTATTTCCATGGGGAAACGAACACGGCAAAATTGCTCGTGTAATTTGTGAAGTTTATACACCTGATGGAAAACCATTTGAGGGTGATCCACGAAATAATTTAATTCGAGTATTGAAAGAAATGCGTGAAGCTGGCTATACAGACTTTAACATTGGACCAGAACCAGAATTTTTCTTGTTCAAATTAGATCCTGAAACTGGTAAACCAACAACTAATTTGAATGATAAGGGTAGCTATTTTGATTTAGCACCAATGGATCTTGGTGAGAATTGTCGCCGGGATATTGTTCTAGAACTTGAAAATATGGGCTTTGATGTGGAAGCATCTCATCATGAAGTTGCTCCTGGTCAACATGAAATTGATTTTAAATATGCGGACGCCTTATCAGCAGCAGACAATATTCAAACGTTCAAACTTGTTGTTAAAACAGTAGCACGCAAATATAATCTACATGCTACCTTTATGCCAAAGCCACTCGATGGCATTAATGGTTCAGGGATGCACTTAAACATGTCGCTGTTCCATAATAAGGGTAATGCTTTTTATGATGAAAAAAATGAACTTCAGCTTTCACAGGAAGCTTACTGGTTCTTGGGTGGATTATTAAAGCATGCGCGTAGTTTTACCGCTGTCTGTGATCCAATTGTTAACTCCTATAAACGATTAGTACCTGGTTTTGAAGCCCCAGTTTATGTGGCATGGTCAGGAAGCAACCGTTCACCACTAATTCGAGTACCAAGCAGTAGAGGCTTATCAACACGCCTTGAATTGCGCAGTGTGGATCCTAGTGCAAACCCATATCTCGCAATTGCGACTGTACTAGAGGCTGGTTTAGATGGTATTCGTAATAAGATTGAACCACCTAAGTCAATTGATCGTAATATCTACCGAATGGACGAAAAAGAACGTAAGGATAATCATATTGATGATTTGCCGTCAACTTTGCACAACGCCTTAAAAGCGTTTGAGGCTGACAAGGTGATGGAAAAGGCGTTAGGTTCTCATATTTATCAAAGCTTTTTGGAAGCAAAACGACTAGAATGGGCTTCATATCGTCAAGAAGTTACCCAGTGGGAACGAGATCAATATTTAGAACAATATTAAATTAATTTTTATTTTAACGATTAATTACGATGGCCATTTTTGACTCGGTAATTAATCGTTTTTTTGTTTTTTACTATATTTTGTTGGGAGTTTGCCACCTTTTTAAGTCATGACTTGATTAATCTGTTAAAATTTAGTAAGGAATAAGAAAAATCCTTTGTTGATTGCTCAGATATTTGTTACATTAGAGATAATCAATACGTAGGTTAAACTTACAAAAATAGGAGCGATACACATGAGTGATGAAAAAAACACGACTGAATCTCAAGAGCAACCAAATGCAAAATTAAAGCAGAGTCTTTCAGGCAAAATCGCGTATTTAAATGCGTTACAGGGTGCTGTTGATCAACAAAATGATCGAATGACATATGAATTGTTAGATCCTGAACGTTATCATACTGAAATTTCGAGTGCAACTGAAGCAACTAAGAGCGGTTATTTTAGTTTAGTAGATGATGTTAGAAGCCAAATAGCACATTATTTGAGTTACCAGCTAATTGATTATCTGGCTGAAATTTATCCCTTCTTTTACTACCGAGAAGTAGCAGAAGGTGAGTTTAAAATTTTGTTTGGTAACTGGTGGGATCGTCGTGAATTTGGCTATTTAGATGTTTTAAATCTAGAGTTTCAATTTGATAAAGATGAATATCAAAAATTAGCGGGGACCTTCCAATTAGATGCCAATAATAAGCATTTAAATACAGAAGAGATTGCCAAAATATCAGAAGAAAATAAACAGTTACAAACGTTACTTACTAATCAGGACCAACGTGATTCACGCAAGGCACAATTACGTGACCAATTACAAGATACTAGTTCAAACAGCTCTTTTTGGGAGAGCGGTAAGGTTAAGGAAGAACGTCAGGCACTCAAGGATGAACTAACTAAGTTAACTGAAGAAGATCAAAAAGCTATGGATGCTCGCGATACTATGAAGAATAATGAGGATCGTATTTTGGCTCTTTCAAAAGAGGATACAATCTTGAGTTATGAAAAACAAGCAATCAAACAGGCTTTTGGAAGCTTTGAATCCTTTACAAATCATTCTAAAAAATTATATTCTGACTATCTAACAAGCTTGATCGGAAAGGCAAAGGTGCGTGCTGATGAGTAATGAATCTTTAAATCCTTCAAGTCTGACCACAAATGGGCGTTTAGTTGCATATAGTGAATCACTAAAAGCTGGAATTCAACATGGCATTGAGTTTACAAAGTTATTTGATCAATTAACTGATACCAAAGATGCAGGTGAGCTCTTAGCTGCCTCAACGGCGTTGTTTGACTTTCAAATGGATACTGACTATGTGGTATACCCGCATAAATATGATGCTAACGATTACTACCTCATTTTTATGAGTCGATTATTAGAGTTGCACAATAATAAAGATGCGGTGTTACATTCTCGTGAGGACAATCTGAAAGCAGATACACTTTTTCAAACTTTTCCAAATATAGATGACTCTGAAGAATTCCATTTTGAACAACGAGAAAATCAGGATGGCGCTTTTTATGTGGAACAAAACAGTCACCAAGTTATCTTTTCTTTGAATTTGAAAGAGAAGGCCATGTACTTTAATTCGGATACAATTACTAAGCTTTTTATTACAGAGTGGAGTGGCAAATCCGATAATGAAGCTGTGACAAATGCGGTTGACTTGTTTATTCAATTTGGTAAGTATTTAGTTGCTGATTTTGGCTTTAGTGTTGACTTCAATATGTTAGATGCATCAAATTCTAAAAAGTATGTTCTTGCTAATTCCGAATTATCCGAACAGATTATGGACAAATTGTTTGTGGCTACAGCTGATAATAATTTAATGTTACAGAACATGGATACAGTTCAAGGTGCTTTTTTAGATCTCGGCAATCAGATTATTTTCAGTTTATATAAAGAGATTAATGCGGATGGTAGTGGCCACTGGGTAATCACTGTTCAGGATCCTGAAGAAAAATATTCTCTTTTTGAAATTTTCAATCAATTTGCTTTCTTAAAAAAATGGTTCTTGGATAATCTAGATGAATTACAAATTGGCTCAAAAATGTCATAGACGTAGGTGAAAAAATTGTTAAATATTCCTAAAATGTTGCAGTCATCTATTCAACTGGATAGAAGTATTGCTGCGGAAAAAGAATTAACGTTAAACTGGCCAGAACGAATTAAAAATACATTGCTCTCTTTGGATGTGGAGCTTTCTGAGGTTGCTAATACTTCTGAGTGGTTTAAGGTTTGGAAAGAGCATAAGGGGAAAAACGACGAAGGAAAAACGGTTCGTGAAACATTACTGGTTGAATACGTTGATGCCATTGATTTCTTTTTACTCTTTGCCAGTCAAAAGCAATGGGTGGAGAATGTTGATTTAACTTCGGAACAATTTAAGAAGTTAGAGACTAGTGACAGTAAATTAAATCTAACTGATACTTATTTAGCAATCAAATCGATGCTTTTCAGCAGTTCGGTTAGTAATCGACCTGATAATTTCCGGCACGCATGGCACCTATATTTAAAATTAGGAATGGTGGGATTTGGTTTTTCACCAGCGGAAATTGAAGAGGCATTTTACCAAAAAAATAAAATTAATTATCAAAGACAAGAAAATAACTATTAATAACAGATAGACAAAAAAGGAGGTCACTGATTAGTGAACTTCCTTTTTTTGTATGAATAAATAAGTTTTTAACAATTATCTAGTTAATTATTCTTGAGTGTTTTATGTTCTGAACGTGTTTGAGACTGTGGAAACAAAGAATCCCAGTCATTTATCACTTGAACACCAACTGCGAAAATAAGAATAATAAGAATGATCATCAATGGTCCCATAAAAAACGCCTCCAATCAAATTTTACATTTTCATTATGGCAATGTTACGGGAATGTTTCAACAAATATGCTCATAATTCGTTGAAACTACTTTTTTAGTGTAAAGATTAAAATAAAAAAGCCCGAGAATTTCTCGAACTTTGATGATTATCTACTGAGTATTACCCACATTATTTAATTTTTGTTGAGCCTTAGTTTCTTTAATGAATTCATTATAAATTTTTTTCCGATTAGCAGTTTGTTTGGTAATTGGTTTTACGGTTAAATGAATAGCTTTGTAAAATTCGGTACTAATCGATCCGGATAAGTCATCATCGAAACCATAATGATTTTGGTAAGCATTTTTAATAATATTTTTTATGCTCTTATTATTATCAATGAGCACATCACGCAATGCTTTTTTGTCCTGACTATTCATATTTTTACTTGCTTCTTTATCTAACTTATCAACGGCTGAATAAATATTCTCAGCGGTTTTTGGTTTCTCAGAATCAAATTTTTCTAATGCTTTAAGTAACTGATTGACGTATTTTTTGTTGGTTTGTATTTGGTTATAATTATTAGAGCTAACTACCACCGTCCCGTAAACCTTGTTTCGACTACATCCGGTTAAAAATAGTCCTAGGATGAGAAAAGGAATTAGCCAGTAAACTTTCTTTTTCATTTTTTTCAACTTCCTTCATTCTTACTATCCTTATAATACCGAAAAAGTGCCCATAATGAAAGCATTTACTTAATACTTCTCTAATTTAAGAAGATTTAAATAATAGATTACGAACTAACTTATAGAGAATTAATTTATGCGGTATTGACGAACTTTTTTTTTTACCTTATAATCAATAACGCGGACCGGTAGCTCAGCTGGATAGAGCATCCGCCTTCTAAGCGGACGGTCGTGAGTTCGAATCTCACCCGGTTCATATTAGTACGATATAGGAACTTTTTAAAAATCAGGAATGCCTTTATACCGGCGTTTCTGATTTTTTGTTATCACAAGAAAGTACTAGAAAACACTAGAAAGTAAAACTTTGGTGCACACATTGCGCACACATCGCCTTATATTTGTTGCTTGGTATTATTGGGTTTAGCAAGTTTTGCAACAAATAAATTATCAAGAGAGTGCACAATCTTATCATCATTTTTCTTTTTCGATTCTTCAATCAGATAAGCATAGACTTCCATGGTAACTCCAATATTAGAATGTCCCAGACGTTTTGAGATGGCATAGATATCTACGCCTTGAGAGAGCAAATAAGCAACGTGTGCATGTCTTAATAATAATCTTGTTTATGTTTAAAACGCTTAGAGAGCTTCTTAGGACTTTGTTTACTGCATTGGAAGAAGGAACTAATCCATTATTTCCTGCAAAGGTCAGATCACGACTTTTTCCGCCTTTAGCTTTTTTCAATTTCTTTAAAACCATAACCAGTTCATCATTGATTCTAATTTTACGAACTGATGACTCGGTTTTTGTTGGCTTAAATTCAGTAGGGTGAAAATAATCATAAGTCTTGCTAATTGAAATAATCTTGAAAGTAAAATTAATATCTTCCCATTGTAGCCCGGCAATTTCAGAAAGGCGAGCGCCAGTTAAGATGGCCGTAAAAATCATGTAGTAACTCATCTTGGTTAAATTTAATTTACTGTAAGTGTATTTGATAAGCTTTTTAATTTCTTTAACATTCAAATTCTCAACGTTACGAACTTTACTTTTATTAGCCACAAAAGTAATATTCTTGGTAAAATTTTTCTTGATGATCTCATCATAGACAGCATTATCAACACAAGACTTAATCAGATTGTTTAATCGTTTTACAGTTTTTGGCGCATGATTTTTACCGTAGCTAGAAATAAAATCTTGATAATCTTTCCTTGAAATCTTGGTAATTGAGCGATCGTTAAAATATTTTTCTAGTTGATTTTCAGTATGAACATAAGCTCTTTGTGAAGACTCACTAATCTTGGGTTTACGATAGGTTGTGTACCAATCGTCGAAATAAGCATGAAAGGGTTGTTCTAATTTTTTCTCTAATGGAGTTTTATTAACTTCTATTTCTGCTTGATTTGCATAAGTAATCCTGATTCGTTGTATAATACAGCTAAAGAAGCTAAACCAAAAGGTTCTTCGTATAATTGGAATGAACTAAATATTGATCAATATGGTTATAGTAAGCAAAGTAGCACAAAGAAACAAATCGCATTTGAACACGATTCGGTAATTGGATTGTGGGCCGATGTCACTGGTAAAAAGTATCCAACTAAGAATGGCTGACTATCTTACTGTAATGGTAAGGGTGCACATATAACACCAATGAGGCCATCATATCTTAATAAAGGAAGGTGAGAATCATGAATCCACATAATATGTCATTTCCAGAAATCTTGGATAATTTCCGTGACCGCTGGGTTACTTTTACCATGAAGGACAAATCACAACGAAAACTATATGTTGAAGAAATTGAAAATCAATTAGATGGTTGGGATGATGTAATTTTCATGGTTACCCCGCCTAAAAATGATCCGAAACTACTGGATATTTCGCTTAACGAGATCGTTTCGGCGGTACCGGGAGAGCACGAACCATTAAACACGAATATTTAAATAAGTAGAAGCTGGGAAAAAACTAGTCTTTATTTATGATTAAAGACTAGTTTTTTTCCAGCCTCTTAAATATTCATTTTAGACTTGAGTTTATGCACATTTTTGATGCACTAAATAGGAATTTTATGCAGGTCAAGAATGTTGATATAAAAACGTTCTTGTTTTTTTATACATCAAGTTAGCACCGTAAATTGGCAATATTTTGAACAAAATTTGGTTATACTTGCAAAAAATGAACGCGAAAAAAATAAAAACAATAACGTAAATGATGGCTGTTGATTTATTTGGAAGCATAGCATTATAAAAGAAATTTATAACGGAGAAAGTCATGAAAATTGCGCGAATAAAAAAGTATGAGCAAGCTCATTTTCAATTGCTCTTATTAGCCGATCCTAATCGTCACTTAATTGAGCAGTATTTGAAAAGTAGTTTTGGATTTGAAATGCTTGAAGGCGAGAACTTGATTGGATTGATAGTGCTAACACCAATAGATCAATTCAAAATTGAGTTAAAAAACTTGGCTATTGATCCAAAGTATCAACATCAAGGTTATGCACAAAAACTAATTCACTTTGTGACAGAGTATGCCGCACAAAGAAATTATCATGAAATGGTTGTTGGCACCGGTACAACCAGTTTTGTGCAACTGTATCTTTACCAAAAAATGAATTTTCGTTGTTTTGCGGTGAAAACTGACTTCTTTATAGATAATTATTCAAAGCCAATTTTTGAAAATGGGTTACAGTTACGGGATATGTTGTTGCTTCACAAAAATCTTTTAAAGTGATTCTTAGCGTAACTAGTTTTTAAAATTAGGTTTAAATTTTTGTTTTTTAAATGAAAATACCGTAGAATCAAGTTCTGAATGAATTGAAGGTTAGGAGAAGGTACATTGTCCAGTGAATTAGATCCTCGCATTATGAAAACTAAACGGCAACTTAAAGTAGCTTTGATTAAGTTGCTAACCAGTCAAAGCACACAAAGCTTAAGTATTCAACAAATAACTGAAACTGCCGAAATTACTCGGGGAACTTTTTATCTGCATTATCGGGATAAACAGGATTTTATTCAAACAATTATTAATGATTTTGTGGTGGATCTTTTTCAATCTGCATTGATAGATGGCAAAGAATCTTTAGAACCAAAAATTCAAATTTCAGAACATGTTGCGTATGTTTTTTCCTTGGAAAAAGGATTTAAATATATGGCAGATAATTATCAAACTTTTATAGTTCTTTTTGGATTAACCGGTAAGAATAATTTTGCAATGAAAGTTGAACTGGCTTTTCGTAAGCATCTACAACTTTTTTTAAAAGCCGTGAATTTAACTGAATCTCAACAAACAGCTCATTTAAAATTAAAGGCTGATTTTATTATCACTGGATTATTAGGTACCATGAAAAATTGGCTCGCTGAAGGAATAATTTATTCTCCGCACTTTATTAGTCGAAGTACGTATAATTTCATTCATGAAAAAGACAACGAAACAGTAAGCATCAGTGACTTCTTTTTTGAATAAGGAACAAGTTGACTTTTGCTTGATATTTTGATATTATTGTAACGTTGTATTTGTGGCTTCCACGGCTACAACCGCACGGCTCAAGTTTTTAAGTTCTAGTTTAGACACTTTTAGCTGGCGAGTATTAGAAATGAGGAGGTGCACACTGTGTACGCAATTATTGAAACTGGTGGCAAACAACTTAAAGTTGAAGAAGGTCAATCCGTTTTTGTTGAAAAGCTAAACGTTAAAGAAGGCGACAAGGTCACTTTTGACCAAGTTCTTTTCGTTGGTGGTGAATCAACTAAGATCGGAACACCAATCGTTGAAGGCGCGACTGTTAATGGAACTGTTGAAAAACAAGGCAAAGACAAGAAAGTAACTACTTTCAAGTATAAAGCTAAGAAGAACCAACATTCTAAAAAGGGTCATCGTCAACCATATACAAAAATTACGATTGATGCTATTAATGCTTAATTTGGAGATTTTCAATGATTAAAGTAACTATTAAGCTAAGTGCACAAACAGGTGTTGAACAGTTTGAAATGATTGGTCATGCCGATTCTGGCCCTTATGGACAAGATATTGTTTGTGCAGCTGCTTCAGTGCTAGCAATTAATACAATTAATAGTGTTGAACAGATTGCTGACGTAAAACCTGAAACGAGAATGGACGAGGACAACGGTGGTTTATTAACTGCTAAGTTTCCGAAAGTTTCAAATCGTGATCAGCTTTTACAAATGCAAGCGATCTTAAAAAGCTTTGTTATTGGAATGCAAGATGTTGCTCGAAATTATTCGCAATTTATAAAAATAAACATTCAGAATTAATATTCGGAGGTGTAAAGCTATGTTAATGAATTTACAATTCTTCAGTCACCATAAAGGTGGTGGTTCCACTTCTAATGGTCGTGATTCAGCAGGTCGTCGTCTTGGTACAAAACGTGCTGATGGTCAACCAGTTAAAGGTGGCATGATCATCTACCGTCAACGTGGAACTCATATTTATCCAGGAACAAATGTTGGTCGTGGAAATGATGATACGTTATTTGCATTAACTGATGGTGTTGTCCGTTTTGAACGTAAGGGACGTGACAAACGTCAAGTTTCTGTTTATCCCGCAGCAGATGCAGAATAGTTTTAATGTGTGGAGCCAGAACATTTAAGTTGTTCTGGTTCTTTTTTTGTCAAATCACTTTAAAATATAGGTAACTCTTTTAACTTAGCTTGCTTTTAACCTACTGATATTGCTATAGTTAGGTGTAAAGAATTTTGGAGGTAAAAAAATGATTTCAACTTCAGATTTTAAAAATGGATTAACCATCCAAGTAGATGGTGGTATTTGGCGTATTGTAGAATTTCAACATGTGAAACCTGGTAAGGGTAGCGCTTTTGTACGAACGAAGCTAAAGAATTTACGAACTGATGCGGTTCAAGAAAAAACATTTCGTGCCGGCGAAAAAATGGAACAGGCCAACATTGAAACCAAAAAAATGCAATATTTGTATAATGATGGTGACAATTTTGTGTTTATGGATAATAAGACTTACGAACAATTAGAGGTTCCAGCAGACAATCTTTCTGCGGAAAAGGACTATTTAGTTGAAAATATGGAAGTCAGTGTCATTATGTTTGGTGACGAAACATTAGGTGTTGATTTACCTAATACAGTTAATCTAAAAGTGACTGATACCGAACCAGGTATTCGTGGCGATACTGCTACTGGTGGGTCTAAACCAGCAACATTGGAAACTGGATTGATTGTACAGGTACCTTTCTTTGTTAATCAGGATGATGTCCTTATTATTAATACGACCGATGGAACTTATGTTTCTCGAGCTTAGTTTTAACAGGAGGTTTATAAAATGGCAGAAGATAAATATTTAGCACTGGCGGAACATAAACCAACGCTTGGAGAAATTAAAATTGCTCCTGAGGTGGTTTCAATCATTACTGGAATTTCTGTTGAAGAGGTTAAGGGCGTTCACTTGAGCAGCAGTGGCTTAAGTGAAAGTGTAACTTCATTTTTAACGAGAAATACAAAAAGTCAGGGTGTTAAGCTTGGCTTAAATGAAGGCAAATTGCGTGTTGACGTATATGTTTATCTTGATTATGGTACTTCTGTTCCTGAAATTGCGAAAAAAATTCAAAGTAAAGTTAACCAGCAACTTTTATTTATGACCGAACTTGAAGTAACTGAAGTCAATATTCATGTGGAAGGCATTATTCCGGCCAAAACAACATCAACAGTTGATCCAGATGATATTTTTGCGGAAAATGATGGTGAAGAAAAGTGAGTTTAAATCGACACCAAATTCGTGAAGCTGCGTTTCAGGTCTTATTTGCTCTGAGTAGCAACGCAGAAGCCTCACATGAAGATCTATATCATCAGGTTTTAGAAAGCTACCATGATGCTTCAGAAGACGTTCCAGCGTATCTGAGTCAAATTGTTGACGGTGTTTTGGACCACCAAGCGGAGTTAGATGAAGAAATCAGTAAATATTTAAAAAAGACTTGGTCAGTTGAACGCTTGGCAAGAACAGATCATCTCATTTTACAAATTGCTTTTTTTGAAATTAATTACGTTGAAGACGTTCCAAACAAAGTTGCAATTAACGAAGCGCTTGAATTGGCAAAAAAATTTGCTGATGAAACGGCTAAAAACTTTATTAATGGTGTTCTTTCCAGCAAATTAGGTTAAAGCTAGTTTGAAGCTAAGAGTGCTTGATCGGTTTTGATTTTAGTAACAATGGGTCGTTTACTTGAAGAATCAGAATATAAAGTTTTGTCTTTTAAAATATATTTAATTAAACCAGAAAAAACAAATTTTTTCTGGTTTTTTCGTATTTTCTATTATGCTAAACTATATGAGTAACCAATCACAAATATGAGAGAGGTAAATTTTATGGCAACTATTATGGATGGAAAAGCTCTTGCAGCTGAAATTGATATGAGAACGGCAAATAGAATTCAACGATTAGCTGATCAAGGGATTACTCCTGGATTAGTTGTCATTTTGGTTGGTAAGGATCCGGCAAGCCAAATTTATGTTCGTAATAAAGAACGACGTGCAAAAAAGCTTGGTATTCATTCTATTGTGCGTAATCTTCCGGAAACGATTTCCGAAAAGGAACTTATTAAAATTATTCAAGAATATAATGAAGATCCAACCGTTCATGCAATTTTGGTGCAGCTTCCATTACCTGAACAAATTAACGAATTTCACGTCACAATGGCCATTTCGCCAACTAAGGATGTGGATGGATTTAATCCATTTAATTTAGGTAAGTTATTAATAAACAAGACTGATCAAACGCCAATTGCTTGTACACCACAAGGAATTATGTCGTTTTTCAAAAAATATCAAATCAATTTAGACGGCAAAAAAGCTGTCATGGTGGGGAGAAGTACGATAGTAGGTAAACCGATGGCGGCTCTTTTAACGAATGCTAATGCAACGGTAACGATTGCACATAGTCATACTCATCATCTGTCGGAATTAACCAGAGAAGCTGATATTCTCATTGTGGCCATTGGTGTGGCACATTATATTAAAGCAGAAGACGTCAAACCAGGTGCAGTTGTAATTGATGTTGGCATGGATCGTGATAGTAACGGCAAATTGGTTGGTGATGTTGATTTTGAGTCGGTTGAAAAAAAGGCTTCATATATTACACCCGTACCCAAAGGAGTTGGTCCAATGACAATTACTACCTTAATTTCACAAACGGTTACAATGGCGGAATGGAGTAGTGAAAAAAATGGATAAGGAAAATTATCTAACGGTAACTGCTTTAACACAATATATAAAACGTAAATTTGATGTAGATCCTTACTTAGGTCGCGTTTATTTGGTAGGAGAGATTTCGAATCTTCGAATAAGACCACACGCACATCAATACTTTAGTTTAAAAGATGATCACGCAAAGATAAATGCTATTATGTTTCGCTCTGCTTTTGAAAAGGTGAAATTTACTCCTGAAACTGGAATGAAAGTGCTAGTTACTGGACGATTATCAGTCTACGAAGCAAATGGTAGTTATCAAATTTATATTGATAGTATGCAGCCTGATGGCGTGGGAGCACTTTATCAAGCCTATGAACAATTAAAAAAGAAATTGAGCACAGAGGGTTTGTTTACGGCTCCTAAGCAAACCTTGGTTCGATTTCCAAAGCGAATTGCAGTGATTACTAGTCCATCCGGGGCGGTTATACGTGACATCATTACCACAACGCGCCGTCGGTTTCCCATTGCACAATTGGTGCTGTTTCCAGCACAGGTCCAAGGCAATGAAGCAGCTAAAGAAATTACGAATCGTATTCAACAGGTAAATGAACTTGGTAGTTTTGATACCATTATTTTGGGCCGCGGTGGCGGTTCAATTGAAGATTTGTGGCCTTTTAATGAAGAACAAGTTGCGAGAGCAATTTTTGCTAGCAAAATTCCTATTATTTCTTCGGTTGGTCATGAAACAGATACAACAATTGCCGATTTGGTTGCAGACGTTCGTGCTGCAACGCCAACAGCGGCGGCTGAACTAGCGACACCGGTTTTAAGTGAGGAAATTGTCTATTTATCTCAACGAAGAACGCGTATTTTTAACGCTTTCATGAATCTTTTGAAGAAACAACGACAAAGTTTAAATCGATTAAATCAATCGTATGTTTTTCAAGATCCACGTCGATTATATGAGGGCTATGTACAAAATATTGATTATTTGAATGATAAATTAGTGCAAAGTATGACTACCAATTTGAACCGATATCGAAATCAGCTGAGTGAAACGCAACAGGCGTTAATTCTGAAATCACCGGCAAATCGAATTCAACAAGAAAAACAAACGATAGATAATCTCCAGCGACGAATGATCAGAGGAATTCAAATGATTTTTGTTACGAAATCTAATGAATTACAGCATACGGTTGCTGCGCTGGATTATTTAAGTCCGCTAAAGATCATGGGACGAGGTTATAGTTATGTGACTGAGCAGGGGCGTGTTGTAAAAAAAGTTGCTGAATTACAAACTGATGCGAAAATAAAATTACATTTAAGTGATGGAACGGCACAGGCAAAAATTACTGAAATTGAACATGGAGGACTCGAAAATGACTGAAAAACCAACTTTTGAAGAAAATTTAAAATCTTTGGATGATATCGTCACAAATCTGGAAAAAGGCGATGTACCTTTGGAAAAAGCTTTAAATGAATTTAAACGTGGCGTTGTTTTAAGCAAGGACCTGCAAGATACTTTACAAAACGCAGAGAAAACGTTGACAAAAATGATGGACGAGAATGGTCAAGAAGTTCCATTTGAATCTCAAAACGATTCAACTAAGGATACACAAAAGTAATGATTAAAAATAAAGTAACTTTGAACTTTATTCAAAAGTATACACCGATTTTAAATGATTTTTTGAAAACAAGCTTACCTACTAGTATCACAAATTCGCAGTTAAGTGCGTCTATGCAGTATTCTGTGTTTGCCGGTGGGAAACGGCTAAGACCATTATTACTATTGGCAATGGTGAAAACAACTGAAACTAAAGTGAATTTGAACACTGTACAAGTGGCGGCATCGTTGGAATTGCTGCACACATATTCCTTAATTCATGATGATTTACCGGCTATGGATAATGATGATTTACGAAGAGGCGTACCAACGAATCATAAAAAATATGGTGAAGCATTGGCAATTTTGGCTGGTGATGGTTTGTTAACATTGGCTTTTGAATGGTTGGCAACAACTAAGTATAATTCTCAAATTACAAGCCAATTAACACAAGCACTGGCTCATGCTGCTGGCCCAGCAGGAATGGTTGCCGGTCAAGCTAGTGATGTGTTGGGTGAAAAGGAACAATTAACTTTCGAGCAATTAAAAAAATTGCATAAACAAAAGACGGGTGCCTTGATCACGTATACTGCTGAAGCCGCTGGGATTATTACAAACAGTGATTCAGAAACTCAAAAGAATTTAAAGATGTTTGCTGAAAATTTTGGCTTGGCTTTTCAAATATTTGATGATTTGGAAGATGTTTTAGGAACTGAAAAGATGATGGGAAAAGCAGTGCATAAAGATGCTGGTGAACATAAGAATACGTATCCAGGAATTCGTGGCCTGGCACAAACTAAAAGAGATTTAATTCAGTGTGTGTCTAATTGTCAAAGTGCATTAATCAAGCTTCAAGATAGTGGTGTTTCAATAGAGCTACTACAAGGATTCTTAGAGTATTTTCAATTAAACGAGGAAGAAAAATGAAAAAAGAACGAGTAGATGTGCTATTAGTATCACAAGGATTATTTGATACACGTGAACAGGCAAAGCGGGCTGTCATGGCCGGTGAAATTCTTGGAGAAAATGAAGAACGATTGGATAAACCAGGTAGTAAGATTCCAATTGATACTGAACTTCATTTTAAAGGAAAACGAATGCCATATGTTAGTCGTGGTGGTCTAAAGCTCGAAAAAGCTCTGAAGGTTTTTGATATAAGTGTTCAAGACAAGATAGTATTGGATATTGGTTCTTCCACGGGTGGTTTTACAGATGTCATGTTGCAGAATGGGGCACGTTTAAGCTATGCCCTGGATGTTGGCACGAATCAACTGGTTTGGAAATTGCGTGAAGACTCACGTGTTGTTGTGATGGAAAATACAAATTTTAGATATTCTAAATTAGCTGATTTTACGCATGGACAACCGGAATTTGCATCGATTGATGTTTCTTTTATTTCATTGAAATTGATTTTACCGGCACTGAAAGATATTATTAAGCCTAATGGTAGTGTGGTTGCCCTTATTAAACCCCAATTTGAAGCTGGTAAGGACAAGGTGGGTAAGCATGGAATTATTCATGATCCTAAGACGCACGAAGAAGTTTTAAAAAATACGCTCCAGATGGCGGTTGAAAATGGGTATAATGTTGTTGGACTTGATTTTTCACCGATAAAGGGTGGAGAAGGTAATATTGAATTCTTGACGCATTTAGTTGCCACAGATGATGTTGCTCAAATTGCTAAAAATGTTTCAATTACAAAGACGTTGGACGCCGCCTACGCTCAACTAAATCACTCAAAAGAAAAATAAGAGGTCGATTTGAATGAAAAAAAGTGAACGCCAAAAGCATATTCAAGAAATTCTCTTAAAAAATGATGTTCAAAAACAAGAAGATTTAGTTACGTTTTTACGTGAAAGTGGTATTGAGGTGACTCAAGCAACTGTTTCGCGTGATATTCGTGATATGCAATTAGTTAAACTTCCTTCCAAAAACGGTGGCTATCATTATGCTTTACCACCAAAAAAAGATGAAAATATTAAATTAAAACTGGCAAACACCCTTCAACAATCAATGAAAAAACTAACCAGTAGTGCCACTTTCATTTTTTTGTCTGTTCAACCTGGGAGTGGTCCGGCAATCGCGAGTTTGTTAAATCAACTGAATAGTACGGATATTTTAGGAGCTATTAGTGATGACGGTTCTGTCCTTGTTGTAACAACAAGTGTTGAAGGAGTGGCCAATCTTAAACAGTTAATTTCGGACATGTTGGCAAATTAATGGTCTATTTAAATGTGTTGAGGTGAAAACATGCTGCAAGAATTATCAATTCGAAATTTTGCAATTATTGAAAAACTAAATATTGAATTTAATTCAGGAATGACCGTGTTAACTGGTGAAACTGGAGCGGGAAAATCAATTATTATTGATGCAGTTGGTTTATTAGCTGGAGGAAGAGGTTCAGTTGATTTTATTCGTAAAGGTGCTAAAAAAGCTGTTTTACAGGGAATGTTTAGCATGGATAAAAATCCGGATACTTTAGCTTTGTTAAACCAGTATGGAATTGATCACTCAGATCCAACTTTGATTTTACAAAGAGAAATTCAAATGAGTGGTCGAAATGTTTGTCGAATTAATGGTTCACTTGTGAATACCACCATTTTAAAACAAATTGGTGAAACATTGATTGACATTCATGGACAAAACGAACATCAAGAATTGATGCAACCAGATAAGCATTTGGGAATGTTGGACGAATTTGCGCGTAACGAAGTTAAACCACTTTTAAAACAATATCAAGAAGAATACGAACGTTACCAAGCATTAAAGAAGAAATTTGATCGAAAAAAAGCAAATGAAAAAGAATGGGCACAAAGAGTTGATATGCTGCGTTTCCAAGCTAAGGAAATTGAAGACGCAAATCTTCAAGTAGGTGAGGAGGAACAACTCAATTCACAAAAAGAGTTACTTGAAAATTTTCAAAAAATTAGTACCGCTCTACAAACAGCTCAGTTGGCTTTAGAAAATGAAGAATCTGCCGGAGCCATTGACACGACTGGAGAGGCCATGAATGCTTTAAGAGATATTGAGGATATTGATGATAAGTACAAGAATATCTCGAATATTGTTTCTTCAGCCTATTATCAATTACAGGATGCTACGAATGATATCAGTGGTGAACTTGATAATATGGAGTGGGATGAAGGCAAGTTAGACCAGGTAGAGAAACGGTTAGAAGACATCTATCAATTAAAAAAGAAATATGGTGATAATATTAAACAGATTCTTGCATATGATCAAAAAGTTTCTGATGAGCTTCATAGTATGATTGATTCAGAGTCTGATGAGGGTCAAATGGAAGAAAAACTTGAAAAATTACAAGAATCACTCAAAAAAACTGCAATAACGTTATCACAAACACGAAAAGAAGCAGCCAAACATCTGAAAATTGCCGTTCATGAGCAATTACAACAACTCTATATGGATAAGGCAGAATTCGAAGTGCATTTTTCTCAGACAGATGACTTAAAATTTAAGCCAACCGGAATAGATAATGTAGAGTTTTATTTACGGACGAATCCTGGTGAAACAATGGGACCTTTATCCAGAATTGCTTCTGGTGGAGAACTTTCGCGAATTATGCTGGCGTTAAAAACTATTTTTGCTAAGTCACAAGGAGTAACGAGCATCATTTTTGATGAGGTTGATACAGGAGTTAGTGGACGTGTTGCACAAGCAATTGCAGAAAAAATTAAACTAATTGCAGGTTATTCACAAGTGCTTTGTATTACACATCTACCTCAAGTTGCCGCAGAAGCCGATCATCAATTCTTTGTTTCGAAGGTTATTAAGGATGGAAGAACTGAAACGAAATTAAACGATTTAGATACAGATGGACGTGTACAAGAATTGGCACGAATGTTAGCTGGAAGTACCGTCACAAAGTTAAGTATTCAACATGCAAAAGAGCTTCTTAAGATGGCCCACACGACCTCTTAAAGGCTCTTTTTTAGTTTCTACTTTTTTCTGAATAATTGAAATTTTAATCTTGTAAATATTCATAACGTTTGCAGAATGGGGGCAATGTAGGATACCATGAACTTAGTCGTACTTAAAAAAGAATGGAGTTGACGTACGTGTTTTTAGAGATGAAACATCTTTCTAAGATTTATGGAGGAAATAAAGCCGTTGATGACTTTAATCTCAATGTCGAAAAAGGTGAGTTTATTTGCTTTATTGGGACATCTGGTTCTGGGAAAACAACCACCATGCGCATGATTAACCGAATGTTAAATCCTTCTGAAGGATCCATCAAGTTAGAAGGAGAAGACGTCCTAAAGGCTGATCCAGTAAAGCTACGCCGTAGAATTGGTTATGTTATTCAAAATATTGGTTTAATGCCACACATGACGATTAGGGACAATATTACAATTGTCCCTAAATTGCTTAAGTGGTCTGAAGAAAAACGTAATGAACGTGCTAAAGAAATGATTAAAATGGTTGAACTACCTGAAGATTATCTAGATCGATACCCTTCGGAGTTATCTGGAGGACAACAACAACGAATCGGTGTTGTTAGAGCATTGGCAGCCGATCAGGATCTAATTTTAATGGATGAACCGTTTGGTGCTTTGGATCCAATTACGCGTGAGTCACTGCAGGATTTTGTGAAGGATTTGCAGGAACGTTTAGGGAAAACGCTTGTTTTTGTGACCCATGATATGGATGAGGCTTTAAAACTAGCTACTCGAATTGTGGTAATGAGTCATGGAAAAATGGTTCAGGTTGCAACTCCTGATGAAATATTACGGCATCCGGCTAATGAATTTGTTGAAAATCTAATTGGAAAAGATCGTTTAATACAGGCTAAACCAAGCATCACAACAGTTGGTCAGGTTATGTATAACAACGCTGTATCGATTACACCAGGAAGATCTTTAAAAGAGGCTTTAAAATTGATGCACGAAAAGCGTGTTGATACTTTACTTGTTACGGACGATTCTGGTGTACTAAAGGGTTATGTAGATATTGAGCAGATTGACTACAACTACAACACAGCAACAAGTGTTGATGACGTGATGACGCGTAAGGTATTTTATGTAAATGAAAATTCTATTATTCGTGATACAGTTGAAAGAATTTTAAAACGCGGATACAAAAACGTTCCGGTTGTTGATAAAGACAAGAAATTGGTTGGTATTGTGACGCGTGCTTCGTTAGTTGACATTGTTTATGATGCATTGTGGGGTGATTCAGACACAACTACGCATCCAGCAAAGGACAAAGCCAAGTCAAGTACTACTGATCAAGACAAAGTAGTAAAGGCGGGTGACGATAAATCGTGATTACCTTTATTCAAACATATGGTGGCCAATTACTCTATAAGATTTGGCAACACATTTATATCTCAGGAATTGCATTAGGTTTGGGCGTAATTATTGCAGTTCCACTGGGTGTATTATTAACGCGTTTAAAGAAAGCTTCTGTTGTCATTATTGAAATAGCAAGTGTTTTACAGACTATTCCTGCTTTGGCATTATTAGCAATGATGATTCCTATTTTTGGAATTGGAGCGGTTCCGGCTATTGTGGCGCTATTCATATATTCGTTATTACCAATTCTAAGAAATACATTCTTAGGACTTAATGGTGTGGACCCTAGCTTGAGGGATGCTGCTAAGGGAATGGGAATGACTAATCTTCAGTCAATCATCAAAGTTGAGCTTCCTATGGCTGTACCGGTAATTATGAGTGGTATTCGTTTGTCTGCAACTTATGTGATTGCATGGACAGCATTGGCTTCCTATATAGGGGCTGGCGGACTTGGTGATTTTATCTTTAATGGTCTGAATCTGTATCGAACAGATTTGATTTTAGGAGGATCAATTCCAGTGATTTTACTTGCTTTGCTGGTTGATTGGTTATTAGGTAAGTTGGAAACTTGGTTGACCCCTAGAACAACAAGTAATGTAAGGCCATAGAAGGAGGATCGCAATGAAAAAAGTGACTCGATTTATAAAGGCCGGAATTTTATTAACTGTTTTGACATTAATTTTGAGTGGCTGTGGATTTCCGGGACTCAATTCATCTTCTAAGGATACAATTAGAATTGCAGCACAGAATACTACAGAACAACAAATAATGGCTTATATGATTTCAGATTTAATTCAGCATGATACTAATTTAAAGACAACTTTGATTAATAATTTAGGATCTGGTTCTGTAAGTTTTCAAGCAGTTAAAAACGGCAATGCTGATATTTCAGCTATTCGGTATAATGGGACAGATTTGACAACAATTTTTAATCAAGATGCTGTCAAGGATCCAAAGGTTGCTACTGAAAAGGTTCGCAAAATTTATAAAAACAAATATCATATGACCTATTTTCCATCTTATGGTTTTGCAGATACTTATGCTTTTATGGTAACCGGAAAGCTAGCTAGAAAAGAACATTTGAAAACAGTTAGTGATTTGAAACCCTTAGCATCCAAAATGACAGTTGGCGCTGATCAAATTTGGGTTAACCGAAAAGGCGATGGTTATGATGGTTTCGTTCAAACTTATGGTTTTCAATTTCAAAAAGTATATCCGATGCAAATTGGGTTGGTCTACAGTGCAGTTCAGTCTGGTAAAATGAATGCTGTTTTGGGATATTCAACCGATGGCCGAATAAGAAGTTATGATTTAAAAGTTTTAAAAGATAACAAGCAATTTTTCCCGCCATACAATGCTAGTCCACTAGCTACTGATAAAGTTTTAAAAGCTCATCCTGAATTAAAAAAAATTTTGCTTAAACTCAAGGGAAAAATTTCGTTAAGTACTATGCAAAAATTGAATGCAGAAGTTGATAATCAATTAATTGAGCCCCAAGTGGTGGCACAGCAATTTCTGAAACAGCATCATTATTTTGACGGAAAGGACGGTAACTAAAGATGGCAAATTTAAATATTTTTCAACAGTTAATTTACTATTTTTCTCATAACGGTATGTATGTATTATCACAATTTAACCGTCATTTCTTGATTTCAATTTATGGTGTGTTGTTTGCAGCAATTGTTGGGATTCCTTTGGGAATTTTGATTGCACGCCATTCAAGGCTTAGTTCCACCGTCATTGGAATTGCAAATGTTATTCAAACCGTTCCCTCTTTAGCCATGCTTTCAATCATTATGTTAGGTTTAGGATTAGGTGTAAACACGGTCATTGCAACTGTTTTTTTATATGCTTTGTTGCCAATCATTAAAAATACGTACAGTGGGATGCAAAGTGTTGATCCAAGTATCTTAGATTCGGGCAGGGGAATGGGAATGACACGATTTCAATTGCTCTATATGGTTGAATTGCCGCTTTCGATGTCAGTAATTATGGCTGGAATTCGTAACGCGTTAGTCTTGGCAATTGGAATTACGGCCATTGGTACTTTTGTCGGTGCCGGTGGTTTAGGTGACATCATTATTAGAGGAACAAATGCCACAAATGGTGGTGCCATTATCTTGGCCGGGGCGTTACCAACGGCACTGATGGCTATTATTTCTGATCTGGTATTAGGGTGGCTACAAAACCGCTTAGATCCAGCCTTTAAACGGGCAAAACAACCTAAATAAACTAAGTTAAAAGCTGGTTTATAGCTTTTTGATGAAGCGGATGTCAGCGCTTCCTAACAAGTAGGTAACGTTTTTGTGAGAATTCGTCAAAATGAATCGCTTATCAGTAATTTTAGCGAGTGTGCCAGTTGTTTCATAAATTGTTTCGTTGGCATTAATTTGGATGGCAACTGTGTAGTTCTTATTAATAGCTTGGTTTAAAAAACTATTTACTTGAAACAGTGGCATTTGTGGCTCAATACCATTTAAACTGGGTTCTGAAAAGAGCTTTTGATAAGAGTTTTGTACAAATCTGGTCATACGATTATGATTTTGTTGTAAATTTTCCATATTTTCTACCTCGAACGTTTGTTTGTGTTTTTATTATACGAACAAACGTTCACAAATGCAATAGAAATTATAAAAAATATTCAAATCACCTAAAAGAGTATCTATAAAGCGTGATTGATAGTTGAAAAGAACGATTAAAAAAGCGATAATAGGAGTTACATTATATTTAGGAGATTTTAAATTATGGCAAAAAGAGGGATGCTTATCGTTTTATCAGGTCCGTCCGGAGTTGGTAAAGGAACGGTACGTAAAGCAATCTTTGACCAAGGTGGAAATGATTTTCAGTATTCAATTTCGATGACAACTCGTAAACCTCGTGAGGGTGAGGTTGACGGTGTTGATTATTATTTCGTTTCTAAAGAAGAGTTCGAACATAATATCGAAACTGGTCAAATGTTGGAGTATGCAAAATATGTTGACAATTATTATGGAACTCCTTTAAAGTATGTTAACGAAACTTTAGATCGAGGTAAGGATGTTTTTCTGGAAATTGAAGTGAATGGTGCCTTACAAGTTAGAAAGAAATCTCCCGATGGTGTTTTTGTCTTTTTGACTCCTCCAGATTTGATGGAGTTAAAGCAACGAATTATTAATCGTGGTACAGAAGACATGGCAACGATTAACAAGCGAATGGCTAAGGCAGTTGAAGAAATTCGAATGATGCAGGATTATGATTTTGCTGTTGTTAATGATAAAGTTGAAAATGCTGTTGAAAGTATTAAAACAATTATTAAAAGCGAACGATTTCGGGTTGCTCGTGTGTTTCCAGAATATGAAGAAATGTTAGGAGATAAATAAAATGATTTTATATCCATCAGTTGATGATTTACTAGAACGTGTGGACTCACGTTATTCTTTAATTATGTTAGCTAGTAAACGTGCCCATGAATTAGATGCTGGCGCACAACCACTTTTAGATAAGTATGAATCCTCTAAAAGTGTTGGTCAGGCATTGGAAGAAATTGTTGCCGGTGATGTCGTAATTGATCCTGACAAAACCGAATTTTAAAGTTGTTAAACAAAGGCCTGGGAGAAACTTCTTTCAGACCTTTTTTAAATTTTAAATCCAGTTTCAATATGAGGAGAAATTATATGTGGAAAGATAAGCATATTACATTTTTTATAACCGGCGGAATCGCAGCTTATAAAGTTGTGGAATTAATTCGGTTATTTCAAAAACAAGGAGCCTTGGTACGCGTTGCAATGACCAAAACGGCCACCAAATTTGTTGGTGAAGCGACCTTTCAAACAATTAGTCGTCATGCTGTACAAACTGATTTGTTTGAGCAAGTGACGACTGCTCCAGTTGCACATGTGGAGTTAGCTGATTGGACTGATTTTGCCATTGTTGCACCTGCTACAGCTAGCATTATCAGCAAAATGGCTTCTGGCTTAGCAGATGATTTTGTGAGCACAACTTTATTGGCAGTTACTGCTCCGATTTTTGTAATCCCGGCAATGAACGTGCATATGTGGCATAATCCAGCTAATCAGCGTAATGTTCAAACCTTGAAACAAGATGGTGTCCATGTAATGGAACCTGCCTCAGGTCTGCTCGCTGAAGGCTATTCGGGAAAAGGTCGTTTTCCAGAATCTGCAGCAATTATGTCCTATATGTTAGCGCAAATAACGGTAAAACAAAATTTGGGTTTAAATAGTTTAAAGAATAAAAATATTTTAATAACGGCCGGAGGGACTAGAGAGTATCTCGATCCAGTTCGCTATATTTCTAATCGATCCTCTGGTAAAATGGGGTATGCCTTTGCGGAAATCGCTCAGGCTTTCGGGGCGCATGTGACGCTTATTTCCGCAACAAAACAGTTGGTGGCACCAGCTAATGTTAACGTTATTTATGTAGAAACTGTGTCGCAAATGAAAACAGCGATCCAAGCGGAATTTAATAAAGCAGATATTTTAATTATGGCTGCTGCGATTTCTGACTACCAGGCCACACACGTTGCCCATCATAAAATAAAAAAAGACGCTCAATCGAATAAATTGATTTTGGAACTTAAAAAAACACCAGATATCTTAAAAAGTTTAAAACGGGCTCGCCCTGATCAGTTTCTAGTTGGATTCGCAGCAGAGACAGAAGATCTTCTTAATAATGCTGAAAAAAAACTAAAACTTAAAAATGTAAACATGATTGTGGCAAATGATGTATCACGAACTGATATTGGCTTTGATGTGAATGACAATGCCGTAACAATTTTACAGCCTGATGAAAAGAATATACAAATTTCCAAAACAAGCAAAAAAAATATTGCTAGAAAAGTGTTAGAAGTAATTGCAAAACGGTTTGCATAAGTAGGTGAAGTTATGATTCAAGTTGCTAAAGTAATTGTTGATGTACCAACAATGCAGACAAATAGTCCTTATTCATATTTAATTCCAAAACAACTTGAAAATGAAATTCAAATTGGTATGCGAGTGGTTGTTCCGTTCGGTAATGGTAATCGAAAAGTCCAAGGCTTTGTTGTAAAAATTGAAATGGAAACAATTAATACCGAGAAATTGAAGAAAATTGAAAGTTTAATGGATTTGGAACCAGTTTTGAATACTGAATTGATTCAGTTATCTAGTTGGCTTGCAGATACCACGTTTTCTTTTCGCGTGACTTGTTTATTAACAATGCTGCCAAATGTCATGCGGGCAAAATATAGCAAGCAGTTAAAAATTGTTAATGATCAGATTTCAAAACAACAATTGGCTGCAATATTACCTTCAACAAGTTGGGACAATTTTGAGACTGACGAGCTTTCAACATTACAACAAAGTGAGCTGTCCAATTTGCGTAAACAAGGAAAAATTGAAATCGTTTATCGAGTTAAAAATCAGGCTCAAACAAAAAAGATTTTTCAAATTGAATCGCGTTTATCAGTAGATCAAGAAACTAAAATTCTTGCGTCACTACGCAAAAATGCCATTAAACTACGTCAGTTAGTTCATTATTTGGCAAATCATGCAACTAAAATTACGCAAACTAGTTTGGAGAATAAACTAAACATCACTTCTGCAACTATTAAAATTGGAGAAGCAAAAGGTTGGTTAATACGTCAAAAAGTTGAACAATATCGAGATCCGTACAAAGATGTAAAAAAACAAACGTTACCCCTTACCTTAAATCAAGATCAGCAACATGCCTTAGATGAAATTTCTCAAAATATTGATAAATCACAACCGCAGACATTCTTATTAGAGGGTGTCACCGGTAGTGGAAAAACAGAAGTTTATTTGCAAACAATTGCTTATGCATTAACTAAAGGAAAAACGGCCATTATGTTGGTGCCTGAAATTGCACTCACTCCGTTGATGGTTAGCAGAGTTAAGGGACGGTTTAGCAAAAAAGTTGCCGTCCTTCATAGTGGCCTTTCGGATGGTGAAAAGTTTGATGAATGGCGAAGAATTAAACGACATGAGGCACAAGTCGTTGTGGGAGCGAGATCGGCAATTTTTGCCCCTATTGAAAATGTTGGTGTTATTATCATTGATGAAGAGCATGAAACTAGTTATAAGCAAGATGATTCACCACGCTATCATGCCAGAAATGTCGCTCAGTGGCGAAGTGAATTTTATAAGTGTCCGTTAGTTTTAGGAAGTGCAACGCCATCACTAGAATCACGTGCAAGAAGTGAACGAAATGTTTATCAACTATTACGGTTGCCAAAACGGATAAATGGTCATCCCTTACCTAAAGTTAAGATTGTCGATATGCGTGAGGAGCTTCAGGCAGGTGCAGATCAAAACTTCTCACAACCTTTATTAGAAGCAATAGATAGTCGTTTAAAAATTAGTCAACAAAGTATTTTGATGCTGAACCGCCGAGGGTATTCTTCGTTTATTATGTGTCGTGACTGTGGTTTTGTTTTAAAGTGTCCTAACTGTGATATTTCATTAACTTTACATATGGATAGTCACAGTATGAAGTGTCATTATTGTGGGCATGAAGAGCCAATTCCTAAGCAGTGTCCTAATTGTCATAGTAGAAAAATTCGTTATTATGGTACGGGTACGGAAAAAGTTGAACAAGAACTGCAGTTGAAATTTCCTAAAGCACGAATTTTAAGAATGGATGTTGATACAACTCGGCGAAAGGGTGCTCATGAAAAAATCCTGAGACAGTTTGGTGAACAACGGGCTGATATCTTATTAGGTACACAAATGATTGCCAAAGGATTGGATTTTCCTAATGTTACCCTAGTTGGGGTGCTTAATGCGGACACAGCTTTGGAATTGCCAGATTTTCGTTCAAGTGAACGAACATTTCAACTTTTGACCCAAGTTAGCGGCCGGGCAGGACGGGCTGATAAATTGGGAGAAGTGTTTATTCAAACGTTTAATCCAGATCATTATGCAGTTCAATTGGCTAAAACGCAGAACTATGAAAACTTTTTTCGTAAAGAAATGTATATTCGCCATCAGGGAAAATACCCACCATATTACTATACTTTACAAATTACAGCTGCTCATAAAGAAGAAAAAATGGCGGCAAAAAAAATGTATGCTGTTTTAAATGAACTTCAACCAAAACTGAGTTCTCAGGCGATTATTTTGGGCCCGACACCTAAACCGATTGCACGAGTTAAGAATAAATATTATTATCAAATAGTTATTAAATATAAAAATGAACCGAATCTACATGCCGCAGTTACCAAAATATTACAGGAATCACAAAGCGATTATCGTCAAGGCATTCAATTGTCCATTGATGCTGAACCGCAATCATTTATGTAGGAGGAAATTAGTTTAATGAAATCAATTATTTTTATGGGAACTCCACAATTTGCCGCTCCAATTTTAAAAAGTTTAATTCAAAATCCTGAATATAAGGTTGAGGCAGTAGTCACGCAACCTGATCGTCGTACAGGAAGAAAACATAAAATGACCATGTCACCCGTAAAAAAAGTGGCTGTTGATAATGATATTCCAGTTTTTCAACCCGAAAAACTCAGTGGCTCGCAAGAAATGGCTCAACTTATTGCTTTCAATGCAGATCTAATTGTGACAGCTGCCTTTGGTCAATTCTTACCTATGAAATTGATTAATTCAGTAAAAATTGCTGCTGTAAATGTTCATGGTTCTTTATTACCTAAATATCGTGGAGGAGCCCCAGTTCAATATGCCATTATGAATGGTGAATCCGAAACTGGTATAACGATTATTTACATGGTGAAAAAAATGGATGCTGGCAAAATGTTGGCACAAAGAAAAATTAATATTGAAAATACAGATGATGTTGGGTCAATGTTTGAAAAATTGAGTATCGTGGGACGTAATTTGCTCAATGATACTTTACCTAAGTTAATTGCCGGAGAATTAACAGGTGTGGAACAGGATGAAACTCAAGTTACCTTTGCACCAAATATTAAGCCAGAAGAAGAACAGATTGATTTTAGTAAATCAGCAAAGTTAGTTGATGCTAAAGTACGTGCACTTCGGCCTTTCCCTGTTGGTTACGTAATTTTGAATGGTGTACGCACCAAGTTATGGTCGGTTACGCCATTGGAGCAGAAGACTGATTTGCTACCTGGACAAGTTGTTGAAAAAACAAAGCATGAGTTACTCATTGCAACTGGGGATAAGGGCGTTGTTCGTTTAGATCGCGTTCAACCGGCTGGAAAACCTCAGATGGAGATCACGGATTATTTGAATGGTAGTCAGGAAGCATTTTACGAAGGCGAACAGGTTATTAAATTATGATAGATGAGCAACGAAATCCCAGATGGTTAGCTGTTGATATTTTAGTAAAAGTAAGTAAAGGTGCCTATTCCAATATTGAATTAAAAAATGTGATTGCTGAGAGCAAACTATCACAACTAGACATTAATTTGTTAACAGAAATAGTTTACGGTGTAATTCAGCGAAAATTAACGCTGGAGTATTATTTGTCGCCTTTTATTCAAAATAAGAAAGTTCAAGATTGGGTGTATCAGTTATTATTGTCGGCAGAATTTCAAATGATTTATTTGGATCGAGTTCCAACACGAGCAATCTTTAATGAAAGTATTGAAATTGCAAAGACAAAGGGTCATAACGGCATTCGTGCCTTTGTGACCGGCGTTTTACATACGATGGAAAGAAAAGGATTTCCCAAGTTAGATGCAATTGAAGATCCCAAAGAGTTTCGAAGTATTAAATATAGTGTTGCACCCTGGATTATTCAGCAATTGGATGCGCAACTAGGTGAAAATAAAGCAAATCAAATTCTAGCGTCTATTAATCAGCCTGCACGGCAAACTGCACGTATTAATACGCAAAAGATTACACAAGCAGAGGCAATTCAAGCGTTGAACGATCAAGGATACAAAGCATCAGTAAGTAAGGTTGCAGAGGATGGTATTATTGTTGCAAATGGAAGCGTCGCCAGGTCACAGCTTTTTAAAAATGGTTCTTTGACAGTTCAGGATGAAAGTGCGATGTTGGTTGCAGAAACGATGCAATTAAAACCGGGAATGACGGTTTTAGATGCCTGTGCGGCTCCTGGTGGAAAATCTACTCATATTGCACAAAGACTCGGAAAAAACGATCATATTTTGGCTTTGGATTTACATTCCAAAAAGGTGGCTTTAATTCGTAGCAACGCCAAGCGAATGGGATTCGCAAATCAAATTGATGCAAAAGTACTGGATGCGCGAAAGATCGGTCCCATAGTTAAAGACGATTATTTTGATCGTGTTTTAGTAGATGCGCCATGTTCAGGAATCGGATTAATGCGACGTAAACCAGAAATCCGTTATGAGAAAGCATTAAACGATAGCGAAAATCTTCACAAAATTCAGTTAGAAATTTTAGATGCAGTGGCTGCGAAAGTAAAAAATAACGGTATAATAACTTACAGTACTTGTACGATATTAAAACAAGAAAATGAAAATACGATTACTGAATTTTTGAAACTTCATCCCGAATTTAATTTAATTCAAACGCAAACTCAAAAACAGTTAAAATCGTTAAGAAAAACACCTTATCTTAATATTTATCCGGATGATTTTGAATCTGATGGTTTTTTCATTGCTTGTTTACAAAAGAGAGCGTGATCAATTGTGAAGTATGCTTTTCAGTCTGATATTGGTAATCATCGAGATGAAAATCAGGACTATGTAGGCGTTTTTAAAAATAAAAAAGACGTCTTATTTAGTATTGTTGCGGATGGGATTGGTGGTCGACAAGGTGGAGACGTAGCTTCCGAAATGGCAGTGTCACATCTCGGATTCTTATTTCAGAACACAGAGTTTATGGACGTCACTAATGCTGTTAGGTGGCTTCAAACAGAAGTTACGCAGGAAAACGATGAAATTCTTGAAACCTCACAAAAGTATTCAGATTTGAATGGTATGGGGACCACAATTGTGGTTACGATCATTCTGAAAAATCAGTTTATTGTTGCTCATTTGGGAGATAGTCGCTGTTATCTATTCAAAAGAAACGAATTAAAACAATTAACTTCGGATCATTCCTTAGTGAATGAATTAATAAAAAAGGGTGAACTTTCGCCTGAAGAAGCGCGAACGCATCCACAAAAAAACATTATTACTAAAACGTTAGGCATCTCGACAAATTCAGATATTGATGTTCATACTTATGTATGGCAAAAAAATGATCAAATACTTTTATGTACAGATGGTTTAACAAATATGGTTACAGACCAAACAATTGCAAATGTCTTAGAAAGTTCAATTAGTTTAGAAGAAAAGTGTCTAAAATTAATTGAGTTTGCTAATCAGGCAGGGGGACGTGATAATGTCACCGTTCTTCTTATTCAGGCGGAAGATGAGGTGAGTAAGTAAATGACACCGAATCAAACGCTTAATGGACGATATCGTATTATTAGTCCGCTTGGTGAAGGCGGTATGGCAGATGTTTATTTAGCGCATGACCTGATTTTGAAACGCAACGTGGCAGTGAAGTTACTGCGCTTTGATCTTCAAAATGATGATAAAACAATTCAACGATTTCAGCGTGAGGCATTATCGACTACTGAATTGGTCCATCCAAACATTGTAAGTGTATATGATGTTGGTGAAGATAATGGCATACATTATTTGGTAATGGAATATGTCGATGGAACTGATTTAAAGCAATATATCAAAGACCATTTTCCGATCCCCTATCAACAAGTCGTTGAAGTTATGGAACAGATTTTAAGTGGTGTTGCAGCAGCACATGCCCACGATATCATTCATCGAGATCTGAAGCCACAAAACGTTTTAATGGATAAAAGAGGCAACGCAAAAATTTCTGATTTTGGAGTTGCCTTAGCCCAAGAAGAGCAAACACTTACTCAAACAAATGTGGTAGTTGGTTCTGTACACTACTTATCTCCAGAACAAGCACGAGGGCATCTAGCTACTAAACGTTCTGACATTTATTCGCTGGGAATTATTCTTTATGAAATGTTAACTGGACGTGTACCGTTTGAGGGCGAAAATGCAGTTTCAATTGCAATCAAACATTACCAAAACCAAATTCCATTTGTTCGTGATTTTGATCCGCGTATTCCACAAGCTTTAGAAAATGTTGTGTTGAAAGCAACGGCTAAGAATCCGTTTGACCGATATAATTCTGTTTCGGAGATGGCTGATGATCTTAATACGGCTTTATCAGTTAGAAGAGCTGGAGAAAAACGATTTGTTGCTCCTTCTTTAACGGACGAAACAATTATTGCAGATGCTGCTGAATTTCAGCCACAGACTAAAGATGTGGCGGAATTAAAAGCAGTATCACAAAGTGGCACGCTTGAAACATCAGGAAAAACAAAAAAGAGAAGATCGCGCCATCCGTTACGAAAAAAAATTGCTATTTTTGCTGGGTTACTCCTGTTGTTTATTTTTGGGATAGGAATGGCATTTTATTTGAGCTTTCCAAAGGTGGTTACCATTCCCAATGTGACGGGAATGACACAGGCACAGGCAACTGCGGTTTTAAAAAAACATGATCTTAAGGTGGGGCAAATAACACGAACTGGAGATCAAAATGTTAATTACAAACGAGTGATTGAAACTCTGCCTCGTAAGAAAAAGCAAGTTCAGGCAGGAGTAGCAGTGAATGTTGTGATTAGCCAAGGCCCCAATAGTTATGTAGTGGATAATTACATTGGCAGTTCGTATAATAAAATCGCAAAAAAATTACGTGCTAAGGGTTTTAAAGTAACCAAAAAAATTGTTCAAACCACCCAATTTGATCATAATCGTATTATTTATCAAAGCGTGGTTCCTGATCAGGTTGTTGTTCCAAGAGCGACAACAATTAGTTTTTCTGTGACCAACTAGATTTGGAGGGTTTTAATGCAAAAAGGACAGATTGTGCAATCGTTGAGTGGGTTTTACGATGTCAAAAGTGATGGAGAGATTTTTCGAACTCGAGCACGTGGTAATTTTCGAAAACAAAGAGTCTCACCACTTGTTGGCGATTGGGTTGAATTTGAAAGTCATGCTAAAAATGAAGGTTACATTTTAAAAATTGAAGCACGTCGAAATGAACTAGTTCGACCACCGTTGGCCAATATTGATCAGGCCGTGGTTGTCACGGCTTGTGTTCAACCAGATTTTTCTGCTAATTTATTAGATCGTCAGTTGGTAACCTTAGAAGAAAAAAAGATTAGACCAATCATTTATTTTACGAAGGGTGATTTGACACCGCAAGCTAAACAAGCCGAGTTGGAGCAGCTGGCAGTGGGTTATCGAAAAATTGGTTATGAAGTTTATTTGAATTGGCAGGCGTTTACTAGTGAAGCATTAAAAAAATTGGAAACATCATTTGCTAATCGCTTGACCATTTTTATGGGCCAAACGGGTGCTGGCAAGTCGACCTTACTGAATCACATTGATAAGCGTTTGGCTCTTCAAACTGGTGAAGTTTCGCAGGCGTTAAACCGAGGTAAACATACAACTAGAAAAGTAGCTTTATTTCCGGTTGGTGATGGCCTAGTTGCGGATACACCTGGTTTTTCAAGTTATACGGTTTTTGAGATGCGTTTAGAAGAACTTAAAAATTTATTTCCGGAAATAGCTGAAGCAAGTATGAATTGTCGTTTTCGTGAATGCTTACACATTAATGAACCTAATTGTGCAGTTAAAGCCGCGGTGGACGCTGGAAAAATCATGGCGAGTCGCTATGAAAACTATGTTCAATTTTTTAATCTTATTAAGGCTCAAAAACCTGATTATCAGCGAAAAGGATATTCAAAAAAGAAGGGGAAATAGCTTATGATTAAAGTTGCACCATCAATTTTAAGTGCTAATTTTGTGGATCTAAAACCTGATATTGAACTTGCTCAAAAAGGAGGAGCCGATTTTTTACATATTGATGTAATGGATGGTCAATTTGTTCCCAATTTGAGTTTTGGACCAGGAATGGTAGAGGCTATTCGACCAATTACAAGTATGCCGTTGGACTGTCATTTAATGATTGAAAATCCAGAAAGATTTGTGACACAATTCTGTCAGGCTGGGGCTGATATTGTTGGTGTTCATGTTGAAAGTACCCCTCATATTTATCGGGCACTGGAAATGATCAAACAACATAGCGTGAAAGCAGAAGTCGTTTTGAATCCTGGGACACCGATTAGTTTGGTAGAAGATGTTTTGCCAATAGTAGATCAGGTGCTCATTATGACCGTGAATCCAGGTTTTGGTGGTCAAAAATTCATTTCACAAATGATTCCAAAAATTCAACGACTTAATCAGTTACGCCAAACAGGTGAAAATAATTTTGCTATTGAAGTCGATGGTGGCATTAATGATAACAATGTGGCTTCGGTCTATAAAGCTGGGGCGGATATCGCGGTTGCGGGATCTTATGTGTTTAATAGTGACGATCCAATTGCGCAAATTAAGAAACTTAAGACAAGGACTTCAGATTAATGCAGGTAAATATTTTAGCAGGTGGTCCACAACAGGTTTATCCAGAGGATATTTTTAAGCAAACTAAGAATTGGATTGGCGTTGATCGGGGCAGCCTTTTTTTATTACATCATCACATTATTCCATGCATGGCCATTGGCGATTTTGATTCAATGAGTCAGTCAGAATTAGTAGAAATAAAGGGAAAAGTTTCACAAATTATTCAAGTAAATCCGATTAAGGACGATACTGATACCGAGCTGGCTTTGTCTAAAGCATTTACACGGTTTGATGCTGATGAAGTGACAATTTATGGCGCAACAGGTGGCCGATTGGATCATTTCTTGAGTAATTTTTTAATGTTGTTAAAACCACAGTTTAAGCAGTACGCGCAAAAGATTAGAATAGTTGATCGACAAAATAGTCTGCTCTTTTTTAATCCAGGAAAACATATTTTGCGTAGACAACCAAACTACAAATATCTTTCGTTTATTGCGTTAGGAAATGTTGAAGATTTAACGTTACCAGACGAAAAATACAAGTTAAATGAACAATCTGATATTTATCCAGTTGCTTATATCAGTAACGAATTTATTAGTGAACAGGCAACTTTGAGTTTTTCGACCGGAATGGTTGCGGCTATTTATAGTCGAGATTATGTTAAATAATAAAATATTTATAAATAAAAAAGATTGAAGCTTTGTTAGCTTCAATCTTTTTTATGCACGTTTAATTTTGCCTGATTTTAGTGCTCGAGCAGAAACCCAAACACGTTTTGGTTTTCCATCCACAAGAATGCGGACCTTATGCAAATTTGGTTTCCAGCTTCGGCGACTGTGGTTCAAAGCATGTGAACGTGTGTTACCAAAGTGGGTACGACGACCGGTGACAAAGTCTTTTGCCATTTTAAAATCCTCCTTTGTCGCTTCTATATTTATCATAGAATTCTTTTTAACTCACCTAAATAACTTATCATATATGCCCCGTGATTGCAATACTTTTCTTTCAAGTAATTTTACTTGACAGTCACTATTTTAGGTAAGAAGTCTATTTTAATAAGTCTTTCGATGAATCATTATAACAACTCATTCTTTGATGAGTTTAGCACAGTTTAGTTAGCGTGACGATAGTTAACTACCTGTAACCATTTGAAAAATTGCTTAAAATAGTGATACACTGCACCTTTAATCAGCAATAATTCAAAATTATGTAAAAGAGTGTTGCGTTTATTGGTTTGGTGAAGTATGGTAAAATATCGTTGATATAAGAAGAACGATTTAAGGGAGGCTATTTTTGATGGCTGTAAAAATTCAAACAAAAAATGGAACAGTAGACGTATCTAATGATGTCATTGCCACAGTTGTTGGTGGTGCAGCAACAGATAATTACGGTGTTGTTGGTATGGCAAGTAAAAATCAGATCCGCGACAATTTAAACGAAATTTTACGTAAAGAAAATTACGCTAAGGGAGTCGTTGTTCGTCAACAGGATAATGGTGTGGCCATTGATGTATATATTATTGTCAGTTATGGCACAAAGATTTCTGAAGTTTCGAAGAACGTACAATCAAAAGTGAAATATAATTTGGAATCAATGTTAGGTGTTTCGGCGAACTCTGTGAACGTTTTTGTCCAGGGTGTAAAGGTATTAGAAGCCTAGTTACGAAGGACTAAAACGAGGAGGAATTTACAATTGAAAGTGGCAACTACTGAAATCACGAACGAAGAATTTGATCAAATGATTCAGGCAAGTGCGCGTAAATTAAAACGTAATGCCGATTTTATTAATTCATTAAATGTTTTTCCAGTACCTGATGGTGATACTGGCACTAATATGAGTTTATCAATGGAAAGCGGCGCGAAGTATGAAATGGATGAACCAAGTGAGGAAGTTGGTAAATTAGCGGGTGCACTCGCTAAAGGATTACTGATGGGTGCTCGTGGTAACTCTGGTGTAATCTTATCTCAGATCTTTCGTGGCTTTTCTAAGAGTGTTGAAGGTAAAGTGACTTTGAATGCTGAGGATTTAGCTCAAGCATTCGCTGATGGCGCTCAAACGGCGTATAAGGCAGTTATGAAACCAACTGAGGGAACTATTCTGACGGTCATTCGAGAAGCTGCTAAGGCGGGAAATGACGCCGCTACAGAAAAAGACGATATTGTCTATGTCATGGATGCAGTGACTAAGGCTGGTAAAGAGGCTCTAAAGAAAACAACTGATCTTTTACCAGTTTTAAAAGAAGTTGGTGTTGTTGACTCTGGTGGTCAAGGGTTGACTTTTGTTTTTGATGCCTTTGATGATGTTTTAAATGGTCGTACTGAAGTTGAAGAAGATCAACCTGATGAAGAACAGATGGATGAAATGGTGGATGCAAAACATCATCAAAGTGTTCAAGGCAAGATTGACCCTGCAGATATTAAATATGGATACTGTACACAGATTATGGTTCGTATCGGTAAAGGATTACAGGTAAAACAAGATTTTGATTATGACACGTTCTACAATTACTTGGCTAAATTAGGAGATTCATTATTAGTTGTAAATGATGATGATGTGGTTAAAGTGCATGTCCATACTGAGCATCCAGGTAAAGTACTTGCTTGGGGACAACAATTTGGTGATCTAGCCACTGTTAAAGTTGACAATATGCGCCAGCAACAAGAAGAAATTATGGAAAAAGATGATCCTGTTCAAGCAGATCAACCGGTACCAGACACAAATGGAACAGCAATTATCGCTATTGCTTCTGGTGAAGGTGTGGATAAGTTATTCCGAAGCCTTGGTGTGACGCATATTATTAGTGGTGGACAAACGATGAATCCCAGCACAGCAGATATTGTTGCAGCGATTAATGATTCTCACGCTGAACGAGTGATTGTTTTACCAAATAATAAAAATATTTTTTTGGCGGCTGAACAGGCTATTGAGGTAGCTGATATTCCAGCAAAAATTGTGCATAGCCGCAATATTTCTCAGGGAATGACAGCTTTGATGGGCTTCAACCCAGACAGCAAATTAGATGAGAATGTGGCTGCAATGGAAGACAATTTAACGTCTGTTAAGAATGGTGAAGTAACTACAGCTATTCGAGATACAACAGTTCAAGGCAAAACTATCAAAAAAGGTAACTTCATGGGCATTATTGACGGCACCATTGCAACAACTAAACCAACAATTCTTGAGGCTGCCAGTGAGATGGTAAAGCTAATGTTAGATGAAGATAGTGAAATTGTGACGATTATTTATGGTAAAGATGCTAAAAAATCTGAAGCTGAGAAACTGGAAAGTACAATCCAAGCGTTAGATGATGAATTGGAAATTGAGGTTCATGAAGGCGACCAACCAGTTTACCCATTTATTGTTTCAGTTGAATAAGTAATCTAAAGAGGTTGGAAATTTATCCGCCTCTTTTTGTAGTTAAGGAGTCAGTGTATGACTGAAAACACTATTTTTGCACCTGTTTCTACACTTAGTGGTGTTGGTCTGCAACGAGCCAAGGCCCTAAATGAGTTAGGAATTTATACAATTGAAGATTTGTTGTGCTATTTTCCGTTTCGCTACGAAGATTTGCGACCACAAAACATGGTAGATTTAGTTGATCAACAAAAAGTTACTTTAGAGGGGACAGTTGCATCAGAGCCAATTATTGCTCGCTATGGTAGAAAAAAGAATCGTCTGAATTTTCGTTTATTAACCGAACAAGAATCTGTGATGGTGACCTTTTTTAATCAACCGTGGATAAAAAAACAATTGGAAATGGATAAAAAAATTGCGATATACGGCAAATGGGATGCGCGTCGACGTAGTTTGACCGGAATGAAGCTTTTACCATTTTCAAACGCTGATTCTACGGAAGTTGATGCAGTTTACCCAGCTAGCCAGCATATTCGCCAAAACACCATTAAAAAATTGGTTACGCAAACTTTTGAGCAATATCAAAATGAAATTAAAACAATTATTCCAGAAGCAATCGTTAAAAAGTATCGTTTAATTGATCGAAGAACGATGATTCACGACTTGCATTTTCCCGCTGATCTAAAGTCAGCTAAACTAGCACGGCGCACGGCAACTTTTGAGGAATTCTTTATTTTTCAAATGGAATTACAAGTTTTAAAACAACGGGATCAATCCGAAAATGGCACCGCAATTGAATATAATGTTGATCAATTAAAAACATTTATTGCTAGTTTACCTTATGAATTGACCGACGCTCAAAAACGAGTAGTTAATGAAATTTGTTATGATCTTAAACGACCAATTCGAATGAATCGGTTGCTACAAGGCGACGTCGGAAGTGGAAAAACGATTGTGGCGGCAATTGTCATGTATGCGGCCATTACAGCTGGTTATCAAACGGCTTTAATGGCTCCTACGGAAATTCTAGCTGAACAACATGCTAATAACTTAACCAAGATATTTGCAGGAATGGGTGTTAATATTGGGCTGTTAACCGGAGCTTCCGGATCAAAGTCCAAACAACGACATGCATTGTTGGCTGGTATCGAAAATGGCGACATTAATTTGGTAATTGGTACGCATGCGTTAATTCAAGACGATGTTGAATTTGCCAATCTGGGATTAGTTATTATTGATGAGCAGCACCGTTTTGGTGTCAAACAACGTGAAGCTTTGCGGAAAAAAGGCGCGAATGTGGATGTATTGGCCATGACGGCAACGCCAATTCCGCGAACTTTGGCCATTACAGCCTATGGCGAAATGGATGTTTCAACAATTGATCAAATGCCCAACGGCCGGAAACCAGTTTTAACTAGTTGGGTCAAAAGCAGTAATGTGCGGGGTATGCTTGATTTTGTAAAAAAACAATTTAAAAATGGCCATCAGGCTTTTGTTGTGACGCCCTTAATTGAAGAATCAGAATCACTTGATTTAAAAAATGCGATGGCACTCTATGAGCAACTTCAAACTGAATTTGAACCTGACTATAAGGTAGGATTACTTCATGGTAAAATGAAGTCTGACGAAAAAGATCAAATTATGCGTCAATTTAAGGACAATGAATTTCAACTTTTGGTTTCGACGACTGTAATTGAAGTTGGTGTAGATGTTCCTAATGTTACGGTTATGATTATTTATGATGCTGATCGCTTTGGATTAGCTCAACTTCATCAGTTACGGGGACGTGTTGGTCGTGGACAAGCACAGGCTTATTGCATCTTAGTTGCTGATCCTAAAAATGAAACCGGGATTAAACGCATGAAAATCATGACCCAGTCGAATGATGGATTTAAGATTTCACAGGCTGACCTGCAACTTCGTGGATCCGGTGATGTTTTTGGTAGTAAACAGTCTGGAATCCCCGAATTTCGGGTTGGTGATCCAATAGTGGATATTGGTGCTTTACAAACTGCTCAGTTAGAAGCAGGTAAAATTGTTCATGAAGAAAATTGGCAAAGTAAGCCGCAATTTGAGCAGTTAAACAGCTATTTAAAAATTATTATGCAAAAAAATGCCAATTTTGATTAATATTAGAAATGAGGAATAAAAATGAAGTTAGCAATTGACGCAATGGGTGGCGACTACGCACCTGAGAAAATTGTTCAGGGGGTTGAATTAGCTCGGGATGAATACTCAGATGTGCACTTTATCTTATTTGGCAAAGAAGATAAAATTAAAAAATATCTAAAAAATGCAACAAGAATTACAATTGTTCATACAGATTCAGAAATTGCAATGGGTGATGAACCTGTTCGTGCCGTTCGCCAAAAGAAAACTTCTTCACTGGTATTGGCTGCCCAGAGTGTCAAAGAGGGGAAAGCTGATGCGCTTTTTTCGGCCGGTAATACAGGGGCGTTGTTAGCAGCAAGTTTATTTATTATTGGCAGAATTAAAGGTGTTGATCGTCCCGGAATGACCACGACATTACCAGCATTAGAAGGTGCGCACGATTCATTTACCATGTTGGATGTAGGTGCAAATGCTGAAAGTAAAGTAAAAAACTTACAGCAGTTTGCGGTATTGGGAAATTTCTACAGTACAAATGTGATGGGAGTTACTAACCCAAGAATTGCCTTATTAAATAATGGTGCCGAAGAGGACAAAGGTGATCCGCTGCATAAAGAGACCTATCAAACTCTCAAGGATGATCCAAATCTAAACTTTGTAGGCAACATTGAATCTCGAGAACTCTTAAATGGAAAAGCGGACGTTGTGGTTACTGATGGCTTTACTGGAAATGCGGTTCTTAAAAATACCGAAGGAACGGCTTTGTCCATGCTGAAATTACTGAAACACACAATTTTAGATTCTGGTATTCAAGGTAAACTTGGTGGTTTATTACTGAAGCCAGCGTTTAAAATTGTTCAGAACAAAATGGATTATTCAAAGCATGGTGGTGCTGTTTTGCTGGGTGTAAAAGCACCAGTAGTTAAAGCCCATGGATCAAGTAATGAGATACAAGTATATCACGCCTTACGACAACTTCGTTCAATGGTTAATTCAAACTTAACCAAGAACTTAGCTGATTATTTTGCAACACGACCAACTGATAAAAATTAAAAAAACGATAATTTTGGTGGACAAGTTCAAAGAAAAACATTAAACTTATCTGATGTAATTAAATGATGTAAGGAGTATCACATGACTAAAGAAGAAGTATTTAATAAAATTTCCGATATTATTGTGGATCATTTTGATGTCGATAAGGCGAAAGTAACAAATGAGCTGAATTTTAAAACTGATTTGAATGCAGATTCAATTGATATCGTTGAATTTGTGCTTGAACTAGAAGATACTTTTGGTGCTGAGATTTCCGATGAGGATGCTGAAAAGCTTTCCACAGTTGGTGAAGCCGTTGATTTCATTACTGCTAATCAAAAAAAGTAAAATAAATGATCAATTTTTGAGACTGGAATAGTTTGTTCCGGTCTCAATTTGTATCTGAAAGCTGTTAGAGAGTGGGCAGTTTTAAGAAAAAAAGATATAATGTTAAGGTGAGTATTTAAGAAAGGATGAAAGTTTTTGAAAAAATCTGTTGATGAAGCGTTAAAAAAAGATTTTCAAATTGTGTTTCATAACGAGGATTTATTGAACGAAGCGTTAACCCAAGCATCTTATGTGAATGAACATCCCAATCAAGGCTTAAAATTTTATGAACGAATTGAATTTTTAGGGGATGCTGTTCTGCAATTGATTGTATCGGAATATATTTTTAAACGTTATCCAGAAATGCCACAAGGAAAGTTGACTCGCTTACGAGCAGCTATGGTTTGTGAGGCAAGTTTCAGTCAGTTTGCCCGTGAATGTCATTTGGATCAGTATATTCTTCTCGGTAAAGGTGAAGAAAAAGCTGGTGCACGAAATCGTGATTCACTTCTTTGTGATATTTTTGAATCTTTTGTTGGGGCAGTTTATTTAGATCAAGGTCGGCAAACTGTTGAGAAATTTGTCCAGCAGGTGATTTTTCCTAAGTTAGACACAGGAGCATTCGATCATGTGATTGACCACAAAACCAATTTGCAGGAAATTTTGCAACGTAACGGAGATGTGTTGATTCACTATGATCTATTGAATGAGGCTGGTCCTGATAATGATCTTGATTTCAAAGTTGCTGTTTTTGCAGATGATCGTCAATTGGGATCCGGTGTTGGAAAATCCAAAAAACTAGCTGAGCAAGATGCTGCCAAGAATGCTTTACAAAAATTGCGCGTGAAAAATGCATAAATTAGGAGTTTGATGTTTAATGAGACTTAAGTCTTTACAAATAAGCGGTTTTAAGTCCTTTGCCGATAAAACAACAATTAATTTTGAAGATGGTATTACTGGAATTGTCGGACCGAATGGTAGTGGTAAAAGTAATATTATCGAGGCTGTTCGTTGGGTAATGGGTGAACAATCTGCTAAAAGTTTACGTGGTGGTAAAATGCCAGACGTGATTTTTGCAGGTTCGCAAAGTAGGCAGCCACTTAATCGGGCGGCCGTGACAATTACATTTGATAACTCCGATCATTTTTTAAAAACGGAATTTAACGAAGTAAGCGTCACACGAAAATTATTTCGTAATGGTGATAGTCAGTATTTGATTAATCAAACTGATTGCCGATTGAAAGATGTTTTGGATTTATTTATTGACACAGGTTTAGGAAGAGATTCGTTTTCAGTAATTTCACAGGGGCGAGTCGAAGCTATTTTCAATAGTAAACCAGAAGATCGACGCGTCATTATTGAAGAAGTGGCTGGAGTTTTAAGTTACAAGCAGGATAAGCAAAAAGCCGAGCTTGAACTGAATAAAACAAATGATTATCTTGCTCGTGTCAATGATTTAATCGTGGAACTTCAATCTCAATTGGAACCACTGGAAGAACAAAGTAGTCTTGCTCAGGACTATTTGGACCAAAAAAAACAGTTTGATAAATTGGATAAAACACGATTGGTAACTTTGATTGAAAATCTTCAAGATGAAAATCAACAAGTTGCTGAAAAATTAACGAATGCAACTCAATTAGTGACCAGATATCGCACACAAACTGAAACTTTTTCGGGTGCGGTAGATCAATTAAAAGCAAAAAGACAGACTCTAGAAGCTCAAAAAGATCAGTTACAGTCTAATTTGTTAGAAGCAACCAAAAAGTTTGAAAATTTAGCGGGACAACAAAATGTCACTTCAGAAAAGAATAAATATCAGCAACAGCAATTGGCGAAGTTGGCGGAAACGATTAAAGAAAATTCCCAAAAACTAAGTGATTATCAAACTCAAAAATTAGCATTAAATCAAGAGATTGCGACAGATAAGAAGGCAGTTGAAAGAACTCAGGCGAAGTTAGCCGAATTATCTGAAGAAGAAATCCAAAAAAAACAAACTGAAATTCAAACAAATATTGACCATTTGCAAACAAGCTATATTGAAAAAATGCAGCAGTTGGCACAAATTCATAATGATCAAACTAATTTAAAAAAAAGCTATGAGCAGGACAGCCAACAACAGCTGCATGTCAATGCGGATCTTCAAAAACTAAAAAATCAATTAAACGAATTAACAACTGGCCAACAACAGCAGCAACAGCACGTAACAGGGCTAAAAAGGGTTGTTAAAACAGCTGAAGATCAACTTAAAGAAACTTTAAATTCTTATCAGAAATTGTCTGAACAACAAAAACAAAGCCAAGATAGCTGGCTAGATGCCTTACGGGTGTATCAACAAGCAAAAACACGCCTAGAAACATTAACTAGTACTGACGTTGAACTCCGTGGTTATTATCAAGGGGTCCAAAATGTTTTGAAAAATCGGACGAATTTTCAAGGCCTAGTGGGTGTTGTTTCAGAACTAATTGACGTTCCAGAAAAATACACTAAGGCCATTGAAATGGTATTAGGCGGTCAGTTACAACAATTAGTTACAGGTAATGATCAAGACGCGCGGCAAATTATACAGTATTTGACAAAAAAACGTGCTGGGCGAGTGACGCTGTTGCCGCTTTCAAGAATTCGTGGCAAACAAGTATCAGATCATGTTAAACAAGAAGTGCAGCACTTAACTGGTGTGGAAGGAATTGCAGCGGATTTAGTGCACACATCTGATGATTTAAAATTAGTAAAACAATTTTTGTTAGGTAATATTTTAATTGCAACTGATTTGAAACAAGCAACTGAAATTTCCAAACAACTTTCCACTCGTTTAAAAATCGTTACGCTTGATGGTGAAATTATCAATCCTTCTGGATCAATGACAGGAGGTGTGAATCGCCGCCAGTCCGATGGCTTATTGACGCAAAAACAAACGCGACAAAATTTAGCTGATCAAGTTAAAAAAATGAAAACGCAACTAGATGGTCGTGAAAGTTTAGTACAGGATTTAAAACAACGAATGCAAGCCGTTGAAGCTAAAGGTACAGAACTGCGCCAACAATTTAATGATGCTAGTGATCACTTTAAGGATGCCAAATCTAAATTAGAGATTACTAAAAATCAAATTACCGAATTGAATCGTAGAATTGCGGCGGTTGATTATGAGGCTCAACAAAATGGTGATCTTCAAAGTGATTTTACGTCGCGATCGACTGAGCTTGATGCACAAGAACAGCAGCTCAATGTTGAGTTAGAAAAAATTTCTACAGACACTGATAAAAATAAGCAAAAGCTTACCCAACTACACTTAACCCAGAATGAAAGTCAGCAGGCACTGGCACAATTTAGGGAACAATTAACTAACGCACGAGTGGCTTTAACACAGGCACAAACCAAATTTAATGCGTTGGAAGAAAATATTAAAAAAACACAATTACTTGTCAAGCAGGCAGAACAACAACAAACAGATTTACAAACTGATCAGGAGTCACAAGGTAATGAAAGTAAATCTAAACAAGCAGAATTAACGGGAATTCAAGGCTTAATTGATCAACTAAAAGAACAATTGAAGACACAGAAAAAAGACCTCGTTGAGTTAGAAAAAGCACTCGCAAATAAGGAACAAGAATTACAACGTGTTCAAGAATTGGGTTCCGTTGCAAGCGATGATTTACAAGAAATTAAAATCAAACAAACGCGTTTAAATGAACAGATTGACCATGCTTTAAACGATTTAAATGAAAAGTATCATTTAAGTTTGGAATTAGCCAAAAAACAGACGGTTGAATTAAGTTCAGAAGATTTACAACGTGAACTTAAATTAACTAAAAAAGGTTTGGCGGAAATCGGCGAAGTAAATGTAGGTGCGATTGATGAATTTCAACGAGTGAGTGAACGCTATCAATTTTTGACGAGTCAAAAAGATGATTTAACCACTTCACAAAAGCAACTTTTAGAAACTATCAATGAAATTGATACTGAGGCGGCCCTACGATTTAAAACAACTTTTGACAAGATATCTGCATCATTTTCCAAAGTGTTTGTTAAAATGTTTGGTGGTGGGAAAGCTAAATTGGAACTTACAGATCCGGAACATTTATTGACAACAGGGATGGAAATTAAGGCGCAACCACCTGGTAAAAAGTTTCAGCGTCTTAGCTTACTTTCTGGTGGTGAACGGGCGTTAACAGCCATTACACTACTGTTTTCTATTTTGGAAGTTAACCCAGTACCATTTTGTATTTTGGATGAAGTGGAAGCCGCATTTGATGACGCCAATGTCACCCGATTTGCAGATTATTTACGAAATTTTCGCCATCAAACCCAATTTGTTGTGATTACCCATCGAAAGGGTACAATGGTAGAATGTGATGTCTTGTATGGGGTGACTATGCAAGAGTCTGGCGTCTCAAAAATGGCTTCTGTGTCGCTTGAAGACGTTTCAAGAAAGGAGACCAACCCGTAATGAGTATTTTTGGTCGAAGAAAGAAAAAAAAGCTTGAAGAACAACAGACTATTGAACAACAAGCAAAAGAACAAAAATTAAATGAAGAAAAACAAACCAAAAAAGAACCTGAAGTTTCACCGGCTGAAACGCAAGTTAATCCGCAGAATGTGACATCAGAAGAAGCAGAAGAAATTGATCGTTACAATCGTGGATTGGAAAAATCACGCCGAACGTTTGGTCAAAAATTAACAGCATTATTTACCAATTTTAATGGTGTTGATGATGATTTTTATGATGACTTGGAAGAAACGCTAATTGGGGCTGATGTGGGTTTTGAAACGGCCGTTCAAATTAGTGATGAAGTACGTGAAGAGATTGAAGCAAAACACGAATCAGATCAACAGGTAATTTCAAATCTTATCGTGGCTAAACTAGTTTCTCTATATACCCGCAATGGAACTACTGAAGATAATCATTTGGTTTTTGCTACTGAGGGGCCAAGTGTATTTCTATTTGTTGGGGTAAATGGTGTCGGTAAAACCACCAGCATTGGAAAATTGGCCAATCGATTTAAAAAACGAGGCAAAAAAGTTTTATTAGCAGCTTGTGATACTTTTAGAGCTGGTGCGATTGAACAGTTACAAGAATGGGGCAAACGTGATGGTGTCCCGGTCGTTGCGGGTCCTGAAAAAAGTGATCCAGCCGCTATTGTGTTTGATGCGGTCAAAAAGGCTAAGGCTGAGAACTATGATTTAGTTTTGGTAGATACCGCTGGAAGACTACAAAATAAAGTTAATTTGATGAAGGAATTGGATAAAATGCGTCGTGTTATTACGCGTGAAATTCCGCATGCACCGCAAGAAATTTTGTTAGTTTTGGATGCAACTACTGGTCAAAACGCGATGAGTCAAGCAAAAATCTTCAAAGAAACAACCGATGTCACGGGAATTATTTTGACTAAATTAGATGGCACTGCTAAGGGTGGAATTGTCTTGGCTATTCGAAATCAGTTACATCTTTCTGTCAAGTATGTTGGGCTTGGTGAACAAGTGGATGATTTAAGTCCATTTTCACCTAAAGATTTTGTTGATGGGTTGTTCAGCGGCTTCCTGGAAACCTCTAAATAGGAAGTAGTGTGAAGAATGGAAGTTGAAAAAAATAATCGAATTAATTTTTTGTTTGAATTTTATGGTAGTCTATTGACAAAAAAACAACGTAATTATATGCAGCTTTATTACGCCGATGATTACTCATTGGGTGAAATTGCGGAAAATTACGCTGTAAGTCGTCAGGCAGTGTATGATAATATTAAGAGAACGGTTCAAATTTTAGAGGATTATGAAGAAAAGTTGCATACGTATGGTGACTTTTTAGCACGCAATCATCAAACTGACCGCTTGATGGAATATGTAAAAAATAATTATTCACAAGATCAAACGCTTCTTCAGTTGGTAAGTAATCTTGAATCAATTGAAGAAGAATGAAAGGTAGGGATTAATCCATGGCTTTTGAAAGTTTAACAGATCGACTTCAAAACGCTTTTAATAAATTAAGGAAAAAGGGAAAAATTTCCGAAACTGATTTACGAAGTGCCATGCGTGAAATTCGTTTGGCGTTGTTAGAGGCTGATGTTAATTTTACAGTGGTCAAGAACTTCGTTAAAACAGTTCGTGATAAGGCAATTGGGGCGGATGTATTAAAAGGACTAAATCCAACTCAACAAATTGTTAAAATTGTTAATGATGAATTAGTTAAAATTATGGGTGATCAGGCGGTTGAGTTAAACAAATCGCCAAAAATCCCAACCATTATTATGATGGTTGGATTACAAGGTGCTGGTAAAACGACTACGGCCGGAAAGCTGGCTTTAAAACTTAAGAATGAACAAAAAGCACGACCTTTGATGATTGCTGGAGATGTTTATCGTCCAGCGGCTATTGATCAGTTAGTTCAGGTTGGTCAACAAATTGATGTGCCCGTTTTTGAAATGGGAACGGACGTTGATCCAGTTGAAATTGTTCGTCATGGATTAAAAAAAGCAACTGAAGAGAAAAATGATTACGTCATTATTGATACTGCTGGTCGTTTACAAATTGATCAAAAATTAATGGACGAATTATCCCGTATCAAAGAATTGGCAAATCCAAATGAAATTTTATTGGTTGTCGATGCGATGACAGGTCAAAATGCGGTTAATACGGCTGAAGGATTTAACAATCAGTTAGATGTTACGGGTGTCGTTTTAACTAAACTTGATGGCGATACCCGAGGCGGTGCCGCACTTTCTATTCGTGCTGTGACGGGTAAACCAATTAAGTTTATTGGTCAAGGCGAAAAAATGACTGATTTGGATGTTTTTCATCCTGATCGAATGGCATCACGAATTCTTGGCATGGGTGATATGCTAACCCTGATCGAAAAAACTCAAAAAGAATATGACGAAAAACAAGCGCAAGAAGTTACGCAAAAAATTCGAGAAAATTCTTTTGACTTCAATGATTTTGTCGATCAGATGGATCAAATGCAAAATATGGGTTCGATGGAAGACATCATGAAGATGATTCCAGGAATGGCAAATAATCCTGCTCTAAAGAATGTCAATATTGATCCAAAAGATATGGCTCACATGAAGGCGATTGTTTATTCGATGACACCTGCGGAGCGTGAGGACCCTAATTTGTTGAATCCAAGTCGACGACGACGAATTGCAGGTGGCTCTGGGCGACCCGTAGTTGAAGTTAACCGAATGATCAAGCAATTCGGACAAATGAAGAAAATGATGAACCAAATGTCCAAAGGCAACTTTAATGGCATGGACGGATTGTTGGGTAAAGGCATTGGTGGCCGACTTTCTAAGATGGCAATGAATTCAATGGTCCGAAAATCTAAAAAACGTAAGAAAAAGAGAATGAAGAAAAATAAGCGAAATAAATAATTGTAATTTTTGAAAATTTAATGATCTTTCAAGTATCTAAATAAATGACTAAAGGTTTAAAGTGTTAAAAGATACTGAATAAACAGTGTTAGGAACAACAAATTAGTTTTAGTCGTCAACAAAATATAAAAAAGCTTATAGAAATAATGTCAGTATTTATTTCTATAAGCTTTTTTAGGTAGTTTAGTGAAAGGCTGAAACTACAAAAATATATTTTGTTTCCTGATACAAAAGTGTTTATGATAACAAAATTAGATAAAAATGGCGTCTTTTAGACCAGGTGAGCCGCAGGACGGCAGTTAAGCTACTGTTTTTGAACCAAGTCGTTTAACATCAGTTATTGAAGTAATTTTGAAGCTTTCAGTTTTAAAATCACTTATTTGCGTCCAATTGAATGGGATGCGGTTTTTCATAATAGTAACCTTGGCGAATATCAATGTTGAAAAGGTCAATAAATTGGTCAATTTTTTCGTTTTCAATTCCTTCGAGAATAAATCGAATTTTATGAGCTTTTGCAAAATCTCGCCAGAAAATCACGCGTTTTTGAATTTCGAGTAAATAAACGGAATTCGCCAAAATTTTGTAAGGCAAACTTTATTTCATTTGTGTAAGGAATTAATGCCCTAACGTGGTCTTCTGTGTTACAACCACAATCAACATCATCGATTGAAATGGACATGCCTTCTTTGATGAATTTTTTTAATTGTTTAATGATATCATCTTCAGAAAAGTTAATGGTACTTTCATCCTCTGTCAATTCAATTTGTATTTGAACGGGACGCAATATGGTCTGAATTTTAAGAATAGCTTCCACCGTTTGAGGATTCATTAATTGTGTTCGATTAAGATTAACTGACAAAAAAGGCACTTTACTGTATAACTGTTCAGCAACTTTTACAATTTCATAAGCAACCACGTTAGATGGGACGGTCAAAAAATCATGTACTGGACGCCAATCCGCATCAGTTTTTTTCCGAAGTAAAAGTTCGTAGCCAACTACGGACTTGTTATATTTATTAATAATTTGTTGAATAAAATATTGATACATTACGCGACTCCCATACAAAAATTAATGATTTTTTGGTTAGTGTTTAACGAAAAAAGACCCACTAACTTGACTTTCTCAAGTGCGGGTCGTATCTTTGAATGCACCACTGGCCTTGATTTAGTCAGTTTGCATTGTCAAATTGAGCATGTTTATTTATATTGTTAAAATACCATTTTTTTGTTTGAAATGCAATGATTATCAGATATTTTTTATTCTTTTATTAATTAATTATAAGAAAACACGTGTTTCTTCAAACGAATAAACATGATATCCTATTTATGAAGAATAGGATATCTAAGGGTGAGGAAGTAATATGGAAAACGAAAAGGCTAATTACTGCCCAAATTGTGGCTATATGCTCAGAACTAAAGTTCAATTCTGTCCAAACTGTGGGTATGATTTGCGTCAAATAGGTGGCATAAAAGAAAGCAGACAAAGTCGATACAACCATAGTGAATCAGACCAGATGCAAAAACTGGATAAACGACAAACAGACAAAAATGGAAGTCATCATGGCGGTAAGCTTATTGTGGCGTTTCTGACCGGTTTGTTGTTGATGATAGGAGTAGTTGGCTGGTTTGTTATGACAGAAGGTAACAAGGTAACTGGTGGTGATTCAGAAAAGACTGATGTTTCCAAAAAAATGGCAGTCTCATCTAAGTCGGCTTCCAAAAAGTCAGCTTCAAGTGTAAGTTCAAGTAGTTCAGTTTCTAGCGAAGAGATAGAAAAACTGGATCCCAACAATTTAACGCCAGAAGAAACGGCAGCATCAGTTGTCGAGTTCGGGAGTGAAAATATTACGGACCCCACCAATAAGTGGACCGAAGTGTGGCCTTCTGTTGTGTCCTCAGGAATGATTGTTTATGTAAATAATTTTGATGAAGTTAGTAATGACAGTCTCAGTAGCCCTGGTGAGGACAATGTTTTGTATACAGTTAAAACAAAGTCAAGTGGAAATTCAACAGATAGACTGTTTTACACTTTGAATGATGGGGATGTGAGCTATTACACAGGCACATTTGCAAACCATAAATATCAAATTGATAATTTAGGTGAAGCCATTGCAACCGTCAATTTAAAACAGATTATTAAAAAAATCAATCAAGATTCTGATTTGATAAAAAATGTGCAGACCGTTAACACAGAAATTGAAGATGACCGTTAAATTGGGTTGTGGTGGTAATCCATGAAACGATAGTTTGTGTAAATAAATCACTTTTGGACATTATAAATTTGCCTGTAAAGAAAAAAACCTTTACATCTGATTGAATAACTGGTATATTATTTATCGTGAAATAAAACAGGAGGTGTTGACATGTCTGTAAAAATTCGTTTGAAACGAATGGGTTCAAAGAAGCGTCCTTTCTACCGTGTAGTAGTTGCTGATTCTCGCTCACCACGTGATGGTCGTTTTATTGCCCAAGTTGGTACTTACAATCCATTAGTTAATCCAGCTGTAGTAAAATTAAATGAGGAAGACATCTTAAGTTGGTTAAGCAATGGTGCTCAACCATCAGATACCGTTAAGAACATTCTTTCAAAAGCTGGAATTATGAAAAAGTATCACGAATCAAAGCTTGCTAAGTAATCGGCAATTTTGATTATGAAAGAAGTAGAAAGTTTAATCTTAGCAATTGTTAAACCATTAGTTTCTCATCCAGAACGAATTTCGATTAAACAGTCTGAGTCAGATCGCTTTTATGAATTTCATTTAAGTGTTGATGATGAAGACATCGGTCGTATAATTGGCCGACATGGCCGTGTTGCACAAGCAATTCGCAATGTTGTCTATAGTTTTCGTTTTCATGGAGACAAACGAGTTCGGTTAGTGATTGAAGATGGCAAAGCCAAAAACTCTTAAACGAAATGTTGATTTTGTTTAAGAGTTTTTAGTATATTATGAGGTAAGTTGATGCAATATTATAAAGTAGGTACAATTGTTAATACGCATGGCATTCAAGGAGAAGTGAAAGTAATGCCAATCACCGATTTTCCTGAAGAACGCTTCAAGGTTGGCAACCAATTATTTTTGTTTTCTCCTAAGAATGATAAAACACCAATGCAAAAATTAAAAATAAAAAAATCGCGACAACAAAAACAGGTTTACTTGCTTCAGTTTGTCGATCTTGATTCAATTAATGATGTGGAAAAATATAAACAATTTGATTTGAAGATTTCTGAAACTGATCGCAAATCACTTGATAATGACGAATTTTATTATGATGATATTATTGGTCTTGAGGTATTCGATGAAGAAGGAAACCGTTTGGGAACTGTTTCTGAAATTTTGTCGCCCGGAGCAAATGACGTTTGGGTAGTCAAACGTGTGGGAAAAGATGATTTGCTATTACCCTATATTCGTCAAGTTGTAAAAAAAGTTGACTTGGATAAGCAACGAATTACAGTTGAACTTTTAGAAGGTCTTGATTCATGAAAATTGATATTTTAAGTCTTTTCCCAGATATGTTTAGTGGACCCTTGCACCAATCGATTGTTGGTAAAGCAATTGAGGATCAATTACTGGATATTCAAGTAACAAATTTTCGTGACTTTTCTAGTAATAAACATCATAATGTGGATGATTATCCATATGGGGGAGGAGCCGGGATGCTTCTTCAACCGCAGCCAATTTTTGATGCTATGGCGGCAATACAAAATGACAATGCCAAATTACCCAAAGGGCGTGTCATCATTTTAGATCCGGGTGGCAAGCAATTTGATCAAGAAATGGCTGAAACATTCGCTCATGAGTCGCACTTAACCTTTATTTGTGGTCATTATGAGGGTTATGATGAACGCATTAAAACATTAGCTACTGATGAAGTGTCTTTAGGCGATTATGTGCTTACTGGTGGTGAACTAGCAGCGATGGTGATGATTGATGCAACAGTTCGGCTGCTTCCAGGGGTTTTAGGCAATAAAGAATCTGCACCAGGAGATTCTTTTTCCACTGGATTATTGGAGTATCCGCAATATTCCCGTCCAGCCGTTTTTAGAGGTATGCAGGTACCTGAGGTATTATTGAACGGAAACCACCAATTAATCGATCAGTGGCGTCGAAAACAGGCTTTGAAACGAACTCTGCTAAAACGTCCAGATCTTTTAAACAAAATGACACTTTCGAAAATTGATTTAGAACTTCTTGATGATATAAAAGCAGATTTGAACGATTAGCTAGAAAAAGAGCAGCTTTACAGTAGACAAGTTTTATGATAAACTTTTACTGGTCTGTTAAGACTAAAGAAAACAATATTCCGCTGTTCATCAAGGATAAGAATGTTGATGAAAGGAAGGATTTTCAAATGAATCCATTAATTAACAAAATTACCGAATCACAATTACGTGATGATATTCCTGATTTCCGTGCTGGAGATACTGTTCGTGTTCATGCTCGTGTCGTTGAAGGTACTCGTGAACGTATTCAGTTGTTCGAAGGTGTTGTAATCAAACGTCATGGTGTTGGTATCAGTGCTACCTACACAGTTCGTAAGATTAGTAATGGTGTCGGCGTTGAACGTACTTTCCCATTACATTCACCACGAGTTGCCAAAATTGACGTTATTCGTCATGGACGTGTACGTCGTTCTAAGCTTTATTACTTACGTGCTTTACATGGTAAGGCTGCTCGTATTAAAGAGGACCGTCGTAAAGATAACAACTAAAACTTGTTTAACTTTTTTGAAGTTAAGCGTTCGAGTAAGCAAAATCAATCTGATTTTGCTTACTTTTTTGTTTAAAATTCTAAAAATTGATTAAGCATTTTCCTAATTAATCGCCAAAATTTAAAAATCGTTTTATTTAGTTTATACTGTGATCTACAAGAGCTGTGTATTGGCTTTTTAAAAGCTTAGGAGAAGGGAAAAATAATGTTAAAACCAAGAAGAATATTCTGGTTAATTATCCTAGTTTTAGGAATTCTTTTACTGACCAATAATAATTTTCAACTGATAACCAAAAATGCGATTTCAGAAACAAAACAGCAAATTAATCAAGTTGTTAGAAATTTTAAGATTCCAAGTTTGGCTGATATGTATGAAGAAACTGTGCCATCCACAAAAAGTAGTCAGTCACAAAGCAATGAATTAAAGTGTAATCAGACAAAGGCAACACCACTAGAAAGCAATGTACAAGGTAAGACACTTTCTAATACCTATTATTATCGGTTTGCAAGTGGAATACCTGCCAATGTGAAACACGAGTTTGAATTGGCCATTAAGGCTTATAATCAAACCAAAATTGTTAAATTGGTTGCTGGAAAAGGCACACAAAAACAAAATCAAATTATCTTTTCAATATATAACGCAGCAAAAAAAGTACAAGATGGTGTGATTGAGTTAGGAATTGGTGGACCAGATATTATTCAACAAACTGGTTGGGATGCTTATACTGTCAACCATGCAAAGGCTAGTTTGAATGTTCACTATGTTCAGTCTGTTCGACTTTCAGTTGCTATGCATGAATTAGGGCATGCGTTAGGGTTAGATCATAGTACAGATCGTAATTCAATTATGTATCCGGTTGATCAAGGCAAAACAACATTATCTGTTAATGATCTTGCGGCACTGAAAAAGATATATAAATAAATTAATTAGAATAAGAGGTTTTATAAGTGACTAATTTGTTGTTAATGGCTACGACTACAAACACGAAAATTGCCGTTGCGGCTGGACTAATTATATTTGTGATGTTATTTTTTAAACTTATTGTAGGATTTATAAAGCTTTGTTTTCATCATCCGGTGATTTTTTTTATTTTATTAATCTGTGGTGGTTTAGGGTTTCTGTTTAGTTTTTTATTTGCTGGAATTCTGATTTTAGCTGTTGTTGTGAGTGGTGTTGTGTTGATGATGCTAAACGGATTTGATAACTAAAAAGTGAATTCAACTATGAGTTGATGGTCTAAATTCATTTTGCTTAGTATAATACAAGATGAATGGGGATGAAATTATGCAACTTAACGAAATTCTACGTATTAAAAGACAACAAATGGGAATGACGCAAGAAAATTTAGCTAAAAAATTATTTGTTTCAGCCCAATCAGTTTCAAAATGGGAATTGGGATTAAGTGTTCCAACAATTGATAATTTGGTTACTTTAACCGATTTATATAATCTGTCACTTGATGAACTTATTAAAGGAAGTCCTTTTTTTAAGAAACCGTTTTTGGTTGGTAAAAAAATGTCTTGGAAAAAAATAATCATTTTTATATTAGCTTGGATTTTTATCTCTTTACTATTAACGGGGTTTGGGTATCAGCCTAAATGGCTGCTAGTATTAATTTTATTGATGGGCATTTGGGTTTTCCCTATTTGTTGCGAAAACTACTGGATTATTGATAACGATTTTGTGTGTTATCATCATTATGAGTTTAAAAATATTAAGGATTATTTGAACTTGTGGCGGGGTGGTAAATCTGAAAAAATTTATTATAAGGATATTTGTTCGGTTAAGATTAAGTATTATGTTAAGCCACGGTTTTCTCCATGGGATATTAATCCTGACACTTTGTTTTTATTATTGAAAAGTAAAAAAGAAAACTTTATTTTACCTATTAACTACTCAGTGTCATCATTTCTGCCTCAATTTGTTTCTTTTCTTAAACGAAATAAGGTTGAAGTTCACGATCCTCAAAGAATAGAAAAACTTATTGTACAACATAAGAATCTGTATAATTATTTTCACAGTAACTGAAAATGACTACTAAAAAAGATACCTTAATATTTTCGAAATATCGAGGCATCTTTTTTGCTAGTGTTTAGTTTTTTTCGTGAACCACATAAAATATCCATGCAATTGCACCAAATAATACTGGACCAATAATTGTCCAAAAAGCAGTAATCAAATCATGTTCCAAAATAGGTTCAATTACGGTAAAAATAATTCCAAAAATCAAAACTAGTAAAACTAAAATTGTGGTTGAATACACGCTAAATTTCGTTTTATAAATAACAAATGGTCGATTTAAATCATGCCGACGTTTGAAAAATGGAAAAGCGCCAATTAAAAATAAGTAGGGAAATGTGGTTGAAATATTAGCCATGTCGGTCAAAATTGTATAAAAGCTTTGCGCATCAGATCCACCAAATGAAATGAAAAAGACAAAAATTGCGACAATGGCAGCTTGACACCACATAGCAAACGCAGGAACACCGGCTTTATTAAGTTTTGTAATTTTTGCGGGCCATAACTTCTTGGGTGATCCCAGAATAAACGACTTCAGTGGGGAATAGATTAACACGAAAAAAGAACCTAAGTAGGCCATAAACATTCCCAAACCTGCAAAACGAGCAAACCAGTGTCCTAAAGTTATTGCAGTGGTTGAGTTTAATCACAGTGAATTACCAAAAACAAAGCCAAGATTGTTCATCATCACGTAGGTAATATTACCTAAATCTACGTTATGCCCTGATAAAGTTTGATGCCAGTTGGTTGAGATACCCCAAAGAAAAATTGATAAAGCGTACATGATTCCAATCATAATAGTTGAAATAATGATGCCACGAGGAAAAGTCTTTTCAGGTTTCTTTAAACTATCGGTGACACCACCCATAGATTCCATTCCACCATAGGCAAACACCGCATAAACGATGAATGAGAGCATAGCAACAGGAGACATAAAACTTGGATTAGGTGAATTAACAATACTGCTAAATCCGTTGAAAGGTTCAGCAAGCTGACCATGGTTTAAAAATAAAATACTTAAACTAACTACAAATAAAACCACGTTGAGTAAACTAACAAAAATTCCCCCAATGGAAGAAACTTTGGCGATTGAGGTTATGCCACGAGTGGCGCAGTAGGTAACCACAAGGATCCATAAAACGCCCATTAAGCCGACTGTTTGGGTGGCGTTTAGTCCAAATAAATGCCAGTTTTGTGTGGCATCATGACCCGCAAAAATAGTTGAAAAGGGAATCCAAACTTTGGATGAAGTTGATACCATCCAAATAATCCAGGATGATAACCAAATAAAAGTACCAATAAAGGCTAATTTTTCGCCAATTGACTGTTCTAGCCAGGAGTAGATGCCACCCTTAGCGTCCTTAAATGTTGAGCCATATTCGGAAAACATTAAACCACTTGGTAAAAAGAATAAAAATGCAGCGATAACATACCAAATAATGCTTGCATAACCCATTTGATCAAAAGCGACCGTGGTGTTTGCAAACCCAAAAATAGATGTGAAGATCATCAGTATTAACCCCGTAACTGAGATCTTTTTTGTTTTTCCCATTGTATTTACTTCCTCATATAGTTAATTATAAATTCATGTCCTGTTTGAAATTTAGTGGGGACATGTCAGTCATTTTAGTAATTAATTCGGCAATTAGTTTTTGCATTGCCTGCAGTCCCAAAGCTGCATTTTGATTACTTTGACTAGTTAAATAGTTCTCCAAAGCTTTATCACCCAAAGTTAAAGCCATTTTGTCACTAATGTGCAAATTTTGAATAAGTTGTTGATTAGTTTTATCTTGTACATCTTCCAGTAAAGGACCGAATTCCAAATAGTGAGCATCAACTAATGTACTAGCCTGCTTGTAAATCCAATATGCAGAGTCCGCCTGATAGGTTTCAGTACCTTTCTTATAAGTTGCAGGCGTGTCCTTTATACCGGCGTAAAACGGAATATACAGGCTTTGAGCAGCAACGCCCATTGCTAACCAATGAATACCTGCAAGTGGAGCAGGTAAATTGGGTCGAATTTGTAAAATATGCGATTCTTGAGTTTTCGCTAAACTAATTGGTCGGTATAAAGTTTGTTCGCGTTTTGAACCAATCCCAATCGGATCAAACGGCGTCCCTTCAAAATGAGAGCTTAAGATTTGTTCTACATCATCAACTTGAATGAGTTTTTCTGCTTTTCTAATAAAAGGGAGTGTCTGACTTTGTGGCTGTTGGTCAATGCTTGGATTAAGTATTTTTTGTCCATACCAAACACGTGGCGTATTGTAAAATTCGTCCGATAGATCATTGGTTCCAAAAATTTCACGAAAGTTAAAACCCGTGTGTTGAGAATTTAAATGATTTTGAGTTACAAAATCTTGTAAACCGGCCACGCTAAGAAAATTATCGTGATCTTCAAAATCAATTTCCTGGATGGATAGTTGGTTGGCTACAACTGCATAAGCATCATCTGGAATGCGTTGGGCTACCCATTGATGGCCGGCAGCAGTTTCCATATACCAAACTTCGGTTGCATCAGAAAATAATATGCCGTTACTTTCAGAAGTTCCGTATTTTTCAATAATTGCCCCTAGATAGGTAACACCTTGGCGAGCCGATTTAATGTAGGGCAGTGTAACAGTTACCATCGCTTCTTCACCAATGCCGTCTTTTACTAAAGGATCGGCACCTAGAGCGCGGTTGTTGGTGTACGCACTTTCAGTGGCACTCATGGCGACACCATATTCGTTGATACCATCCTCTTCAAAGAGACCGAATTTGTCTGTCCACTCAGGTGTAGCCGTATATTTAGCAGCCACTTTGGGTAAATTCAATGTAAAACCATTATCCGTAGATTTGAATATTTGGGATTCTGAAAATTCTCGGTGTGGATGCACAACAAAATGTTTTGGCCATGCAGCGCGTGAATCTTCGTTGCGACCAATTAAAGTTGAACCATCAGCAGTAGCCAAACGACCGGCCAGAAAACTCGTGCAAGCTGAATAATTATTAGTTTGATTTGTCATTAAAAGCTTCTCCTTTAAAAATGAATATATATACAATTTATATTTTAGCATAAGTTGGATTTGAATTTTTTGGTAATCCTTGCGATAATAGGAGGAAATATTGAGGAGGAATTTAATATGCCATTGGTTCATATTGACCTTATTGAAGGTCGTTCAACCGAACAATTACGTGAGTTAGTTAAGGATGTTACAGCTGCAATTTCTAAAAATACTGGTGCACCCGCAGAACATATTCATATTGTGTTAAATGAAATGCGACCAGATCGTTACAGTGATGGCGGTGTTTTGCGAAGTGACCAAAAGTAGGTTGAGAAAGTAAAAAAGAAATCCATTCATAAAAGTTCAATGATCCTCAGACTTTTGAATGGATTTCTTTTTTTAGTTAGCCAATTTTAAATAGGTTTCGAGATATTTCGCTAAACCATCGTGATCGTTATCAAATTCAGTGACATCGTTTGCGATACTTTTGATAATTGGTGTCGCATTTTGCATTGCGACACCACGACCGGCATAGTCAAGCATTTCTGCATCATTATGTTCGTCTCCAAAAGCCACAATGTTTTGTCGATCAATATGGTACTGCTTAGCAATATAAGCGACGGCCTTTGCTTTTTGGATGCCTTTTGAAACAACTTCCAAAACGCTATTTGGGCCACCCCAAACACCAACATCAACTTGCTGACCATAATGATGTAAAACGGTATTACGCACGATTTGTTCTTGATGGGGTGCGACAAAAAGAATCATAGAAGTAGGATTATGAACAAGTGAAGTTTTAGAAAGTAACTGATCGTCGCTTAAAGTTGTTGGAAAAAAGTTTAAATCTGATGGCGGCAAGTGGTTAGCAAGATATGTATGCTTACCTTCAGCTGCAATCATTTTAAGCTGTAATTTTTGTCGATTTTCTAACATATCAAGGACAATTGCTTTACTAATCGTTCGTTTGTATTCACCTTGCCAATGTTGATGCGGAATGTGAGTGAGGGCACCATTAAAATTGACCATTGGGGTTTTTAATTGTAACTGATCATAAATTGCTTCTGAAATTCGATAGGGTCGTCCAGTGACAATACTAACAAGATGGCCAGCCTCAGTTGCCTTTTGGATGACTTCAATAGTTTTTGATGAAATCTGATTTTGACTATTTAATGTGGTTCCATCAAGATCAATGGTAATTAATTTTTGTGGCATGTCATTCACTCCAATAAGCTTTATAATAAAAGTAATGTGTCTTCATTTAAATTAACATAATTTCAAGACAGATGCTATCAAATTTAGAAATGAGTGAAAATATGCAGTTACCAGAGGCATTTATTCAAAAATATTCAAAGCTGTTGGGAGAAGAAGCACCGGCTTTTTTCCATGCTTTCGATGAGCAACCAACTAAGGGCTTTCGACTAAACCCATTAAAAACACACGTTGAGCCATTAAATCATGCGATTGACGATCCGGTTTCTTACTGTCAATTTGGGTATTATGGTTCAGTTAGCGGCAAAACAATTGACCATCAAAGTGGTTTAATTTATAGCCAGGAACCTAGCGCCATGTATGTTGGAGAAGTGGCACATCCTAAACCAGGAGACCGTGTTTTAGATCTTTGTGCAGCACCAGGTGGGAAAACAACACATTTGGCTAGTTATATGAACCAACAAGGTCTGTTAGTTTCAAACGAGATCAATCGAAAACGTGCAGAAATTCTGGCTGAAAATGTAGAACGGTTTGGACTTCAAAACACAATTGTTACAAATGAGTCACCAGATACACTTGAAAAACATTTTGTTAATTTTTTTGATGTAGTTGTGGTGGATGCACCTTGCTCTGGTGAAGGGATGTTTCGTAAGGATCATGAAGCGATGCAGTACTGGACACCTGAATATCCATTGTCTTGTGCTAATCGACAAAAAAAGATTTTACAAAGTGCGTTGCAAATGCTGAAACCGGGTGGACGTTTAATTTATTCCACGTGTACTTTTGCGCCTGAAGAGGATGAACAAAATATTGCGTGGTTATTAAAAAATTATGCCGATTTAAAAATTGTACCAATTAAAAAATATCCTGGGATGAGTGATGGCCGGCCAGAATGGGCCGATAATAATTCAGAACTTGCCAAAACCTTACGAATTTTTCCTCATAAAATGCGAGGAGAGGGTCATTTTATTGCTCAGTTAGAAAAGCAGATCAATGATTCAAACCGCAAAGAACCTAAGCTGCAAAAAACAAATGTAACAAAACAACAAAAACAAGATTGGCACAAAGTGGCAGATAAATTACTGACAAACTCAATTGAGGATTCACGACTCTTGGTTTTTGGCGATTATTTATATGCGATGCCAGCTAATCTACCAGATTTAACCAAATTACAGGTTATTCGTCCTGGAATCAATTTAGGCGTGTTCAAGAAAAATCGTTTTGAACCAGCTTTACCATTGGCATTGGCATTTAAACCGGTTAATTTTCAAAAACCAGTGCAAATTTCAGAAGAACAGTGGCAAAAGTATGTTCATGGTGATACTTTTACAATCACAAAAGATGTAGAAAATGGTTGGCATGTTTTGACTAACCATGAATTAACGATTGGGTTTGGAAAAGTTGTTAATGGGGTTGTTAAGAACTTTTATCCTAAAAAACTAAGGTTTGAAATCAAAAATTAAATCAAAAATTAAATTTTTTTAGGTTCAAAAATAGACTAGCGAATTCACACATTCGCTAGCCTCTTTTATGACACTTTTAATTAAATTCAAAAGATTGAAAGTACAAAAATGTATCTAATT
>NZ_JQBY01000001.1 GCF_001437405.1 Pediococcus ethanolidurans | reverse complement strand
GATAATGTACATTCTACAACCGCCCATTACACTAATTGATAAATTTATCATAATATTTATTAATTTTTACAAATTCATAATATCATCGAATGTAATCTCTTACAATGATAAAAAATAAAAATTACAAAAAATATGATAGAATTAACATTAAACAAGAAAGAAAAGATGAACTTAAATGAACTTAAAAGAATTTTTGAAACCTCAAAATGATACTTTATCCAAATCTGATCAGAAAATATACGATGTAGTTTTGAAGTATCCAATTCATATTCAACTACTTACTATCCAAAAAATTGCCTCAGATTCTGGTACTTCGGTGGCCTCGGTTCAAAGATATTGCAAAAAATTAGGCTATACGGGATTTAAAGAATTTAAATTTCAATTAAAGGAATTCTTATCACAACAGCAGAGTCCTAACGGTAATAAATCAGATTACTTAAGGCGCTATCTTAAAGTTGTTAACAGCTTTGAACAAATTGATAAACAAATAATTATCGATTTTGCAAATGATTTATTAACTTCTAGGCTGAACTATTTACTTGGCCTTTACTACTCGGCACTTCCGGCAAAGCAGCTTTCAATGGGATTGCGCGATTTAAATAGACCGAGCCTTTATACTAATGATTACATTACTGCTTCACACTGGAATGGTTTAATGAATAAAGATGATACTTTTGTTTTCTTCTCAATTAGTAGCAACGAGGAAAACTTCAAAAAGTATCTCTCTGAATCACTTAATAAATTAGATAAAACTTATTTAATTACGTTTAATTCCGACACGGTGTTAAAGCAATACTTTAACCATATTATTGTTTTACCAGGAAAATCATTTGTCTATAATTCTTCGATTGATCCACAGTCTTTGGTATCTTTATTTGTTGAAATGGTAATCGAATATGCTACGCAAGACAGGGGTTCAAACTAGTTTTATGGTGACTAATGTTTTTGTAGTTTAGTTAGCTTTCACAAAATGACTAACGATGATTCCTAAGCCAATTAGTAGCAAACAAATACCAATTAGAAAGAATGCCGAACTGAAATGTACCCAAGTAATCAATGCACCCACAATTGGAAATAAAATAATCATGACTAAACTGAACATCATACTCATGACGCTAAGTAGGGTTGCACGCGCGTTTGATGGGATTTGTTGCTGTAAGAAATCATTGAATATGGGCTCAACAACTGCAGTTACTAAACCAATCAAGACAAAACAAATGGTTAAAACGACAATATTTTGAACGATGCTTACTAATAAGCCCATAATCATAATGCTGACCAGTCCCAAAATAAGATGGTGTTTGGACCAATGCTTTTCAAGTGTGGGCGCACTTTTGGCACCCACAATGTTAAAACAAGCGGCAATGACAATTACAGCGCTGATTTGCCAGCCAGTAAAATGATACTGCGTCATTAGCGTCTGAAAATAAAAGAAGTAAGTTGTGCCAATTGCTTCATAGCAGGCTAAAAATAACATTAATCCGGCAACAAGGGGATGGTTTGTTAAAAACTGCCAACTGGTTTTAACGATTATCGCAAAACTGGTTGCTGATTCAACTTCTGCTTTTTCTTGAGAATGGGGTTCTTGCATACGTAAAATGGCACCGATCGCTAAAAGTGATGTGAAAATATAAATGACGTATGTCAATGAAAAGTGCCAGTGAACGAAGAACCCGGCCACAATTAAACCTAGCATGTCAGCTAATTCGTAAATAGCATTGAGATTAGCGGTAATTTTCAAATAGTGTTTCTCTAAGTGATCAGCTTTAAGCGTTTCAAAAACAAGGGCTTCATTGGTACCAGAATTGAGATTATAGGAAAAAGCTTGAATGATAAAAGCGAGTGCAAACCACCAAAAACCAGCACCCGACAAGAAGAGAATGCCTGATATAATGGCCATAACTCTTCCTAAGATCAGGACAGTTTTGTAAGGAAAGTGGTCGGCTAGTGTGCCAGAAGGAACTTCGAATAATAGACTAGCAATGTGAAAAATGCTTTCAAGTAAGCCAACTTGAATGAGACTCATACCATGTTGAGTTAAGTAGATTACCCAGAGACTGGTAATGCTGAAGAATGCCCAGAAGCTGTAATGGTAATTGGCAGAAATGGTACGTTTAACAGATAAATGATTTGTGAATTTAGTTTCCATGATGTCACTCCTATATTTGTATAGCGACCATCAAAAAAAGGCGGGGTCAAAGTGCGCCCGCCTTAAAGAAATTCAATTGTGGCTAATAGTTAAGCACGCATTTGAGTGGTCGCATAGTTAGATTGAGGGTTAAAATGGACAGACTTGTCCCGTTAGCCTTCAAAATGTATGCTTCCGCACAAATAATCCCCGAAAATTCGAGGTAGTCAGTATTAGGGTTAATGAGTGTGACTGACATGAGCGTGCTCCCTTCCGTGTAAATATAGTTAGTAGTCTAGCATATTTAAATTTTCCCTACAAGGTGATTTTTAATAAACTAACTAAGGGTTGAAAGCCCAAAACACATCTCGTTGCCTGATATAAAAGCGTTCTTGGTAACAAAATTAGACTAAAATGCCGTCTTCCAGCAAATTTGGGCTGGAACGTAGTGGGCACGACTTAGAGCCGAAATGCACGTCTCTAAGCTCGGCCTTTATCTAAGCGAAACCCGCTAAGATAAATGTCACTACTGAGCCCATTTGCTTCCAGACTGAGTCTAATCTTTGCAATCAACACACAAATATAACAACTTTGATATCAGTGTTGCTGCACATTATTAATGCTTAAAACGTTCTTAGTCCGGATGCGATTGGTCTCAGGGGTGAAATTATCCTTAGTAATTTATTACTTAGGATAAGGCCGAGTTTGAAGACAAGCGTTCTTCTTGGCTTCAAATCGTGCCCACTATTACACATAAGGGTTAGTTTTCGTGCCGAAAACTTTAATGTTTCATACGATGTCGATTCTTGTGGCAAAAATCAGCCGCAAGAACTCGCACCCCGTTCCAGACCGGGTGAGCCGTAGGACGGCATTTTAAACTATTTTTTATAGGCCAAGTCGTTTAGCATCAGTTATTGAAGTGATTTTGATACTTTCAACCTTTAGAAACTAAGTTGTAATTGATTTTAAAAATTTAGAATTTAGTGTATATTCTGAAATGAGATAAGCACGGAAACATGCGCTTTGAAAGACAAATACGAAAGTTATCGCTATACTAAAACCTTAATCAATAAGCGTTACTTTGAGAATGAATGAAAGTTATGAGGGATTTTTAGGATGATTGAATGGTCGAAAACGACAATAAAAGAATTTCAAACTAGTTTACTAGGTTGGTATGACGAAAATCATCGTGATCTTCCATGGCGTCATGATCAGGATCCGTATCATATTTGGGTTTCAGAAATTATGCTTCAGCAAACACAGGTTAATACAGTTATTCCTTATTATGAAAGGTTTATGCGCTTATTTCCATCGGTTGAAAAACTTGCGCAAGCACCTGAAGAACAGCTTTTAAAAGCATGGGAGGGGCTGGGTTATTATTCACGTGTTCGAAATATGCAACGAGCAGCCCAACAGTTACTGCAGGATTATGATGGTAAGTGGCCTCAAACGAAGACTGGATTACAAGAGTTAGTTGGCATTGGTCCGTATACTGCGGGTGCCATTGCCAGCATTGCGTTCAATCAACCGGAACCTGCTGTTGATGGCAACGCCTTTCGGGTGTTTTCGCAACTTTTAGAAATTGAGGCAGACATCACGAAACCGCAAACTCGTGGTATATTTGAGACAGTTATTCGAAAAATTATTTCCAAAGATCGACCAGGAGACTTCAATCAAGCAATCATGGATTTAGGTGCCAGTTTTATGACAGCTAAGAATTCCGATAATGCGCATTCCCCGGTTCGACAATTTAATCAGGCATATTTGGATGGTCGGTTGGATGAATTTCCAGTCCGTTCTAAGCGTTTGAAACCAGTTGATAAACACTATTTTGCTTTGGTCATTAAAACACCGCAGGGCTATTTGTTTCAACAACGAGCAAGTAATGAACTATTGGCAAAACTGTGGACCTTTCCACTGATTGATGGTGACAAGCTGAAAGAAGAATATCCAGATTTGAATGAAGATACGTTGAGTAAAACGATTGAATCCAAATTTGCAGCTGAAACTGAAATTAAAACTGACCTTCAGTTGGTGGATGCTCCGGTTGTTAAACACACATTTACCCATCAAAAATGGCATGTGACATTGATGAGTACTGAACTTCAAGATCAACCTGATCTCAGCCATTTTGCGGGTCAAATAGCAAACGTTGAACAGTTTACAACACTAGCTTGGCCAACACTGCAAAAAAAGCTTTGGTCAGCCTATCAAAAACGACAAATTAAGTTATTTTAAACAAGAGGTAAAAATTCGTGAAAACATTAATTATTGTGGCTCATCCGAAGTTAGTTGAGTCTGGAACGCAACAATTCTTGAAAACTAGTCTTGCTAATATGAGTGAGGTTACTTGGCATGTTTTAGCGCCTAAAAAAACTCATTTTGACGTTTCCAATGAACAGGCATTGTTGAAAGCACATGATCGGATTGTTTTTCAATTTCCATTGTATTGGTACAGTGCACCTGCCATTTTAAAACAGTGGGAAGATGAAGTGTTAACTCGTAATTTTGTCTATGGAACACAACAAGCATTGGCCAAAAAAGAACTAGGAGTTGTGGTTTCAACTGGTGATCCACAACGCGATTTTAAGGCAGGTAGTAGTGAACAATTCACCTTATCTGAGTTGTTGCGACCTTATCAAGCATTAGCAAACAAGGCTCAGATGACATATTTACCGCCATTTACCATCTTTCAGTTTGCTTATTTGTCTGAGACTGAAAAGCAACAGCTGGTTGTTAATTATCAGCAGTATATAACAAATACCGATTTTGAAAGTTTTCATGGTCGTGAACTTTGGTTTGAACAACAATTGAAACAAAAAATTAAGGTCAATCCTGATTTACAAAAGTTACCCCAAATATTGACCGCAATTCAGGATAATCGTGAAAATTTGGAAGAATTGGGTTGGACGCTATCAATGATTAAAGATGACGAGGATGAGTAATTTGGATACCAATGATTGGGTAAAAACGCAGCTTGAAGAATTATCACAAAGTAGTAAACAATATGAAGATCGAGCCTTTTATTTGGCACTGCTTGCTTTAGTTAAGGAGCAACAACAACGTCTGATTCAAAGTCAGGGTGAAGTGGATGGCCGTACTTGGAATCCAAGCAAATGGTAGTTGAATAAAAAAGTTCAAATTATAGCTTGATTAAAATAATTAAAATGGTATGATAAAAACACATCTTTAATTCAAGGGAGTTTTTACTATGAAAATTAAACAGCAAACTCAATTGAATAGTTGTCGTTATTACTTTTGGTTTTTCCATGTGTGATTTGTGGAAGCCAAAAGTGTTTTAGAGTGAACTAAAACCGGCCGCACAGATCACGTTAAATGACTGTGCGGGGGATATAAAAGTATTACTGAGAACCCCTTTTCAGTCATTAATGATGACTGAAGAGGGGTTTTTATATTTTTAGGAGGAATGGACATGAGTAAATTGATTAATCATATGAAAAAAGAAGTATCAGCATTGACGCCTTCGGAAATTCTGGCATTTAATCAAGAAATTGCAGAGATTCCAGACATTGTTAAATTAACGCTGGGAGAACCAGATTTTAATACGCCAGATCATGTGAAAGCTGCTGCAATTCGCAGTATTGAGAATAATGAAAGCCACTATACAAATTCACGTGGCACAATTGGGCTACGCAAGGCGGCTGCCAATTTCTTGAAACAAAAATATGAACTAGATTACAAACCAGAATCACAAATTTTAGTCACAACTGGTGCTACCGAGGCCATCTATTCTTCACTAACAGCTATTTTAAACGCTGGAGATACGGTTATTATTCCAACGCCCATTTTTCCACTGTATATTCCGATTACAATGCTAAACGGAGCTAAACCAATATTTATCGATACTTCTGACGACGGTTTTATTCTTTCACCCGCAAAATTAGCAGCTGCAATTGAAGCGAATAAGGACACAATAAAAGCCGTTGTCCTTAATTTCCCCAATAATCCAACGGGAGTAACCTATAAGCGTGATGATCTAGAAAAACTGGCTGCAGTAATTGCAAAGTACGATATTTTTGTGATTAGTGATGAAATATACAGTGAATTAACGTATGAAGGAACCCACGTTTCAATGGGAAGCATTTTACCGGAACAAACACTCGTTTTGAACGGTGTTTCCAAGTCACATGCCATGACCGGATGGCGAATTGGCTTATTATGTGGACCGGCTGATGTCATTACTCAAATTGGTAAGGTTCATCAGTTTGCGATTACTTCTGCCACGACCAACGCACAAGCTGCCGCACAAGAAGCGTTTGAAAATGGAATGGATGATGGTCAGAAGATGCGGGCAGTTTATCAAACTCGGCGTGATTTATTACTAGAAGGTTTGGCAAAAGCCGGTTTTACTTGTGCTAGTCCCAATGGTGCATTCTATCTATTCGCTAAAATTCCGGCAACGTTAAATCAAGACAGTTGGAAGTTTTGCTATGACTTAGCTAAAAAAGCAAAAGTGGCGGTGATTCCAGGAGCTTCGTTTGGCCCCGGTGGTGAAGGCTATGTGCGCATCAGTTATGCAGCCAGCACGGAAGATTTAACCAAGGCGATCAAACGTATTCAAACCTATGCTGCTGAACAAACAGTAGCAACAGCAAAGTAAAAAACTTAGAGGAGTGGTCTAAATGGAGCAAACAAAAGTAAAGAAATCTATCAGTAAAGAAGTCGTGATGAACACATTAAACGGATTATCAATCGGAATTATTGTGGCTTTAGTGCCTAGTGCATTATTAAATCAATTGTTAACAGCACTTTTGCCCGTTTTTCCAGCTGGTGGAACCATTATGGCAATGACTAATGCGGCCATGACGCTATTACCAGCAGTGAGCGCAGTGTGTGTCGGTATGTTAGCGAAGTTTTCACCAATTCAAACCACTTCAATTGCACTGGCCGCAGTGATGGGAGCCGGTAACTTTAAAGTTGGGACAAACGGTTTTAATGTGAGCGGAACTGGTGATGTGATTAACATTGCCATTACAATTATGATTGGTTATGCGTTGATTTTATTATTAGGGAAACGTCTAAAAGCATATACCATTTTGTTGATTCCAACGCTGGTGCTTGTGATTGCTGGTGGAATCGGTACGTTAACGTTAGGACCGGTTAGTGGGATCACCAAATTGCTCGGTATCGGTGTCATGCAGTTAACTAGTTTACAACCATTGGTCATGGGGGTTTTGTTGGGAATTGTCTTTGCACTTTTAATTATTTCACCCATTTCATCCGTGGGTATTGCCGCGGCCATTAGTATTCATGGTGTCGCAGCTGGTTCAGCCAACTTAGGTATTGTGGCAGCCGGTTTTGCCCTAGCAATTTACGGGTGGAAAGTGAATTCAGTTGGCACCTCATTAGCCCATTTTCTTGGTTCGCCAAAGATGCAAATGGCCAACATCATGTCACGACCAAAATTAATTGTGCCAATTATGATTAATGCTGGTATTCTGGGTGGCCTCGGTGCTGTATTAAACATTCAAGGAACTGCAATGAGTGCTGGATTTGGATTCTCAGGTTTAATTGGACCCATTGCGGCGTTAAACGGAATTGGGCAAGTAACAGCCGGTTCACTTATTTTGGTTACTCTCATGTTTTTTGTGTTACCGATTGGCTTAGGATTAGTTAGCGACTACGTATTCGCGAATAAATTACATTTTTACGAAAACAGTGATTTTGAATTGAACTATGCTTAAATTAAAGCTTAATAAGCAAAATTAAAATAAAATTAAAAAATATGTTGACTTCTCATTTTATCTCGTTATAATAAGTTTATTAAATCAAAGGGAGATGAAGTCACATGCAACGTACACATAAGTTAGTTAACTTGATTAGTTTAGTCATTATTAGCTTAATTATTAAAGTGCACGGTGCTGTGACTTTAACCTTTTAGCTAATAACTTTTTAGCGAACTAAAAAGAGGATAAAAAAGTTGCCCATCGTGCTTTCTAAGGAAAGATGCGGTGGGTGCTTTTTTATCCTCTTTTTGTATAGTTTTACAGTTTCAAAAATATTTTTTAAGGGGTTTTGACTATGAAAAATAAGTGGAAAAAGCTAGGCACGGCGACACTTCTTTTATCAGTATTATTGGCAGGCTGCGGGAGCGCAAAGAGTTCCGAAGCTAAGCATCAAAGTTTTAGTGTAATGGAGCAATCGGATTTATTAACTACAGATAGTTCACAAATCACTGATCTAACATCATTTAATATGGTTAACAATACGGAAGAAGGTCTTTATAGAGTTGCAAAAGGTAATAAACCAGTTGCCGCTCTTGCAGAAAAAGTTGTTAGACCAACAAACAATGGAAAAACATATACTTTTAAGTTGCGTAAGGGATTGAAATGGAGCAACGGGGATGCCTTAACTGCACAAGATTTTGTGTATTCTTGGCGACGAACAGTCAATCCTAAAACTAAAGCTGGATATGCTTATATCATGCAAAACGTAAAAAATGCGAGTGCTATTTCTGCAGGAAAGATGAAACCAAGTAAATTGGGAGTTAAGGCTTTGGACAAACGTACCTTGAGAGTTACATTGACACATGCAACACCATACTTTAAGTATTTAATGGCCTTTGGAACTTTCTTCCCACAAAATAAAAAAGCTGTTGAAAAGTACGGTTCCAAATATGGAACGGCCAGCAAGTATATGGTTTACAGTGGACCATTTAAGATGGTTGGTTGGACTGGCACTAATATGAGTTGGAAACTGGTTAAAAATAATCAGTACTGGGACAAGAAAAATGTTGCAGTAAGCAAGATCCCAGTTAAGGTTGTTAAAGATCCAAATACAGCTTTAAATTTATATCAATCAGGTAAACTTGATGATGCGTTACTTTCTGGTGAACAAGCCAGTCAGGAAAAGAGCAATAAAGCATTTGTGAAATATGAACAAGGACAAACAGCTTACCTTGCGATGAGTTTCAAGAAGGGTAAAGCAACAGCCAATGTGAACGTTCGTAAAGCAATTTCTTTAGTTGTTAATCGAAAAACGCTAACTTCAAAAGTTTTAGCCGATGGATCTACACCAGCTACCGGTTTTATGCCAACTAGTTTTGTTAAAAATTCGAAGACAGGCACTGACTTTACAAAGGATGCGAATGTTTCAGAAGCTGTTGAATACAATGTTGCCAAGGCTAAAAAGTATTGGCAAAAGGGTCTCAAACAAACAGGTAAAACTAAGGTCAACTTTGAATTAGTTGTCAGTGACGATGATGCACAAAAGAAGGTTGCTGAAGCAGTTCAAAGTACAGTTGAACAAAACTTACCGGGGGCAACAGTTACGGTACGTTCATTGCCAACTAAAGGTGCGCAAAGTGCTCAACTTGGCGGCAAATTTGATATGACGGTTGTTCGCTGGATTGGTGATTACACAGATCCATTAACATTTGCACAACTTGAAACAACTGGCAATACCTATAATTATGGTAGTTTCTCAAATAAGACATATGACAAGCTGGTTGCGGCAACCAATGGTAAAGATGCAAATAACGAACAGAAACGTTATGAAGATTTCGTTAAAGCAGAAAGACTTTTGATGCAACAAGAAGCAGTTGTGCCACTGTATCAAGCGGTACAAACTCAACTTGTTAACACTAAAGTTAAAGGAATTGTCTATCATCCAACGGGTGCTCCTTATGATTACAAGTGGGCACATGTTGAAAAATAGATAACACATATAAAAAAATCAAGCCACTCTCATTTAGAGAATGGCTTGATTTTTTTGATTTCGTAAATATATTTGAAGCTGTGTTTAATTAAAGGTTCTTGTCCATATTAAAGGTTAACTTAGAGAGAGTTAAGCCTTCAGTTAATAAGTGGTAGAACAGTTTCATTGTACGTTTCTTCATGGCTGCCACTGTTTCGTGGTTAGCGTCTGTTAAGTATTCAGTCAATTCGTTACCTGAATAACTAGCAGCCTTTTTGTCGATTTCAGCCACACGAGCACGTAACTGTTCTTGTGAAGCAGTTAAGTAATCAACATCTTCTTGAATAAACTTGCTGTAATGGCCTTCCACAACAGAGGACAAGGCACGATACATCCAGTAAGCATCATCCAAATTCATTGTTTCTGAGGTGTTACTGTAACTTGGGTCCGTATCAGTAGCATTGTTGTAGAATGGGACGTATGGACTGAATGCAGGGACACCAAAGTTTAACCAGAAAATAGCGGATAGTTCTTCAGGAACATTATTACGAATTTGGAGAACATGTGAATTTTGAGTCCGGTTCATTGAGATTGGACGGAATTTCAAACGATCCTTATCATCGGCATGGCCAAATGGATCGTAAGGTGTTTCGTTATAGTGTGAACTTAAAATATAACCAACATCTTCAACAGAAATTTTGTGTTCTGTATGACAAACGAAAGGTAATTCAGCTGATTGAGGATCCTGTTCAATTTCTGGGTTCAAGTAATGTTGACCAAACCAAACACGTGGTGTGTTGTAATGACGGTCTTTTTCAGTTGAAGTGCCAAAGATATGACGGAAATTCCAACCAGTTTTATCAGGGTTTAAGTGATTTTCTTCAACGAATGCTTGAATTCCTTCTGACCACATAAAGTTATTAGGATCATTGAAGTCGATTTGTTGAATGGCAACCTGGTTAGCAGCAACTGCGTACGCATCATCTGGGATACGTTGCGCCACCCAGTGATGGCCGGTTACAATTTCCATGTACCAAACGTCATTTTTATCACTAAAGATAACGCCATTTCCTTCAGGTGAGCCATATTTGGCAATTAATTTGCCTAAATAAGCAACACCGTCTTTAGCAGAATCAATGTAAGGCAACACCATGGTTGGCATACTGTCTTCAGCTAATCCATCAACGACCAAAGGATCATAAGCGAGGGCCTTTGGATTGCCATAAACACTTTCGGTTGCGCTCATTGCAACGTTTTTTTCATTGAAGCCACTTTCGTCATAAATGCCGTCTTTGGCAGGATTAATGTTAGGAACAGCACTGTGACGATAGCCATTACTTGGCAGTTTGGCTGTGAAACCGTTCTGTGAAGAAGTGATGGTTTCATTGACGTCGCTTTCTGCAGGATGCATATAAAAACGATGTGGAGCAACTGGCAAAAAGGTATCATCATTACGGGCAACCATTGTTGAACCGTCAATGGAAGCATTTTTGCCGACTAAAACAGTTGTACAAGCTTTTTCATTCAATGTAAAAACTCCCTTTATATATATTTGTTACATTCATTCTAACTCAAATCAAAATAGACTTCATTAGTGACAAGTTAAAGTGATGTGTGGAGAATGACGATTTACATTAAAACGGTTTCATTCCGAAAAGGGTCTATGATATTCAGAAATGGCATCAAAAAAATTTAGTGAATCATAAAAAGGTTTAGAAAAATACTGTTTTTTTAACGGTTATGGTTAACTTTTGAACGTTAATATTAAAATGTGTTAAGTGAAAGTTTGACGCCTATACTTAATAGGTAAGGAAAAGAAGTCGGGTTTAACTTTTTAATCCTGAGTATCAGTTGTTAGAAATACAGAAAAGAGCGTTGAATGATGAAAAGAGTTAAGACTTTAAGCATGTAACAATTAATCAAGGTCAAGGGCAAAATTACTATGGTGATGGTATTTTTTGTACTTTTTTTGTACTAAACACGGTTGTTCAATTAATTGGAGTAAAGCTTTTTATTGTGGAGTTAACCGAGCTGCTGGGGTTTATGGCACAAGTGGTCAAGCAACAATTGGTAGTTGCCAAAGAAGCAAGCATTTTTTGTGTGCCTGCTTCTTCAATTTGAAAATTTAATAAAATTAAATGAAGAATGTTATGACTAAAACCGAAATAGTATATACATGGTAATTAAATAAAATTCGTTTATTAATTATTTATAGGGGTGGTTAATTTGAAAAAACGCGACAATGAGAAACAGACGATCATTACGTTATTTAAGCAACTTAGTATTCTACTTGCAACAAGAAAAGATTCAGTTGAGATAAGCAGACTTACTTCCGTTTTAGATCAAGGAACTAAAAAAGTTGAATCAGAGCAACAAACACCACAATTGGAGGCTCGGTCCGTTTACATGAATATAATGAGGTATACCTTTGTAGATAAAATAAAGCTATCCAAAGAAGAAACTCAAATTTTAAAGAAAATTGATGATTTTTCGCACTCTAAAGGAATATGGAGTGAGTTTAATATGTTATCTACTTCAAATTTTTGGCCGAGTAATTAATAAAATTCTGATTATAAACTTATTGCGACACATTTCAGATGTAAATAAGTCTACAGTGGTAAAATGTTTATCGCATTTTATTATCATTAGAGAACAACGTTACCTATGAAAAGTATGACAATAATAATTTAAAAAGTTTGGGGGCTTTTTTTGTTTTGGAAATCCTTAATTGCTTTTTAACTGAGCAAAAAAACATAATTTTACTTTTCTTAATTAAGCGGTTTTTGGCTAAATTATAAATAAAAATTTTGATGCGAGTATGGTGCAAAACTACTTATGGTATTAGTAATTAAGTTCTTTCACAAAACAGAAAAATTACTTTTAGTTGCTTTATACATGATTTTATATAAAGATAAGTACAGAAATGGAGTGATTGAAAAATGTTATTTTCATACTTAGTATTAGGATACGGAGGGTTAACACACATTCCGTTTCCGCGAACCACAGCCAAAATTTTAGCCCTCATCATTATTGTGGTGGGTGGATATATTTATAATTGGTGGCGGAATCGACGATGAAAACAACAGTAATTACTTTAAATGATTTATACAATATTATGGAAACGCATATGGGACATCAAACTTGGCTACAGGACGGAACAGATTGGGCCGAGTCACCTTGGGAGGTCATCTATGGGGCAATTTTGGTGCAAAATACAAATTGGCAAAACGTGGCACCAAGCTTATTAAAGTTAAAATCCCGAACAAATTTTGATCCCCAACAAGTTGCACAATTAGATCTGAAAGAACTTACAGATTTAATTCGGACAAGCGGGTTCTATACTAGAAAGACACAGACCATTTACAATATATGTCACTGGCTTGAAAAGTATCACTTTGATTTAGCAAAAATAAAGACCTATTCGCAGCCCAAATTGCGTCACGAATTGATTAATTTGAAGGGAATCGGTAACGAAACGGCCGATTATATTTTAATGTATGTTCTGGATAAACCTAACTTTATGGTGGATGCTTATTCACGACGACTCTTTGGCTGGCTAGGATGCCAATTACCGAGTAAGTATACTCAGGCACAGGCTTTAATTGAATCTCAAGTCACATTTAATCTTGAAAAATGGCAAAACTTTCACGCCCTAATTGTAAATTATGGCAAGACTGTTAAGAATAACGAAGCCTTTGAAAAAAGTTTTCTTTATAATTATCAAAACTGCTTAAAATTGAATAAATAGCTGCATAAATTCGTTAATAGTGATTAAATATCGTTATTAACGAATTTTTTTGTATAAATAATTAAAAATGCATTGACTTTTTCTGAGAGCATGTTAATATACATTTATTGAATATTTATTCTAAATAATAAACACAAGTTGAATATAAATACGAACGAGGAGTAAAAACATGAAAAAACAAATTTTTACATTAGGAGCAATTTTATTTTCCGGCATCTTATTCGCGGGTTGCTCATCAAGTAAAGCTGATAGTGATACAGAAACAATTAACGTCACTTTAGCCGGAAATCCAGCAACAGCCGATCCCAACAAGGGCGGCGATACCAACAGTGGTAGTCTTTTTACCCAGACTGATGAAGGGCTGTATAAACTTAATAAGAACCAAAAGGTGGTAGCTGGTGTTGCGACTAAAGTAGTTAAACCGACTAATGGCGGTAAAACCTATACATTCACGATTAAAAAGAATGCGAAATGGTCGAACGGTAAAGCGATTACTGCTCAAGACTTTGCAACATCCTTTCAACGTCAGGTTGATCCTAATACCAAGTCACAGGTGGCTAATTTATTAACCTATGTGAAGAACTACCAGGCGGTTCAGGATGGTAAAGTTAAACCTTCAGCATTAGGGGTTAAGGCTTTGAATAAACATACACTTCAAATTCAGCTTTCCAAACCAGAACCTTATTTAAAAACTGTTTTAGCTACCTCACTTTTTCCAGTTTATAGTCCTTATGTGCAAAAATATGGTTCTAGTTATGGCTCATCATCAACCAAGGTTGTTTCTAGTGGTGCCTATAAATTAGTTGGGTGGAATGCCACCAAAGATGCATGGACATATGTGAAAAATCCTTATTATTGGAACGCTAAACAAGTTAAATTAAGTAAAGTGAATGTCCAAGTAGTTAAGGATGACACAACGGCGGTTAACCTGTTTAAAGGTAATAAGGTTCAAGAAACGGCAATTTCAGGTCAAACAGTTAGTCAATTTGCGAATACCAAGAATTTGAGTACACAAATGATTTCACGAATGGCTTTTCTCGAATTTAATTACAAACATACGGCCACCAGTAATGAAAACTTATCAAAAGCAATTAGCTTAATTTTGAATCGAAAAACGATGACTTCTAAAGTTTTAGCAGATGGTTCAATTCCGGCACTTAACATGGTACCTAAGGGTGATTCAACGGATGAAAAGAATGGTAAAGACTTTGCGGGTGAAGTTGGTAACTTACTTTCTTACAATGTGACCGAAGCACAAAAAGATTGGAAACTAGCGCAAACGCAACTAGGTAAAAAGAAGTTGACCTTAACCATGTTGGTCGATAATACTTCAACAGATAAGCAAGTTGGTCAATATATTCAAGGTCAGGCAGAAAAATACTTGAAGGGTCTCACGATTGAAATTAAACCAATGCCTCATGCTCAACACATTGGTGTGGCATCCAACGGTAATTATGATATTAACTTAGATGGCTGGACGGGTGATAATCAAGATCCAGAAGAGTTCTTACAACTTGGTAATGGTCAAGACCCAGTTAACTTTACTAAGTGGGCTGACAAACACTATACCAAGTTAATGAATGAAATTGATGATACTAATAATCATTCAACTAGTGAACGGTGGGCACTGATGCAAGAAGCCGACAAATATTTGATGGCTAAACAAGGAATTGTGCCCCTTTATCAATCAACGGCAACACATTTAGTTAGTAAGGATGTTACAGGACTTACCTATTCAAATCAGAGCGGGGATGCACTTTACCAATATGCATCTGTTAAATAAAAGGAGCGCATGTTTATGACAAATGATGAAAAAATTAACATTTTACAAAATTTAATTCAAATTGAATCTGTGAACGACCATGAAGAACAGGTGGCAGATTATATTAGTTCATTATTTGAACCCTATGCAGATAAAGTTCAAATTAAAAAGGTACCTTTTACAACAGGTCGAACGAATTTGGTTGTTACAATGGGAAACGCGAATGGTAAGCATCTTGGGTTCAGTGGTCATATGGATGTTGTGGATCCTGGAAATGTGGATGAGTGGAAACACGGTCCTTTTTCCGGAGATGTTGATTTAGACCAAAACAAGTTATTTGGTCGTGGTGCTTCTGATATGAAGAGTGGGCTAGCGGCTGCTGTGATTATTATGTTGGAGTTGTTAGAAAGTGGAACTGCAATTGAAGGTCAAATTAAGTTATTAGCGACGGTTGGTGAAGAAACTGGTGAGTATGGCGCTCATGTTTTAACTCAGGCGGGATGTGCAGATGATTTAGACGGATTAATCATCACAGAGCCGCACATGGATGGCATTATTACCAGTTGCAAAGGCGTTATTGATTACCAAGTAACTTCTATTGGAGCACCAGCACACAGTTCACGCCCTGATATGGGGATTAATGCGATTGACAATCTAGTTCAATTTTACTTAGCGGCTAAGCAATTGATGGATGGCCACAATGAAGTTAACCCCAAATTGGGAAAAATGACACATAGCATTGATATTATTAATGGTGGCAAACAGGTTAATAGTGTCCCTGATTACGCAATGTTGAAAGGCAATATTCGCTCTATTCCTGAGTATTCAAATGATCAGATTTTTAAAGATCTTCAAAAAATTGTGGATGACTTGAATGCTAGTGATTCAAAAATGAACTTGAAAATTGAGTTTATCTATCCTGAAGTTCCCATTATCAATGGAGAGAACCTCTTAACTAAATTAGCACAAGAGGTCAGCGATAAGTACTTTGATCAGATTTTACCAGTCGAAAGTTCTTCAGGGGCTAACGATGGTTCAGAATTTGTTCAAGCCAAGAAACAATTTCCAATTATTTTGGTGGGACCTGGTAATAATTCGTCGCATGGCTATGATGAATACGTAGATATTCCACAATATTTGAACAGCATTGACTACTTGAAAGAAGTTGCTGAACAGTTTGTGGGCGTAAGTGAATTAACCAAGACCTCATTTTAGTTAAGATCAACGTTTTTCTCTGCGAGCAGACCTTTTAGAATTAACTTCAAGCCAGCTTCAAATTGTTGCTTAGCTGATTGAGAATTTCGATTATTAACAGAGTTTTGCATATGGATCAGATGTTCATCATGGGTAATTTGATGAATTTGAGTAACCTGATCATGCAAGTAGGCAGCCTGTTTATTGTTAATTGCAGTTCGAAATTGACGTTCTTTTGAAAGATCCATGACTAAGCCAGTGAGAAAAAAGTCAATTGTGGAAAGCGCCAAACTGCCCTGTTCTTCACTAAAACCAGCACTCACCAAGATACCAATAATGTGATTCATCAATGTTAAGCGAACTTCAGAAGATGGAATTGTCGCAATCATTAGCTCGGCCGCATGTGAGTGAGTGGTATAGACATCGAAAATAGTACTGAACAATTGAGTGAGTTGCGTTTGCCAAGCTAAACTAGCGTCAGGAAATGAAATTTGAGCGGCTATTTCATCAGCCATTGCTTGTAAAATAGCTTGTTTACTTTCAAAATACCAATAGATTGTGGATGCATCTATATGAAGTGCAGTAGCAACTTTGCGCATGGAGAATTGGTCCAGTGATTGACAACTAGCCAAAGTTTGTAACGAAGCTTGAATAATTTGCGGGCGTGAAATTTTTGCTTTTGGCATGAACGTGTCTTCCTTTAAGTCTTGTTTTTAAAACTATTTAAACACTAATTCGGAATAAAATCTTGTTTTTTGGCAAACAAAAAATAATGTTTTTTTCGAAATTAGTGTTTTTTTAGTTGACTTATCCAACAGTGTTGGATAAATTAGTATAGTTATCATAATAACATGGATGTAAGAACGGAGGAAAGTATTTGAAAATTTTAAAGAATCATGCCCGTAAGTATTGGGGAGATATTTTGTTGGCAATGCTGACCGTCATTGTGATGGCTGGTTCAACACTGTGGCAACCTAAATTACTTCAAAATGTGATTAATGCCATTTTGAATAATCAGAATCATAAAATTGTGACCTTAGGCATTTATTTAATTGTGATTGCCGTGATTGGTTTACTTGCCGGAGTTTTCAATACGATTCTGTCGGCCAAAGTGGCTCAATCGATGAGTGCGGATATTCGGGAAACAGTATTTCGTAAGATCGAAACCTTCTCATTTGGCAATATTGAAAAGTTTCAAGCAGGTAATTTAGTGGTTCGTCTCACGAATGATGTGACCCAGATTCAAAATCTAATCATGACGACATTACAATCGCTTTTGCGTGTACCAATTTTGTTTATTGGGGCATTTATTCTGGCAATCAATACGATTCATCAATTATGGTGGATCATTTTAGTTCTGGTTATTTTAGTTTTTGCAATTTCTGCGGCAACGTTTGGTCAAATGGGTCGTCATTTTGGATTAATGCAAGGCTTAATTGATCGGGTAAACGAACTCGCAAAAGAAAACTTGATTGGTGTACGTGTTGTGAAGTCGTTTAACCAAGAACAAAATGAGAAAAATCGGTTTAATGAAGTTTCAGATAAGTTGAATGAACAAAACATTTTTGTGGGGACTTTATTTTCTGTCTTAATTCCCGCCTTTACGTTGGTTGGTAATTTGGCAGTGGTAGCTGCGATCTATTTTGTCGGCGATTTAGCTAAAAGTGATCCCGGGAGTGTGGCCGCAATTGCTTCATTTATTAATTATTTGATGCAAGTTATGTTTGCGATCATTATTGGTGGGATGATGATGACTTTTAGTGCACGGGCAATGGTGTCATTACAACGAATTCGAGAAGTTATGGATACCGATCCTGAGATTGTTTATGCAGATGTACCAGAACAGGAACTGGCAGGTTCGGTTTCGTTTAAAAATGTATCTTTTGCCTATAATGGGGATGAAACACCAACGCTAAAGGACATTAGTTTTGAAGTAAAACCAGGCGAAATGATTGGAATTGTGGGGGCAACGGGATCTGGAAAATCGACGTTGGCACAGATGATTCCACGCTTGTTTGATCCGCAAACGGGCGTAGTCAAAGTTGGTGGCGTTGATTTAAAACAGGTTAATGAACGTTCACTACGAAAATCAGTGGCATTTGTGTTACAGCGTGCCATTCTGTTTTCAGGAACAGTGGGTGATAATTTAAAGCAGGGTAAAAGTGATGCATCTGAGCATGATATGGATCGTGCAAGCCGCATTGCACAAGCTGCTGAATTTATTGATCGACTACCGGAACGTTATGACGCACCAGTTGAAGAACGTTCGGCTAACTTCTCAGGTGGTCAAAAACAACGGTTATCCATTACGCGTGGTGTGATTGGGCAACCTAAAGTATTGATTATGGATGATTCAACTTCGGCATTAGATGCGCAGTCTGAAAAACTCGTGCAAGAAGCCTTGGATCACGAATTAAAGGGCACAACCACGTTTATCATTGCGGAGAAGATTGCATCAGTCCTTCACGCAGATCGAATTTTTGTTATGGATGATGGTAAATTAGTCGGCGAGGGCACGCATGCGCAACTAGTTAAAAATAATCGTATTTATCAAGAGATTTATGCTACACAAAAGGGAAAGGAGGCTATCTAAATGGGTGAAATGGGAAAAGCAATTAAGTTTTTTTATCACTATATGAAACGCTATAAAATTGGGTTTACAGTAACCATTTTAGCAATTATTGCATCCACTTATTTTCAGGTTAAAGCGCCAGTTTATATGGGTAAGGCAATTACTGAGCTTGCTAATTATGTGATTGGTTTGACTCGGGGAGTGAGCGATAAGGGTTCATTTATGAGCGCTATTTGGATGCTCCTTCTTTTCTACGTATTGACAGTTGTTGGCATGTTTATTTCAAGTATTGTTGTCACTTATATTTCTGGAAATTCCACTAATCGAATGCGCCGAGGATTATTTGGCAAACTACAACGAATGACAATTAAGTTTTTTGACTCACATCAAGATGGAGATATTCTGAGCCGTTTTACCAGTGATTTAGATAATATTTCCAATGCGTTGAATCAAGCACTGGGTGAAATTTTAATGAATATTGCCATGATGATTGGAATCATTATTATGATGTTTCATGAGAATGTTTCGTTGGCCTGGGTAACAATTGCGTCAACACCAGTTGCTATTATTCTTGCGGTTATCTTAATTTCTAAGACGCGTAAATACGTGGATATTCAACAAGATGAAGTTGGAAAGTTAAATGGCTATATCAATGAACAAATTAGTGGTCAAAAAATTGTGATCACTAATGGTTTGCAGGACGAAGCAATTAATGGTTTTTTACCACATAATGAAAAGGTTCGAAAAGCAACGTTTAAAGGACAAGTTTATTCAGGGATGCTTTTTCCAGTCATGAATGGTTTGTCTTTGGTTAATACGGCGATTGTGATCTTCTTTGGTGGTTGGTTAGCGTTAAATGGTGATATGGCACGGACGACTGCTTTGGGACTAGTTGTAGTTTTTGTTCAGTACTCACAACAGTTTTACCAACCAATTTCTCAAATTTCATCGCTCTATAGTATGTTTCAGGTGGCAATTACGGGTGCTAAGCGGCTTAACGAAACTTTTGAAGAACCTGATGAGATTAATCCAGAAGATGGCAAAAAACTTTCTGGATTGGAGCATGGTGTTGAATTAAATCATGTTCGCTTTGGATATAATGAAGGTAAAGAAATTCTGCATGATGTTTCAATGAATGTTGAAAAGGGGCATATGGTGGCGTTGGTTGGTCCAACGGGATCAGGTAAGACGACTATTATGAACTTGTTAAACCGTTTCTACGATGTTAATGAGGGTTCGGTGACCTTTGATGGGGTGGATGTTCGTGATATTGATTTGAAGAGTTTGCGTGATCATGTTGGAATTGTGCTGCAGGATAGTGTGATCTTTTCGGGAACGATTCGGGATAATATTAGTTTTGGAAAACCGGATGCAACGGATGAAGAGGTGTATGCGGCAGCTAAGCAGGCGGATATTCATGATTTTATTATGGGACTTGAAAAGGGTTATGAAACAAAGGTTTCTGATGAGAATTCGGTGTTTTCGACGGGACAAAAACAGTTGATTAGTATTGCGAGGACGATTTTGACGAATCCGACTTTGTTGATTTTGGATGAGGCGACGTCGAATGTGGATACGGTGACGGAAGCGAAGATTCAAAAGGCGATGGATAATGTGATTCAGGGAAGAACGAGTTTTGTGATTGCGCATCGTTTGAAGACTATATTGAATGCGAATAAGATTGTGGTTTTGAAGGATGGCAAGGTGATTGAAGAGGGAAGTCACGAGCAATTGCTGGATGAAAAGGGCTTTTATGCTGAGTTGTATCATAATCAGTTTGTGTTTGACTAAACAAGAGTGTAAAAAAGAGCGTTTAGCTTCCGAGTATTAGCGTGATTCTCCCAATGATTCGCTTTTGGAATCATTGGGAGAATCGGGCTAAACGGAAGAAGCTGCTCTTTTTTACACATTTCGGCAATAAAGAAGGACGGCAATTCGCTTTTGGATCGTTGGGGACTTTGGGCTAACTACTCCACACAAAGGATAATTATTAACAAAAAGCGTTAATAATCTTAAATGTTCCACACGATGACCATTCTTGTGGCCGCAACCTACACCGCAAGAACTGGCAGCGGAGGAAGTTACTCTTTTTGGCACGTTTCGGCAATAAATCATAGAACCAACAGAACTGTAAGTTAGTTTATTTTAAAAACTCAATAATACCAAAGAACAGAGCTGAGAAAAGTAACTTAATTTTCTCAGTTCTATTTTTTACAAGAAAATAGGTTGCATTTGAGAACATATGTTCGTATAATGAAACTTAAAGAGGTGGTAGCAATGAATTACGATCATGAACCTCATGGTGTGTTTTTTATGATTGACAACAAGTCGTTTTATGCGAGTGTTGAATCGGTGACACGTGGCGATGATCCTCTAACATCGGTAATCGTGGTTATGTCGGAGGCTGAGAATACGAACGGTGGCCTCATTTTAGCTGCTTCACCTAAAGCAAAAGAATTATTTGGTATTTCAAACGTTTCTCGTTGTCGAGATCTACCTGATGATCCACGTTTAAAAGTTGTGCCACCTCGAATGAATCTTTATATAAAGAAAAATTTGCAGATTAATGAAATTTTTACTCAGTTTGTAGCCGATGAGGATTGTTATCCCTATTCAATTGACGAATCGATTTTGGATATGACCAAATCTTGGCGTCTTTTTGGAAGAACGCCTTTAGAAGTTGCTCATCGTATGCAAACTGCAGTACATGATCAACTAGGATTATGGACGACAGTTGGCATTGGAGAAAATCCTGTGCAAGCAAAATTGGCATTAGATCTATTTGCCAAACATGATGATGATCGTCTTGGTGAACTAACTTATGCGACGTTTCCACAAAAGATTTGGCCAATTACAGATTTGGTATCAGTTTGGAGTATTGGTCATCGTACTGCAGCTCATTTGAATCGGGTTGGTATCCATAGCATGAATGAATTAGCTCACTCAAATCCTTACGAATTAAAAGCTGAGTTTGGCATTATTGGTACACAGTTGTTAGCACTGGCTTGGGGAATCGATCATAGTCGTTTATCGAATTTAATCACACCAAATGATAAAAGTTGGGGAAATTCACAAGTATTAGCAAGAGATTATTTGGTACAACAAGAAATAGAAACGGTAATTAAAGAAATTGGGAATCAAGTAACTTCGCGTATGCGTCATCATCAACAACAAGCAGGCTGTGTAAGCTTAATGATTGGTTTTTCTTACGATAGTGCTGAGGGAGACGGCCGAAGCGGATTTGCACACTCAATGCGGATAGATGCGACGGACAGTCCAGACCAAGTTAACCAGTATTTATTGTATTTATTTCGAAAGACCTGGAGTGGAGAAGGAGTTCGTAATATTGCTGTTGGCCTTTCACACCTATCAGCAAATGACGGATTACAACTAAATTTATTTAAGGATCCGCATGCTCAAATTAAACAAAATTTGATGATTCGAGTACTAGATAAAATTCATGATCAATTTGGTAATACAGCATTAGTTCCGGCAAGTAGTCTGTTGCATGGGGCCACAATGTTGGAACGGGCATCCTTAGTTGGTGGTCATAATGGAGGTAATAGTTTTGATTGAGACAAGCGAACAAGCAGCAAAATTAATTTTAGAACGATTGGAAAAAGATTTTTCACGGCACTCACGGACGATTTATCAAATGTTAATTGTGCGAGATCGTTTCGATGAAGTCTATAATTTTTTCTTAGAAATCAAGCCTAAAGATCGACGTGAAAAATCAATTCCATTGCATACTCTAGATAATTATGAGTTAACTTATTTAGAAGCGGTTATTAACGCTTTGCGACAACAAACACAAATTACAATGCAATTTAAAGGATTTGAAGGACTTATTTGGCCACAAGCACAAACTAGAATTGCAAAGGGATGAGTTTATGATTATTAAACGTGTTGATGAGTCAGTTATCGAACAGTTTTTTAAGAATGACTATCATGATCGAGGAATGCTAAAATGGGGCGGCTTTTTTCTATCCGATCATACGAGTGCGATTAAAAAAATGAAACATGATAAGATTCCAGAAAAGTGGCTTCCAGAACAAACACTCGAAAAAAATAGCCAAACCTTAAAACAGGCTTGGCTACATAAACAGGTTGTTCATGTTCAATTAAAGTTATTACATGATGGTGAAACATTGAGCTCACTGACAGGTCAAGTGGCTGGTTTTCACGATCAAAAGATTATTTTTTCCAATGTTGAAGGTCAATTAACAGCAGTATCACTTGAAGAAATTCGCAATGTGCATAGACCAGAGGTATCGGTCGATTGGCGAAATTTCAATTAATGACGGCGGGTAAATTTCACAACAGCTTCACAACGAGCAGTTTGAGGGAACATATCGATTGATTGAATGTAATCGACAATATAAGTCTTAGTTAACTGAGCTAAATCACGAGCTAGTGTTGATGGATTACATGAAATGTAAACAAAGCGTTCAGGTTTACTAGTTAAAATTGTTTGAATTAAAACATCATCTAAGCCAGTGCGTGGTGGATCCACTACAAGAGCATCAGGACGAAAGCCTTCTGCCATCCATTGCGGTAAGACTTCTTCTGCACGACCAACTTGGTACTTAGCATTGGTGATTCCGTTTAATTTAGCATTCTCATTAGCATCTTCAATGGATTCTGGAATAATATCCATTCCCCGGACTTCCTTTGCTTGAGCAGCCAAAGAAAGGCCAATCGTACCTACACCAGAATAGGCATCAACTAAATTATCATTTGGAGAAAGCGCCAATGCTTTACGAGCTTCATCATATAGTTTAGCAGTTTGGTATGGATTTAATTGGTAAAAAGCACGTGCAGATAAATTGAAGGTCAAGTCTTCTAGTTTATCTTGAATAAAAGTTTTTCCGGCCAATAAAGTTGTGTCATCACCCCAAACAAGCGAAGTTTTTCCTTTATTAACATTTTGCATGTAGGAAACAATTTCTGGAAATTGCTTTTGAAGTTCAGCAATTAACTCTCGTTTATGTGGCAATTTAGTGGAGTTAGTAATAAAAACTAATTGAACTTCATTTGTTGCAACAGCAACACGTACAACAATGGTTTTAACAATTCCAGATCCCTGTTCCTCATCGTAAATTGGAACTTGATAAGTTTCTAGCAATTCAACAACACGACGCATAACTTTCATGGTTAGTGGATGTTGAACACTGCAAGTAGGTAGATCAACTAGGTCATGACTGTTCTCTTTATACAGCCCAGCAGCAACTTTGCCATTTAAAACACGAACTTGAAATTGAGCTTTATTTCGATATTCATACGGATTATCCATGCCAATTGTAGGTAAAAGCTTGTAATATTTATAACCAGATGGACGATACTTTTCTAAAGCCTGACGAACAACATCTTGTTTAAACTCTAATTGTGCTGGGTAGGATAAGTGTTCCAATTCAAAGCCACCAACTTCATCCGCAAATGGGTCGCGAGGCTCAACTCGATTAGGACTCTTTTTCCGAATAGTATGAAGCTTAGCGATCATGTAACGGGGATGAATTTCAGTAACCGTTGCTGTAACTACTTCATCAGGAAGGGCACCCTTTACAAAACAAATAGTATGTTTAAAGTAACCGATGCCCTCGCCATTAATTCCTAAACGCTTGATGGTTAATGGAATCCGCTGACCAATCGGAATGGTTGATTGAACAGTTTCATGTTGTGGTCTAGATTGATGAGAATTCTTTTGATAATGCAAATTATGATTTTGTTTGTTGTACATGGTGTTTCCTTTCTATTTTTGAGAAACGTTTAACTATATTGATTCGACACTCTTCTAAAACCTGATAAAGTTTGTTATTTAATTTATAAAGGATCTTAACTATATTGATTCAGCACTCTTCTAAAATGGCTAAGTTTAACTAACTTGATTATTCAACGCGTTTAATGGATTGACCTTCATAATCTTGGTAATAGAGTTCTGAAACGTCATAACTTTTAAAAATCTGAAGAAGATCAAAAAAATCGTCAACTGCTTGTGATTGCTTTACTTGGTAAGGATTTTCCCAAAACACATCGCCCTCACGTGAACTTTGTAGTGTGCCTTTAAACTGATTGGTTCGGAATAAGAAAACAATGTAACGCACGTGTTCTTGATACATAAATTGTTTGACACCAATTAATTGAGGATTTTCAATTTGGAGATGGCTCTCTTCATAAACTTCGCGAATTGCGGACTCAACGAAAGATTCACCAGAATTCACATGGCCACCTGGGAAAGTAATCCCAGCCCAATTTTTATTGCGTCTATTTTCCAGTAAAACTTCTTTGGTATCTGAATTTTCTACCATGACTAGGTTAGTTAAAATGGTTTTTTCTGGTAAATGTTGTGGCATGGCTTGTATTCCTCCAAGTAAAGATCTTATGGTCTATCATACCAGAAATAATGCTTAAGAATTTATTTTAGCAGATCTAAATTGTGTAATTTCTGCAAAAGAATGGGTATGATGTGTGTGTGAAAGTTAGGAGATGGCAAATTTGAAAAAAATTGGTTTTATTGGCACAGGTGTTATGGGTACTGGAATTATTAAAAATATGTTGAAAGCCGGCTATGGTGTGACGGTGTTTAATCGAACTAAAGCGCATGCTGATCCAGTAGTAAAAGCTGGTGCAACTTGGGTGGAGTCGCCTAAACAAGTCACCCAAGCCAGTGATATTGTCTTTACAATGGTTGGGTTTCCTCAGGATGTAGAGGAAGTTTACTTTGGTGATAATGGTATTTTTGCCGGTACTAAAGCAGGTCAAACGGTTGTTGATATGACAACTAGCACACCTACGCTTGCTAAAAAAATAGGTGATTATGGTCAAGCACATGAAATTGAAGTTTTAGATGCACCAGTTTCTGGTGGTGATATTGGTGCTGAAAAGGGAACACTTACAATCATGGTGGGTGGCAATGAAACAGCCTATAAGGAATTGCAACCAATCTTTGATGTCATTGGTCAACAGGTTAATTACTTTGGAACAGCCGGTTCTGGACAGCACGCTAAGATGGCTAATCAAATCATGATTGCTGGAACAATGACAGGAATGAGTGAAATGTTAGTTTATGCGCAAGCAGCTGGGCTTGATTTACCAAAGGTTCTTCAAACGTTGGAAAGTGGCGGTGCTGATAATTGGAGCATGGAGAATTATGCACCACGAATCTTAAAAGATGACTATACTCCCGGTTTCTTCGCTAAACACTTTTTGAAAGATTTACGCATTGCATTAAACGAGGCCGACAAAATGCACTTGAATTTGCCAGCAACGGATGCGGCTCGCAATTTGTATGCACGGTTAGTTGATGAAAAGAAATTAGGTAATGATGGCACACAAGCATTAGTTAAACTTTGGTGGAAAGATGGTAAGTTACCAAACTAAGTTGGTTTTTGTGTTGTAATTCGGTACACTATGTTTTGAAGCTATTTTAGAGCAGAGGGTGTATCCGTGAAAAATAAACAAATTTCTAAGGATCGGAAACTCTGGTTAACCTTTTTTCTTGGCTTGATCAGTGCCACCGGTCCTTTATCTTTAGATATGTATTTACCTGCATTGCCAACAATGCAAACTACCTTTCATACACAAACTTCAGTGATTCAGATGAGTATTACTTTTTGTTTGATTGGACTTGCGGTTGGTCAATTAATTGTAGGACCACTGAGTGATCATTTTGGGCGAAGAATGCCATTATCAATTGGCTTTGCCATCTTTGCTTTAACTTCAGTTTTAATTATGATCGTTCATTCTATCGTACTTTTCTTAATTCTTCGTTTCATTCAAGGATTAGCAGGATCGGCCGGACAGGTGCTTTCCAGAGCTGTGGCCCGTGACTTATTCTCAGGGAAAGAACTAACTAAGTTCTTTGCTCTTTTAATGGGTGTAAACGGTGTGTTTCCAATAATTTCACCGATTATTGGTGGATTTCTACTGAACTTCATGACGTGGCGTGGAATTTTTGGTTTATTAGCAGTAATCGGTATTTTGGTTGTAATTGGTATTCAGCTTACATTGAAGGAAAGTTTACCACCAAAATTAAGAAGTACCGAGAGTATTTTTCAAGGTTTCGTTTCAATGGGAACCATGTTCACTAAGCGTGACTTTATGTTGATTGCCTTAATTCAGGGACTAGTATTCGGAGCCTTGTTTAGTTATATTGCGGCATCATCTTTTGTATTTCAAAATTTCTTCCATTTATCAGCACAACAATTTAGTTTACTCTATGCGTTGAATGGGTTAGGCATTATCATTGGTAATAATATTCCGGCCTATTTAACAGCTAAACTAACTAACTTTCAGGTGCTTGGAAGTGCTCTAGTTTTGGGAGCCTTATCAGCTGTTATTATGTTAGGCAGTACATTGACAACGCCAAATATGATGTTAGTTGCCGTGCCCCTTTTCTTAATTGTCATTTGTATTGGTGTAGTTAATACAATTGCAACTTCAATTGCAATGAACAGCCAAGACAAAAATGCCGGCAGTGCTTCTGCTGTTCTAGGCTTACTAATGAACATTGTTGGCGGTATTTTTTCACCGCTTGCAGGTGCTTTAGGTGCTAAAAGTTATACGCCAATGGCAATTTTGATTTTTGTGAGTGAACTAGGCGGATTAGGCTTGTTCTTAGTTCTACTAAAAGCTCAAAAACTAGATAAAAGTCTTTAAAAATAGGGATTTATTAACTTAATTTTAACTTCAAATTTAGAAGCGATTGTAGTACAATTAAGTTAAAAGCGAGGTGGAAAATATGGCAAAAGATATTAAAGCAGATGAATACATAACTGGGTCAGAAGTTGTTAATAAAATTGAACGAATTGGTAGTTTAGCTACGTTGGGTAACTGGGCTAAAGAAATGGAACGAATGGGTCATAAATTCCAGCATGATGGTCGAGGTCGTCGAATTTATGCAGATGCTGATATGAAGCTTTTGCAACAGATGAATGATTTACTTGGAGATCGACACACCTTGAAACAAGCTGTGGATGTTACTTTGGGAATCACAGATAAAGAAGCTGCTGATAAAGCTAAAGAAGCCAAAAACGAAAAGACACCGGCAGTTATTGATACTAAAATGCTGCAGGCACAAAATAAAGATTTATCTGAAATTAAAGAAATGTTGGCACAGTTAGTTAAACAGAACCAACAATATCATGAAGAAAATGTGCAGTTACAAGCCCAAGTAACTGAATTAACTGAAATGACTAAAAAGAATGAACAACTATTACAAGAACCACCTAAGAAAAAATCATGGTGGCAACGACATTTTGGATCAGATGAAGACTAAGTAACATATAAAAATAAGGCTGAAGGAAATAAATCCTTTAACCTTATTTTTTGTGCCTATTTTTTTTCATTAATAACATAAATCGGACGGTGCTTGCTTTCTGAGTAAATACGCCCGATATAGTTACCAAGGATACCTAAGCAGAAGAGCTGAATGCCACCAATAAAGAGGATCATGGCTGCCAAAGATGGCCAACCTGTAGTTGGATCGCCAAAAAAGATGGTTCTAAAAATGATGAAAATGATTGCCAACACTGAGATAACACAGGCAAATATTCCCACAAAACTGGCAATTGCTAAGGGAGCTGCTGAAAAGTCAATAATAGCTTCCAAAGAGTATTCAAATAGTTGCCATAGTGACCAGGATGTCTGACCAGCAACCCGTTCGCGATTTTCGAAGTCCAAGTACTTTGTTTTAAATCCTACCCAACTAAAAATACCTTTAGAAAAGCGATTAACCTCTGGCATGCTAAGGACAGTGTTAACCACTTTTCGAGTCATAACGCGGTAGTCCCGCGCATTGGGAATAATTTCAACTTTAGAAATTTTGTTGATGAATTTATAAAACATGTTGGATAGCCATGAACGGAAGACAGGTTCACCTTCACGACCAGCACGCCGTGTACCAATAGTTTCATATTCGCCGGTGCTAAGCTCTTTTAACATTTGAGGCAATAGTTCCGGTGGATCCTGAAGATCAACATCCATCAAGCCGACAATTTCACCAGTGGCGGCCTGTAAACCGGCATAGATGGCAGATTCTTTACCAAAATTACGTGAAAATGAAACGTAATGGGCAACATCTGGATACTGTTTGTTTAGTTGTTTTAGTTCATTTAAGGTTGCATCTGAAGAGCCATCGTCAATAAACCATAATTCTAAAGCGTAGTTTTGCATCTCTGGTTTTTGAAAAATTTTGGTCATGGCTTTGAAGTAAATTGGTACGGACTCTTGTTCATTAAAACATGGTACGATCATTGATACGGTTTTCATTGATTAAGCTCTCCTCCCAGTACTGTCTATCAAATTATAACATTTAGTAGGAGAAGTAAGTACAATGCTTTCTAATTTAAAACGATTACAAGGTATAATACGGGTAAGAGCATTTTTAATTCAGTTCAATTCATCTTGTTTGATGAAATAAAAATAGTGGAGATGGCATTATGAAAGCAATTTTAGAACTTCATGATATTGGCTATCAGGTTGCGCAAAATCAAATTTTACAAAATATTTCTTTATCTGTGGCTGCCCAAGACTACATTACAATTACGGGACCATCAGGAAGTGGTAAAAGTACGTTATTGCGGATAATTGCTTCATTGTTAACGGCAACTAAAGGTGAAATTTTGTTCAAGGGACAAAACATTATGGAAATTGACCCTATTCAGTATCGGCGCAAAGTTTCTTACTGTTTTCAACAACCGACTTTATTTGGTAGAACGGTGGCCGACAACTTAGATTTCCCTTTTCAAATTCGTCAGGTTATACCAGATGTTGACAAACAAAAAGCAGCACTAAAGGTGGTTGGCTTACCGGAGACCTATTTAAATAAACGAATTACTGAGCTTTCGGGTGGCGAAAAACAGCGAGTGGCCATGATTCGCAACATTATGTATGTTCCGGATGTTTTACTGCTAGACGAGGTCACTGTGGGATTAGATGAAGAAAATAAACGCATTGTGAATAACTTGATTGAGCATTTTCACACGGATCATCAGGTCACCATTTTGTCCATTACACATGATGAATCCGAAATAAAACAGGCTAGTCGGTTGTTAACAATTACTAAAGGTAGATTGGAGGAGTCAAAATGAATCTAGATGTGAATAATTGGTCACTAACTCTAGCGATGCTGCTGGTTATGATTGCTTTATGGATCGGATATCGTGAAAAACTAGGCATTGATCGTGAAATTATTATCGGCGTGATTCGAGCCGTTATTCAGCTATTTGTTGTGGGCTATTTGTTGAAGTATATCTTCAAGGTTAACAATGTTTTCTTAACGTTTGCGATGTTACTTATCATTATTTTTAATGCTTCTTGGAATGCGCAAAAACGCAGTAATGGGATGACCAATGCACTAGTTATCTCGTTTGTGGCAATTTTGGTCAGTACTGGTGTAACGCTGGGTGTTTTGATTCTATCCGGCGCAATTAAACTGATTCCTTCGCAAGTAATTCCCATTTCTGGAATGATTGCCAGCAACTCTATGGTAGCGATCGGGCTCAGCTACCGTAGTATGAATACACAATTTCGCGATCAGCGTCAAAGCGTGCTAGAACGATTGGCCCTGGGTGGCTCTCTCCGTGATGCATCAATTGGTATTTTGCGTGAAAGTATCAAAACGGGGATGGCACCGACAATTGATTCCGCCAAAACGGTGGGCATTGTGAGTTTACCAGGCATGATGTCTGGTTTGATTTTTGCGGGTGTCGATCCGGTTCATGCCATTAAATACCAAATTATGGTAACTTTTATGCTGTTGTCAGCGACCAGTTTAGGATCCGTAATTGCGTGTTACATGGCCTATCGTAATTTTTATAATACACGCAAACAACTTAAGGAATCGGCATCTGAAGATTAATAATAAAATGATGAGAACAAAATTAGCACCTTGTGAAAACACTCACTAACTTCACATGAACCGCTTACAATTCTCGATTATAATTAAGTAAATCTAATTATAATGGGGAGTTGGTTAAATTGGGAGACACGAATGTAAGTACGAAGCAATTTCGTTGGTTCACGATTGCATTAATCGCGTTTAACACTGTTTGGGGATTTAACAACGTCGTAAATAATTACGCACAGCAGGGTGCATCCGTGATTACATCATGGATTATTATTCTGATCATTTACTTTATCCCCTACACCTTGATGGTTGGACAGTTGGGGTCTACCTTCAAGAAAAGTGGTGGTGGTGTAAGTTCTTGGATTGATGAAACGTCAACCCGAGGTTTGGCTTACTTTGCTGCTTGGACGTATTGGGTAGTTCACGTGCCTTACTTGGCACAAAAACCACAAAATGTTTTGATTGCCATTAGTTGGGCGTTTACTGGAGCTGGAACCTACTTTAGTCATTTTTCAACAGCTATTTTTTCAATTTTATGTTTAATTGTATTTCTATTTTTCATGTGGGTAGCTTCTAAAGGAATTACCACGTTAGGTGTCATTGCAACTTTGGCTGGGTTAGCAACCTTTGTGATGTCAATTTTGTTTATTTTCTTGGCAATTGCAGCACCACATCTGCCAAATGTTACGGCAGCTACACCTAATTTAACAAGTGTGAAAACTTACGTGCCTAACTTTAACTTTGGGTACTTTACCACGCTATCAATGTTAGTGTTAGCCGTTGGTGGATCAGAAAAAATTGCGCCTTATGTTAATAAAACACGCAATGCTTCCCGTGAATTTCCACTGGGAATGATTGTCTTGGCCGTGTTAGTTGGAATTTGTGCCATTGTGGGTTCAATCGGAATGGCGATTATTTTCAACAGTAATGCGATTCCAAAGGATCTAATGATGAACGGAGCTTACAGTGCCTTTCAGCGTTTGGGACAGTATTATCACATTGGGAATACTTTGATGATTACTTATGGACTGACTAACTCGATTGGCCAGATTGCGGCTTTGATTGTTTCTATTGATGCGCCGTTACGAATTTTGCTTTCCGGTCATAATGACCAGTATGTACCGAAATCATTGATGAAACTTAATAAACACGGTGTTTTCATCAATGGTTATAAGATGACTGGTGTTTTGGTTGGTATCTTGATTATGGTGCCAGCATTGGGAATTAAGAATATTCAAGAACTGTATAATTGGTTGTTGAACTTAAATTCGATTGTGATGCCATTGCGTTATTTATGGGTATTTGTGGCGTTTATGTTATTAAGTAAGCATATGACGAAGTTTCATTCGGATTATCGTTTTGTGAAGAATAAGACGATTGGATGGTTGCTTGGTTTCTGGTGCTTTATATTTACGGCGTTTGTTTGTGTGTTGGGAATGGTGCCAAAGATTAGTTTCTCGGCAGACCCACATAGTTGGTTTTTGCAATTAGGAATGAATATTGTGACGCCAATCGTGTTGATTGCGCTCGGTTTGATTATGCCGATGATTGCGCGAAGAGACAAGAGTGTTAAAAAGGGCGATTAGCTTCTGAGTATAGCCTAAGAATCCCAATGATTCGTTCTTTGAATCGTTGGGATTCTGTAGCTACTATTCCACATTAAGGAAGATTATTAGCAAAATTCGCTAATAATAAGTGATGTTTCATACGTTGACCATTCTTGTGGCGGCAGTTCACACCGCAAGAACTGGCAACCGGAAGAAGCTGCCCTTTTTAACACGTTTCGGCTATAAGGCAGTAGAAGTACCAATGATTCGGTTTAGAAATCGCTGGGATTCTGTAGCTACTATTCCACATTAAAGAAGATTATTAGCCAAATTCGCTAATAATCAGTGATGTTTCATACGTTGACCATTCTTGTGGCGGCAACCCACACCGCAAGAACTGGCACCCGCAGGAAGCTGCTCCTTGAAACACGTTTCGGCTATAAGGCAGTAAAGCTACGAATTTTTAACCAATATTTTCATCAAAAAAGTAATTCAAGCACAAGACGGAGAAGATTCTCCGCCTTTTTTGAATCAATTAATTTTAAAAACCGATTTTTCTGGTAAAATGGGCGTATCAGTACAGAAATGGAGACGATAAACGTGAACAAAGTAGTCAGCATGTGTACCTCAGTTTTAGTCGGGAAAAAGGCCAGTTTAGATGGGTCAACAATGATCGCTCGTAATGAGGATCGTTATCTTCCTATTCATCCTAAGAAATTTTATATGCATCCTGCAGTTCAGGGACGCAAAGAAGTTTTGAAATCACAATTAAATGGATTTGAAGCGCCATTGCCTGAAAATGGTTATCGTTACACAGCCACACCGGATGCCGATCCCACGCAATTACATGAAGGTGTGAATGATGAGAGTGGTATTAATGAAAAAAATGTCGCAGTCAGTGCAACTGAAAGTACGTACGGGAATGAACGTACTTTAGCCTATGATCCCCTGCTTAAAGATGGCTTGGGTGAGGATTCCCTTGAAACAATGGTACTACCTTATGTAGATTCAGCTAAGGCAGGCGTTAAACGACTTGGTGACTTAATCGCAAAATATGGTTCCAATGCTGGCAACAGTATTTTGTTTAGTGATAAAGATGATGTTTGGTATATGGAAATTGTTACCGGTCATTACTGGGTAGCACAGCGCATACCTGATGATGCCTATGCGGTTGCTGCCAATGAAGTAGCCATTCAACAAGTAGATTTTGATGATCCTGACAATTTTATGTGGGCTGAAGGAATTCAAGAATTTGTTGAAAAACATCACTTAAATGTGGATGCGACAGGGTGGAATTTCCGTCATATTTTTGGTACTTTTAACGAAAAAGATCGTCATTACAACACGCCACGAGTTTGGTATGCGCAGAAGTATCTGAATCCGGAAATTGAACAGGATCCAGAATCTGGTGAATTACCATTTATCTGTCATACTAGTCATAAGATTTCGGTGGAGGATGTTGAATTTATTTTGGGATCCCATTATAACGAGACTCCATTTGATCCTTTGTCACCAGATGAAACGGCTGATAAATATCGATACCGTCCAATTTCAATGAATCGAACTCAGAATTCACATGTATTACAAATTCGTAATGATGTCCCAGCGGAACAAGCAGCCATCTACTGGTTGAACTTTGGGGTGCCATCATTCAGCCCTTATGTACCATTTTACAGTAATGCAACCGATACAGATGACAGTTACAAGCAAACTTCAATGAAGTTCAATTTTAGTGATGCTTACTGGATGTACCGCACATTATCAATGATGGTTGAAAGTCATTATCCACAATTTGTACAAAGCGACCGTGATTATTTGACGGCGCTTCGTGAAACACAACGCCGTTTCTTAGAAAACACCGATAATAAAGCAAACAAACTGTCTGGAGCAGCCTTGACAGCGTATCTGACTGATCAGAATAAGGTTTTGGTTGCAAAAATGCGAAAACAAACGGTTGATTTTATTGGTAGTTTGGTTGTGCAAGGTGCTGGTTTATCTAAGCTGACCTTCAATATGGATAAAAATTTATAATTGATTAGACTTGCAAGAATAACAACTAAAAATTCAAATTAATTATCAATGTCAATTCAGTTTGTTAAACTTGTGAAACAAGATAGTGGAGGTGAACCTATGCTAAACATTAAAGTTACGGATTCTGTCATGACCTTACTAAAAAGAAAAAATATTGCTGATAAAACGCTGTTGTTGGTTACGGATGATGGTGGTGGCAAGTATTCTCTACAGGGTGGGGCATGCAGCATTGGTGCCAAGTTTTCAATAGTTGCATTGGATAAATTTGATCCAGAATATCCACTTAGTATTGAAAATAATTTTGACCTTAAATTATATACTTCAGATTATGACACCCGATTTTTACGAACAGGTTTAACGCTGGATGTTAAAAACTCACGCATAACCTTAAAAGATAATACGGGTTTATTGGACAGTAATGTTCTCATCGCGAACGGCAAAGATATTTTGGCTGCTTTTGAAAAAGGCATTATTACGAATGGCAAAAGTTGTTAAAAGTTTGATCTAAAACACAAAACTGACCGATTTCTATTTTTAGAAACCGGTCAGTTTTTTTAAAATTCAAAAAAATTTTTACATTTTAATGATGTCGTCAAATAAATGCATGTTTTCTTGGTGTGGTGTGTGGCTGACCATAATTACCGTTAAGTTCGTGTTGGTAAGTAAATCGGCCTCAATTTTAGCCGCTGTTTTGGCATCGACAGATGAAGTACTTTCGTCCATGAGAATAATTTTAATAGCGTGACGTAGCAAACCGCGAGCTAACGCCAATCGCTGTTTTTGACCACCAGACAGATTAATACCGTCTTCGCCAACATCGGTTTCCAAAAACTTTCCGGCTTCTTTCAAAGAGGAGATTAAGTTTGTTTCTAACAAAACCTGTGACAAAGAATCTTCTGAAAAATGGTCTAACAACTGTAAATTTTGGCGAACCGTTGTATTTAATAAACGAGGTTGCTGATCCAAATACAGAATCCTGCTTAAGATTGTTTGTTGCGAGAGCTCTTGATAATCCTTGCCAAACAAAGATAACATTCCGGTGTAGTGAGTATTATAGCCGGCAACCAATTTTAGCAACGTTGATTTTCCGGTTCCACTGGCCCCCAGAATTAAATACTTTTTCTTAGCAAGAAAGGTATAGGAAAAATTCTGAATAATCGGTTTATCTTGATATTTAAACGAAATGTTTGTTGCTTGAATGGCTGTTTTACTTGGTTCAATAACTGGTAAATTTGTTTTGTGAGATTTGTCAGAAGTTAAAAGTTGATCATATTTACTGAACAGTGGCTTTACACCGCGCATGCTACCTAAATAGGTACTCATGTTACCTAAGTTATTAAAAACATTGCCGGCTAAAGCTCCCACAGCCATTAAAGTTCCAATTTTAACAAACCCATGTAACGCCAAGAAGCCACTTAAACCGATCAATAAGACTTGTGACAAAACGTTGCCGGTGAAGCCGATAATTTGAACGATTGATTGTGTTCGAGTGAGGTGAACGTTAGCTTTTTTTAAATTTAAAGAGGCTTGTCTGACATGTTTGGTAACCATCGGAAGTGCGAAGAGGGCATACAAAAAATTAAACCCTGATAAAACATCTTCCACTTGAGAAACAAACTGTTCATTTTCTTTGGTTAGGGCTTCGTTGGATTTTTGTAACCGGCGATCCATGATTTTAGGTGCCAGAATGATAATGAATGCCATGGCGATTGCGGTTACGGTTAAACTCCAATGATAAGCGGTTAAAGTGATCAGCGCGAAAATGGCGCCGAAAACGCCCTCAATTACGATAAATAGACTTTGTAAACCACTCTCGTTAATAATGGCAATGTCGTTGTTTAACCAAGAAACATAGGCACCCGTATTTTTACTGTGAAACGTTTCATAGGACAATTTTTCGATTTTTTGAGTGATATGATGGCGAATTGAAATATCGATGTCCTGAATAACAACTTGAGTGTAATTAACAACTAAATAAGTAAAGAGAATGACACCCAACCACACCAATAATAAGAAAATAATTTGATAGAAAAAGTTTTTTAAGTTATGAGCGACCAATGCGTTTAGTGAATTTGCATTGAAAACTGAAGCTAAAACTGTGAAAAATTCAGTAACCGCCATAAGAAAAATTAAAAGTGAAACCTTTTGCCAATTAGCTTTAAGATACTTCCCCATCAAGAATCATTTCCTTTTTAAGCAAATTTTTAGTAATAGAATTAGCTTAGCATATTATTAAAAACAAATGAAGAATAAATTAAAAAAGTAGTGATTATAAGATGTAAAAGCTAATGTAAAGCGCTATCATTTTAAAACTATCGTGTTAACATGAAGGTAGATTAACTGAAGCTTTATAAATTTAAGTGAAAGAAGTGAGTCTCAATGATGGATAAACTTTATTTTGGTCGTCAGCCAAATTATGGACCGCTAATAAGAAGTTTAATTTGGGGATTAATTGTGCTTTTACTCTTGATGTCATCATCAGTGTCACTTTGGATTGCGGTAGTTGTTGGCATTTGTGTTATGTTGGCGTTAGTTTTAATATATTATCCAGTTTATCTATTCCATCTTTATGGGAGGTGGTTGATTTCAGAAAGTGGTATTCAGTATTTGCCTATGAAAACCTATGGTGAAAAACTGCAGATTATACTATTTCCTAAACAAAATAAATTTAAAAAAATTCAATTTAAAAATATTCAAACAGTACGTATTATTTCAAGATCAGAAGTAAAAGATTCGTCTGATGTCGTCGCATTTGGTGCTTACATTCCAGAAGTCTACATGCCATGGATGCTTAAGCCTCATCTATTGGAGATTAAACAGTCAGGTGAACAACCAATTTATTTGGATTTATCTTGGGATCTTCGCAACAAAAAACAAGTTACGACGGATAAAATGGTAAAAATGCGAAATATATTTAAGAAAGAACACAAACCAATTACTAATATTGATCTTTAGTTGAAAACACAAAAACCCAGACACACGTGAAGCATTGTGCCTGGGTTTATTGTGTTTTCTGATTTTTGTTTGTAGTGAAATTGAGTTAATCTAAGTCAGTCACATGGGCGTAGCCAGCAATATATGGTTTCCAATATGAGGCCATGTAACTTTCTTTAATGACTCCGCGATCTTGTGCATCGATCATTTGGTTATCACCTGAAACAATAATACCGACGTGGGCAATTGTAGCACCACCATCATAACTGAAGAAAACCAAATCACCTGGTTGAACCTTGTGATGAGAAACGTGATCAAAAGCATTATATTGTGCCTGAGCAGTGCGTGGCAATGTCTTATTAAGGGCGTTTTTAAACACATACTGAGTTAGTCCAGAACAATCAAAGGTGTCGGGACCGACTGCACCATAAACATAATTTTTTCCAAGTTGTTTGCGGAGTAAATTAATTAAATCACTGTATTTTTTGTTAGTTGATTTATCACCAGCTTCAGAATCTTTAGCTGCCTTTGAATCAGATTTTATTGTTTGCGTTTTTTCCTTAATACTAATTGTGGATAAAGTACTATGATGATTGCTAGTGGCCTGAATTCCTTGAATGGGCTTGAGTATATCTGCCGAAATACTGGATTGAGCGAAGAAGATCGCCAAAAAAGTGGTAAAGAATAGTAAAATGGGTAGTGCAGTTTTAGTTTTCATGTAGGCTCCTTATTTTTTAAACTGATTTAGTAATCATAACAGGCTAATATTACAGAAGTTTAACAACGTTATTTTAAATGTAGGTCGAGTTACTACAAAATAGCAACGAAAGGATGGTACGGATGGCAAACAATAAGATCGGAATACGTCAGCTAGTTGAGTTTGTTCTCCGTGCCGGTGATCTAAGTTCAAGTAGTAACAGTCAAAACACAGCATTGGAAGGCGCACGCATTCACCGTAAGTTACAGAAAACGGGCGGTGAAAATTATGAAAAAGAAGTTTACGTTAAACGCACGGTCACCATGGCAGATGAAGAATATGTGATCGATGGCCGTGCAGATGGCGTGATTCAAACTAGCGACAGTTTACTAATTGAAGAAATTAAAACCTCTGATCCTGATTTTGAAGATTTATCGGAAAACACACTAACGCTTTATTGGAGCCAGGCTAAAGTTTACGGAGCCATTTTGACCCATGACTTGGACATACCCGAAGTAACCATAAGGCTGACCTATTATCAACGCACGACAGATAAGATCACGAAAACGGAACACACGTACCAACGTGAGGACTTACAAACCTTTTTTGATGGTCTGATTGAAGAATATCGAAGTTGGTTAGTTATGCGCAGTGACTGGCGGAAAAAGCGCAACGAAAGCATTCGAAAATTGGCGTTTCCGTTTAAAGAATATCGTAATGGTCAACGTGATCTCGCGGTTGCCGTTTATAAAACAGTTGCGTTGAAGAAACGATTATTTGTCGAGGCCCCCACTGGAACTGGCAAAACAATTTCGACACTTTTTCCCAGTGTTAAAGCAATGGGGGAAGGCTTGAGTGACCGTTTGTTTTATCTAACTGCCAAACAAAGTACGCGTAGTGTAGCCGAAAAAGGGCTGCAACTCATGGTGGATAAAGGACTGCAAATCAAAAGTATCACGTTGACTGCTAAAGATAAGATTATTTTTCCTGAAGAAGTTGATGTTGCACCTGAAGATAATCCTTATATGATCGGTTATTATGACCGGTTAAAAGACGGAATTCGTGATGTGTTTGAACATGAAAATCAAATTGTTCGTCCCACGATTGAAAAGTATGCCAAGAAGCATATGCTGGATCCGTTCGAATTTTCTTTAGATATTTCGACATTTATGGATGTCATAATTTGTGATTATAATTACTTGTTTGACCCCATTGTTTATCTACAGCGGTTCTTCTCGCAACCGGATGACAGTAACTTTTTCTTAGTTGATGAAGCACATAATTTGGTTTCTCGATCTCGTGACATGTATACGGCCCAGGTTGATGATCGTGAAATTGACAATCTCTTGGCAGCTGGTAAAACAGCTAGCAAGAATGAGGATGTGCAGGGGATTTCAAAACAATTAAAAAAAGTCCAAACCGTTTTTGATCAGGTGAAACTACCTTTGGATGAACAACATGAAACTCAAGCAGTCACGACCGAAGAGTTGACTGGGTTTCGTCATGGATTGGAAAAGTTCAATACCTTCGTGCAAGATTGGTTAGCGAAACAGGAACCAACTCCTTTCACTTCACAAATTTTAGATTTTTATTTCACCTTGTTAAGATACGTCAAAATTTCCGCTTTCTACGATGAAAGTTATCGTGTGATTGTAACCATTAATGACGATCAGAGTGTGAGTGTAAAAGAGCTCTGTTTGGATCCCAGTCCCTATTTAGATATGTCGTTAAAAATGGGACGCGGCGTGGTTTTCTTTTCTGCCACGTTGTCGCCGATGGCTTATTTTAAAGAAACGTTGGGTTGCGAAACAACGGGCTTAAGTTTGCAGTTGACCTCGCCATTTTTGGAACAACGGCAAAATATTTTGATTACGCAATATGTGAATACGACATATAAACAAAGAGATAATAGCGTGCAAAGTATTGTGACGAGTATTTTTGAAATGGTTAACGCTAAAAAAGGAAATTATTTAATTTTTTGTCCGTCTTACAAGTACATGACGCAAATTGAGGATGCTTTTTTAGATCAATATCAACAATTTAATGTGATTGAGCAGAGTAATCAGATGGATGAAACAGCGCGCAAAGAATTTCTAGATGCGTTTGCGAAAAATTATCCGCATTCTTTGATTGGTTTTAGTGTGCTGGGTGGCATTTTTTCGGAAGGAATTGATTTAGTTGGGGACCACTTGATTGGCGTTGCAATTGTGAGTGTTGGATTGCCAGGCTTAAGTGATGAACGTAATTTATTGCGCGATTACTTTGATCAAAAGAATGGCAAGGGCTTCGAATATGCTTACCAATTGCCGGGGATGAATCATGTTTTGCAGGCCGCTGGGCGTTTGATTCGCAGCAATCAGGATGCGGGTAACGTGTTGTTAATGGATAATCGTTTTGGCAGTCAACGCTATACAAAACTGTTTCCAAGGCATTGGCAACATTATCAAAGAATGTATTCGATCGACCAACTGGGCAAGAACATTAGTAATTTTTGGCAAGGACTAAGTGAAAAATAAGCAAAACGAATTGCAAAATGAAGTTAAATAACTTTCGTTAAGGGAAAAATTTAACTATTCATGAGGTAATTCGTTTTTTTGTAAAGAAAGGCTTATTTATGAAAAATCAAAATCACTTTTGTGCTGGTGATTTTTAGTTATTTACAGATATCCTTCATTTCTTGTTTACAGCAGTCTTTAATATCGGTATATTATATAAAGGTTGTTGCAATTATTGGGATTATACATAGAAAGAGGGAGCTCGCGGACATGTATTTAGCTATTAATATTCTTGGTATTCTTGTTTTCATCGGTGTCGCCTTTTTGTTCTCCAAAGATAAGAAACACATTGACTGGCGTTCAGTAATTACAATGTTAGTGATTAATGTTTTCTTAGCCTGGTTTTTGACTGGATTTTCGATCGGAATTGATGGGGTTAAAGCAGCTGCTGATGCCTTCAACTGGATGGTACAGATTTCGTATTCAGGAATTGGATTTGCGTTATCAAGTTGGGTAAACGTCAAACAAATGGACTTTGTGACAAGTTCTTTGTTACCAATTTTGATGATCGTGCCGTTATTTGATATTTTAACTTATATTGGTTTCTTACCATGGTTAATCAAATGGGTTGGTCGCGGCTTGGCTTTCATTACCCGCCAACCAAAGTTCGAATCATTTTTCGCTGTTGAAATGATGTTTTTAGGCAATACTGAAGCATTAGCGGTTTCTAGTTTGCAGTTGAAACAAATGAAGGCTCAACGTCTTGTAACTATTGCGATGATGTCTATGAGTTGTGTCACGGCTTCAATTCTAGGTGCTTACATGCAGATGATGCCTGGTCAATACATCATTGCCGCTGTGCCGATTAATATTGTGAACGCCATTATCGTGACGGTCATCTTGAACCCAGTTTCAGTTTCCCCAGAAGAAGATGTGGTTGCTAAAATTGGTGGTAGTGCTCAAACAGAAGAAAGTACACAAACAACAGAACCAAGTGGCTCTGAAGAATTAGCTGAAGATCAAGCTAAGGCCAATGAAAAACCAAAAAAAGAACCATTCTTCTCCTTCTTGGGTGATTCAATCTTAGGTGCTGGTAAGTTAGTTTTGATTATTTTAGCGAATGTTATTGCCTTCGTAGCTCTGGCAAAATTAATTGATGAAGGATTACAATTGATTGCACCTTGGCTGACACTTGAAAACATTTTGGGAATCATTATGTTTCCATTTGCATGGCTACTTGGTTTGGATGTGCCAACAGCCTTCAAGTTTGCCCAGTTCATGGGAACCAAATTGGTTACGAATGAATTTGTGGTAATGGGAAAAGTTGCGCCAGTTGTTCAAACGTACGCACCTCATTTCAAGGCAATGTTAACTGTTTTCTTAACTTCCTTTGCAAACTTCTCGACAACCGGAATGGTTATCGGGGCGTTCAAGGGAATTGTGGATCGTAAAAAGAACGATGTGATCTCTAAAAACGTGGGTTACATGCTGTTATCAGGAATTTTAGTTTCGCTGCTGTCGGCGGGAGTCGTTGGCTTGTTCAGTTGGTAAAATTAGAGAAAAAGTGACACAAATTTAGTTTTTGTCACAAATTAGCGTAAAAGTAGTGAATAATCGTGCCTTTAAGAAATTTTGGCAGATTATTCACTATTTTTTTGTTTATTTCGGGAAACGCTTACTTTATGTAAATGAAAATAAGCTAAAAATTATGGTAATTATAGATTAAATTTGCATAGAGCATAAAATGCTTGCTATACTCAAATTAAAGTAATGATAACTATAAGATTACTGCATAAAATTTTGGAACTCATCCAGTATGCTTTTAGGAGGGATAGTTGTATGACCATTAGAAGGATTTACTCGGTTCTAATGATCGGGTTGTTGCTTTTAGGAATTGGGTATCCTGTTACAGGAGCCTTTGCTGAAGAAGATCAGACCGATCAATTTAGAATTACAGAGACAAAGTTAACAAATGAAAATGATGAGAAAGTGGAGGAGGTTGATGCAGAAAAACAAATAAACGCCAAATTTCATTTGAAAATGACAGGAAAACAAGCTCGAGAAAATGATGGAACAGTATTACAACTACTTGGGACAGAGAGTCTAAGTATAAAGAATAGTACACAACAAATTACACCAGAAGTGGTTAACGGAACTTTTATAAAGGCTCCATCAATGACCTTTCAATATAGTGATGAGTTTAGTACGTATATGTTGAAATGGGACAAAACGGACTTTGATGATGTTGCGGATGATCAAGAATTTGATTACGAGATTACTTTACCCTTAGAAATTAAGACAATTACAGAAGATTTCAAAGCAGATATTGAAATGAAATTTAGCGGTTTAAAAGATACTGTAAAATTTAGTTCTCTTTCATTTTTAGCACCAGTTGAAAATGAAAAGGTCGAATCTGAAAGCAGTACATCAACTGAAAAAGAGTCGGAAACTAGTAAGGAAGAAAAACAAGAAAGCTCTGAATCTAAATCAGAATCAGAATCAGATGAGGATGAAGATAGCGATACAGCCGTAATTAGTGAGAGCCAATCTAAAAAAGCCTCCAAAAAGGTTGCTAAGTCAATTGAGGAAGTTGTATTGCCAACTTTACCTAATCGTACTGGAAATCCTTTAGGAGTAGCAGCTAATTTTCATATTTTTGCAGAAAATTTTGCAGACGGTGGACGTGCACATACCAGCGGGAACATTGCGGTTAATTCTTTAACAAATACGTCCGGAATTGGAAATGAAGAACGTGATGAACACTGGCAAGAAACCAGTTATGTAAAAAACTATGACGGTACAAGAAATGAAATTAGTTTTAGAACCGGTGTTTTTGGTGATAGCCATAGCTTATCTCGTGATAATAACGGGGTGGGAAACTACTTAACAGGTGGTCCCTTAGGTAACGAACTAGTTCGATATCACCACAGTAATGAAGCTGGTAAGAATCCCACAGGTGCAGCAATAAACGGAAACTGGATTGATGTTACAAATACATTGACAGATCTGAAACAGACCCGAAAAGAGTTAGTTGAAACTCCTTATGCGATTGATTTCGAAGATACACGCTATTTGACTACAGACGGGAACAAATTAACTTTGAATTTTGAAAATGAAGAAATTCAAAATACATTTGTAATTCGAGTTGATAATTTACAAATAGCTGGAAAAGAATTTGATATTAAATTGCGTGATGATCAAAATCTGATTTTTATTGCCTCTCCAGATAGTGATGGAAGACTAGGCAGTGCTCATATGAATATCTATGTTGATGGAGAAGCAGTTGGATCCGATCCAGAAGCGGGTTCAGGAACGCGTTTTAATTATTCGATTTTATGGGTAATTCCTGAAGAATTTGAAGAATTTACCTTAGTCGGCAGCATGTTTTTTGGATCAATATTAGCACCTTCTCAAACAGTTACAAGTACGACAAACTTTAATGGAACAATTGTTGCGGATACTTATCTTGGGTCTTCTGCGGAAACACATTCGTGGACTTACAATCCAACGACACCAGTTATACCTGAACCAGAAGATACTAGATTGGTATTGAGAAAAACGATTGAAGGTACTGAGGATAATAAGCAAGAGAAGTTTAAATTTGTGATTACACGTGAAGATATTGATGGTTTTGATGAAACGTTAAAAATGCTTGTTAGTGGTGAATCAGTTGATAGAGAGCTTAAGTTTACAAATGGGAAATCTGATGAAATCACTTTGGGACATGATCAATTCATATCACTGGTCGTGCCGAATGGATCAGCATTTTCAATTGAAGAAGTTGGTGGTCCACTCACAAGTACATCCATCACTTTCAATAATGATCCTGGGACAACTATTGACGGTAAACTGAGTGGCACAATTACGATGGGTACGAAAGAAAAAGGCGAAAGCCAAATCGTCGATTACGTAAATAGTTTTACCGAAGAGGAGCCTAAAACAAAGGACCTTCAAATCAAAAAGACGGTTTCTGGATCAGTCCCAGACGGAACTAAATTTAAGTTTGATTTGAGTATCGATCCTGCTGAAGCGGGTACCTACAAATACTCAATTGACGGTGGAGACGAAAGAACGATTGAATTTGATTCTGAAGGAAAATCAACTTCTTCAATTGAATTAACAGCTGGACAAACTGTTACGATTAAAGATCTTCCAGAAACTTCAAAAGTAACTGTGAATGAAGTTGATGCTGACGGTTATAAAACAGACATCACCTATAACGGTGAAAAGCATGAGAATCAAAAAACGATTGAAATTGAACTGGGGAAAATTACTGATGATTCGGCTTTAGTGGTTTTCAATAATCATTTAACATCCCCGACTATGCCAGTGACAGGAGGTATAGGTAATCTCATTATTATTCTAGTTGGCTTGATGGTACTGGCTTCTGGTATGTGGTTATATCGGAAAAAAGTGAGGTAGAGCAAATGGATAATTGGATTATTTTACCGCTTGTGTTGGAAAGGCGTGGTTAGTCAGTTTTTATCAAAAATCGGAAATTGTAACAATAATTTTAATAAATCAAAGAAGGTAATAGTTAGAAAAATTAGGAGGAGAACATATGATAGCAACTAAAAAGGGCTTTTTCAAAAAGATCGGTGCAGGATTGATGGTAATGGCTGCTATGGCTCCCATCGCACTTGGTATGACAAGTATGAAGAGTGTGAGTGCAGATACAAAGACAGAAGATAAATTTACAATTAGCTTGCATAAAATGATCAAGAATTCTGATACAGCTGAAGATATTGAAAGTGATGGTACCGATAAAGGGCCTATCAACGGGTATGAAAACTATGATAAGAGCAAAGATGGTAATGTTGAATTCTCAATTTTTAATGTTGAAGAAGCATTTGAAAAATGGAAAGGTGCTCAGGACGAACCCTATAATGACGATGGAGCTGCTTTTAATGCCTTTCAACAAGAATTAATCTCAAAATTTTCTAAAGATGATAATGGAAATGATCTTACAGTAGATCAAATTCTGGAAGCTCAAAAAACATATTTGGCATCTAATGAACTTACGGCCTTACAAACAATTAATACAGATACGGAAGGCTGGTCGGGTAATACCTTCAACTTTTCTAAGGAAGGCATTACGAATAGTGGTAAATATCTAATTTTAGAAACAGATGCGGATTCAACACAAGTCTCATCAATTTCTGCACCACTTATTTTCAGTTTACCGTTAAAAGGACATACAAACAGTAGCAAGATTCATTTATATGCTAAAAATACAGTTCCTAAGACAGATCCTGAACTAGAAAAGAAAATGCAAAGTCCAGAAGATTTCGAGGATTTTGTTACCAAGGCGGGAGTCGAATTTGAGTTAACTGGACCTAACGGTAGTGTGAAACAAACTACTGATGCAAACGGTAATATTGATATTAAAAAACTTGCAAATGGAAGTTACACACTGAAAGAAACCAAAACTCTTGAAGGATATGCACTCCTTACAGGAACTGTTAAATTTACAGTAGAAAATGGGAAAATTTCTCTTGATGAAGGTTCTGCTGAATGGGCAGTTCTTAGTGAAGAACCTAATGGTAGTGGTAACTGGGTTTTCAAAATCAAAAACTACTTAAAAATTGGAGACAAGGAATTTGTTAAAGTTGATAAAGATGATGACAAATTAAAATTAGAAGGTGCAGAGTTTGTTATCTTAAGATCTAATGATCCGAACGCCACTAAAGAATATGCGGTATTGGATACAGACGATGACAATAAGTTTGTTCGTTGGACAAAAGAAGAGTCTGAAGCTACCACTTTAACTTCAGCTAAAGAAACAGGATTATTTAAAGTGACTGGAATGCAATATGGCACTTGGTATCTACAAGAAACTAAAGCCCCAGAAGGCTATGGATTACGGGACGATTTAATTCCATTTACTATTGATGGAAAATCTAATCAGAAAACACAAAAAGTTACAAATACCAAATACGGTCTTCCAAGTACCGGTGGTATGGGAATCTGGTTATTCGTTCTTATCGGAGCAGCTCTGATGGGTGGATCTGGATACTATTACTACAAATCACGTAAAAATAAATTAGCTGAATAAGCAACTTTACCACATAAGTTTTATAAACAATAAGGATGACTGTTCATCCTTATTGTTATACATAGCACAAAAGTTTACTAAGGGAGGTGTTGGTCATTAAACGCAAATGGCTAAAACGTACAATTACAGCGTTAATATTTATAATTGGTTTGGGAATCGTTTCCTTCCCATTTGTCTCAAACGCCATGTCACAACAACAGCAACACCGCATGATTGACACCTATAATGATGTTTCTCGACATAGCAAACAGGTCGTTGTGGTTTCCACCTCCAAACTTAGCAAAACACTAGCTTGGTTTAAAAATCCATTTCAAAAATTTAATGTCAAAAAAGTGGATAAAGATAAAAGATCTAATACCATTAATGGAATGTTGACCCAAGTTGAAATGCTGGGAACAATTAATATTCCCAATATTGATGTCAAATTACCCATCTTTAAAGGGACAGCAGATCTTCAATTAAGTGAAGGTGCTGGCCTCATGGAAAAGACGTCCCCATTAGACGGCAAAAAAGGCTCACATAGTGTTGTTACGGCGCATCGAGGGCTACCCGGAAGTAAGTTGTTTACAGATTTACCTAAGCTGAAAAAAGGGGATCGATTCTTCATCAACTCAAAAGGTAAAAAAATGACTTACAAAGTGGACCGGATCAAAACGATCAAGCCGACTGAGCTAGGCAACTTTGCAAAAGATGATCGGTATAACTATGTAACTCTGATGACGTGTACGCCATATATGATTAACAGTCATCGTTTGCTGGTAAGGGGCCACCGGATTCCAAATGAGAAAGAGCCGGCTGCTAAAAAACAAATTTCATGGTTGTGGATTGGACTAGGCGTCATCATAGCAGGCGGCGCTACGTATGGTGGGTATCGATGGTATAAGAAGAGAAGGTGAAAATAAATGAGCCGAAAAATGACAAAGTGGTTGTTAGGTCTAGTTTTTATGATAGGACTTCTAATAATGTTAGTGGCTTTATTAAGTGATCCTTTGATTCGGCACATGGGAAACGGTGAAATCGAAACAATGAACACCAAAAAAGTGGAAGCCAGCAAGCATAAAAAAGCGAACTTTGATTATGCGTCGGTAAAAATGTTAAATCCTGCGAATGTGACTTGGGGAGCGGTGCAAGATGCAACGCGAAATGCAATCGGCAATACAAACAAATCAGGGAAAAGCAATGATGCAAATTACGCACCAATGGGCAAACTGGCGATTCCAAACGTGGCGATGCGTTTACCAATTGGAAAAGGATTGGGACATGTGGTTCTTTCCAGAGGTGCAGGAACCATGACGGCCGATCAACAAATGGGTCAAGGAAATTTTGCGATGGCCGGTCATTATATGACAAATACCCGCATTCTATTTTCACCATTAAAGCGAGTCAAAATTGGCGATATGATTTATCTGACGGATTTGAAAAAAGTTTACCGTTACCGAACATTTAGTAAACGAACGGTATCCAAGAACGCAGTTGAAGTTTTAAGGGATGTTCCTGGAAAAAAAGTTGTCACGTTGATTACTTGTGCTTCGCCATATACAAATGAACCCAATCGAATCGTCGTTCAAGGTGAGCTTGTGGGCACGAGCACCAATCTTAACCGCTATAAAAACATTTTTGGGTAAACTCAAGGATGTTTTTTACCTAATGGGTATAAAAATGATTTAGGACTTTGTAAACGATCTAAAAACCAGTACAATAAAAGTAACAAGTACGCGTTTTTTTAACGATGAATCGCCCTAAAATCAAGGAGGATGATGCAACATGACAACGAGAATAATTATGGATTGTGATCCTGGAATTGACGATGCAGCAGCTATTTCGGTAGCGTTGAATAATCCGGAGTTTGATGTGCGTTTAATTACCACGGTGGCAGGAAACGTGACGGTGGATAAAACTACCCGCAATGCTTTGAAGTTGGTACATTTCTTTGACAAAAAAGTTCCGGTTGCCAGTGGTGCAGAACAACCTTTGATTAAACCTTTTGAAGATGCAGCACGCATTCATGGTGAGTCGGGGATGCCTGGTTATGATTTTGATGAGTATGTCGGTGATACGGTAAAACATTCCGCAATGGAAGCCTTATATTTAACGATTATGCGAAGCTCTAAGCCGGTTACGTTGGTGCCAACGGGAGCTTACACAAACATTGCACTGTTATTATCGGTTCATCCAGAGGTTAAACCTAAAATTAAACGGATTGTTGCGATGGGTGGTGCACTTGGTCGTGGCAATATGACCAGTGCGGCTGAGTTTAATGTATTTACGGATCCGGATGCCGCTAAAATTATGTATGCGTCAGGGATTCCTATTGTGATGATTGGGTTAGATGTCACAATGAAAGCTTTGCTAACACCCGAAACGTTGGAGACGGTATCAACGTTGGGAGAAGCCGGAAATATGTTAGCATCGATCTTCAAACATTACTATGAAGGTCATGAGGGCGGCATTCCAATGCATGATGTAAATACAATTTGTTACTTATTGCATCCGGAATATTATCAAACAGTAAATTACTGGATTGATATTCAGACTGATGGACCCGCAATTGGAGAAACAGTTGCCGATATTCGGGGAGCTTATCATGGTGGGCAAACAAATGCTGAAGTTGCCGTTGGTATCGATGCGGATGATTTTAATCGATGGTTTATTGAAGAAGTTCGACAAATGCAAGTGAATTAAACAAGTTATTCTTGAGAATCTAAAAATCTAAAAAGATCAAAAGTTAGTAAAAAAATTACTCAACTTTGATCTTTTTTTGTGTGGTAAATAAAAAATATAACGTATTTGGTTACAGATGAAAAAAGTGAAAGGATGGCAATTATGAAAAATCGATCGTTTGTGAACACGACGTATATACGATATACTAAAATTGATTATTTTGATGACAACTTATGGAATCCTATTTTACGAGGAGGTAATACGATGAACACAAAGCAAACGATCAAACCACGACATGTTGGAAATTCAACTGTTTTAACGGTTCCAACAACAATTAAGATCGATGAAAATGTTCGTTATTTTGTAACTAAGGGAACAGATGGGGCAATTGTGTTTATGCCACAAATTGCCAATCCATTTGAAGAGCCGGAATTACGTCAACAAATTACAAAGCAAAAATCCGAGTTTGAAAATGTTAAACCAGAAGGACGTGAAAATGATGAATAAGTACCCACATTGTCAAGACATTATTTATCTTGATTTTGATCCTTCGGCTGGTAAAGAAATTAATAAGCGCTGTCCTGCAGTTGTGGTAAGTGTGACGCCTTATAATTATGCAACAGGGCTTTGTGTTGTTTGTCCAATTACGCATACAAAACATAAGTTTGGCTCCGTTAAGGTACACAATGCAAAAATTGATGGCTACGTAAATGCGTGGCAAATATATTCTTTTGATTACCATCGATGTCACATGGAAAAAATCGCGATGCTATCAACAGCTGATTTTAATTTGGTTATTCAAAATTACACTCAAATTTTAAGTCAGGGAATAGAAGCTTAAAACCAGTAAACAGGGCTAATCATCGATTATTTCGGCGCCAACATCTGGTCCCCAATCTAATTTCCGCTCATTAAAACGACCATATTTGGCAATGTGTTGATCAATCTGATTCCAAAAGACATCCTTATCTTGAGTTTGCAGAATATAGGAAGTTTGGTCTCTTTGAAGAAAATCGATTTTTGAATTGGTTGTAAGTTTCAATTTTTTTCGTATGTTTTTTGGAATTGTAATGCGACCCCTTGATGTGACTTTAACTGTTATTTTGTGATTCATTTCTTGTTGCATCGTATCAATTCCTCGTGTTATTTCTCAATTACAGCCTGTGATTAAATTGTCAGTTCGTCAATCAATTTACTATATAAAAATATAATAATAGTGTTCAAAAAACGGTTTAAATTAATCAATCGTAAGCAGTTATCACTGTTGTCAGCTGTAATAGTGTAAAATGACCAGTAGGTATCAAAATCAGATCAAGATTTGGAGTAATAGAATGCGTCGTAGAATAATGCCGTCTCGAATTTGGGACCGGGGGAAAAAGCTTTATCGTGCGAATAAAGTCAGAATTGATGATATTGATGAGGAAAAGCAGGAAATTATTGCCACTGTCTATGGAACCCATGCGTATGAAGTGCACGTCAATCAAGAAGATCCGGACAAAGATTACTGCAGTTGTCCTTATTTTCCAGATAATGGTTTTTGTAAACATATTGCGGCTGTTGTAGAGTTTTTTAAAGCTCAAGGGTTACCAGTGGAGGGACTTTTTAATAAGGATGGCTCTCAAGACACAGAAAAGGTCACAAAACGCAAAACGCCAGTTGTCAGTTTTCCGGAAATTAAAATGGTTCACCAAAAAAAATCACAGGCTGATTTAGATGGGGAACGTTTTTTGCAAAACTTAGATTTACCAGAAACGCAATATTTTCAACCACTTCCTGAAGTATCACCGGTTAATTTAAACCTTGAGGTAACTTTAGTAGCGGGCCCCGTCAGTGAAGGTTGGAATTATCAAGCGGAACACCGCTTATTTCTTCGTTTCCGAATTGCTAATGAAATTGACAATAAATTTTATGTGGTCAATGATATTGATCGGTTTTTTACGGCTTATGTGAACCATGAAGTTTTTAAAACAACCGGTAAAGCAGAATTTTTACTTGATAAAAAAGTTTTTTCGAAGCCGGATCGTGAATTGCTAGATTTTATTGCTAGCACCGGTAGTGCGCAGTTTGAAGGTGACAGTTCGCTGGATCCTAAGAAGTTTCTAATGCTTGAAACTTATCTTGTTCCACCATTCATTGAACTCCTTCAGAAACTACCGTTGTTTCATTTTCAACAAGGCGAAAATCAATTTGTGTTTGATGAAATCAGTTTTCAAACTTTCAATCCTGATGAGGGCCTAATCACAGGTGAATTAACTCAAGACGACGATGGCTACCAACTAGTCATCCAAGGTGGTTTTCAACTTTCTGTTCCCAGCAGTGCCTTGCTGATCAATCAAAATCAATTTTACCAAGCGTCGTCGCAACAGATGAGGATCATTGAAGCGATTGTTGAACACTATAATGCCATTATGACAAATAGCAATTTAGGCACGAACGATTCAAACAAAATGCATTTTGCATGGGGAGAAGAAGCCCAATTAAATAAGCTTATTGAGTTCTTTAAAAAAATTGGCGTAATCACTTTACCGCCAGATTTCATTACTAACCAAATGACACCTCATTTTGATTTGAGTCGAGATAAAACTACGCTGCAATTGAAGCTTGGTTATGAATATAACGGTAAACTGTTTGACAGTAACAAAATTAATCAGGTTTCTCAGAGCTTACGTAATCTTGATAAAGAAGATCAGACGCAAGATTACTTATTTAATTTACAGTTTATTCCGCAAAATGGCACTTGGATGAAAGACTTTGACGATACCGATGTTTTGTACCGGTTCTTCATGCAAGAACTTCCAAATATGCAGCAAAACGGGGTAGTAACAGTAAGTGATGATCTACAAAGTTTACTGCACGATTCAGAAGACTTAGCACCCAAAGTAGCTGTTTCAGAAGATGGCGGCTTGTTATCTGTTAAGTTTTCGCTTAAAGGCGTCGATGAAAACGATGTTGATAATGTGTTAGAGCAACTGGACTTTCAGCGCCCATACATCACGCAACCTGATGGTTCTTTAGTTCTTGTAGATGATGAATTTCGCAAAGTTAGTAAGGCACTGCTCAACATTCGTCAACAGGGTAAATTTAAAAATGGTGAGCTTAAGGTGCACGCGTCCCAAGCATTCGCAGTTCAAGCTGCCTTACAGGGAACAGCCAAGTTTGATAAGAAGTTTAGCCAATTAACGGAAAATCTCGCTCATCCGGAAAACTTTGTGATTAATTCCCCGCATCCGATTCATGGACTGTTGCGACCGTATCAGAAGGTCGGAGTTAAATGGTTAGAAATGCTTGATAGTTATAACTTTGGCGGCATTTTAGCCGATGAAATGGGGTTGGGAAAGACGATTCAAATGATTGCCTTTCTTTTGGACCATCTTGATAAAGATAAGCCTGATTTAATCGTTTCTCCAGCTTCTTTGATTTACAATTGGCAGGAAGAATTCAGTAAGTTTGCCCCAGAAATTAAAACCCAAGTTGTGGATGGCAATAAAGCCAATCGGCGTGATTTAATTGAAAATGGGCAAGCCGACGTACTGATTACGAGTTACAACAGTGCTCGTTTAGACGTCACAGAATATAATACGCGAAAAATTAACTATCTTGTGTTAGATGAAGCCCAATTTGTGAAAAATTCGAGCACAAAAACTAACCAAAGTATTCGCAAACTAGAACGCAAAAATACGTTTGCGTTGTCCGGAACGCCGATTGAAAACCGCGTGGAAGAACTGTGGGCAATCTTTGAAATTGTCATGCCAGGACTTTTACCAAGCAAAAAAGCGTTCAAACAATTGACAGCAGACGAAGTAGCGGTACGCGTTAAACCGTTTATTCTCCGTCGTGAAAAGGCAGTTGTGCTAAAGGATATTCCAGCTAAAGTGGAATCTAATTTGTACAATGAATTGACCAAGAAACAAAAAACAGTTTATCTGGCGCAACTCAAACAAATGCAGGTAAAAGTTCAGGGGATGACGGGTGCCAACTTTGTGAAAAACAAGCTAGCCATTTTAGCTGGTTTAACGCGATTACGACAAATATGTGATACGCCAGCACTATACTTAGACGATTACAAAGGCGATTCTGGCAAGTTAGAACAACTTACCGAAATTTTGCGACAAGCCGAAGAGAATAACCGCCATGTATTAATTTTCTCGCAGTTTACCAGCATGCTCTCGATTTTAGAAACCGAATTGAACAAACAGCATTTGGCACATTATGTCTTGCAGGGCAGCACGAAGCCCAAAGAACGTTTGGAAATGGTTAATGCGTTTAATGCGGGTGAGAAAAACATCTTTTTAATTTCGCTAAAGGCTGGTGGCACAGGATTGAACTTAACGGGTGCCGATATGGTTGTCTTGGTTGATTTGTGGTGGAATCCGGCGGTTGAAGATCAAGCAACTGCGCGAGCTCACCGAATCGGTCAGAAGAAACAGGTCGATGTGTTCCGGCTGATTACCAAAGGAACAATCGAAGAACAAATCTATAAATTACAAGAAAAGAAACGTAACTTTGTTGATCAAGTCCTTAGTGGTACTGAAAACAAAGGCTCATTAACCGAAGAAGAAGTTCGTTTAATATTGGGAATTGACGCAAAATAGGCAAAGTCAGGGATGGCTTTGTTTTTTTGTGGTTTATAAATGATTTTTTACTATCGTGTTGTTTGAGTGTGTTTTCAAAGCGCATATTGAATAGCAGCTGATAACTTTTGTTTGCCAAAACTTAATAAATTAGCTACAGTAAAAATGTAATACGATCGCAAACACAGCTGAAAGGAGTGCTTCAGATGAGTAATACTACAATCAAAAATAAAACAATATCAACGCGTGTTCCGGCTGATATTAGCAAACGCGCAAAGGCTAATTTAGCTAAACAAGGTTTAACCATTTCTGAATATATGCGTTTATCTTTGGTGAAGGCTGCCAATAATGAAGTACGTTTGGTGAGCTTTTTAGATTCACCTGAGGCAATAACTGCTAAACGAGAAGCCAAAGAAGGCAAAGTGACCACGACTGGTTCGTTGGCAGGTTTTGATAATTGGATTGATAAACTAGATGAAGATTAAACAAACCAGAATATTTGAACGAGAAATAAAAAACTACCTAAAAAACATTTTCCAGTTAAACTATTAAAACCTTGTGTGGCCGCAATAATTGAACAAGATACGGTTATTTTGAAACGTCTCAAAGATCATGCTTTAAAGGGAAGTTGGCATGGTTATCGTGAATTTCATCCAGCTAGATATGGCAATTATGGTAACTCGTATGATAATTGGGTGGTTATCTATTGTTTGAATCGAGATGAATTCGTTTTATTATTGGTGGCAACTGGATCACACGAAGTTTTAAATAAAAATTAACGTTAAGCTAAGCACGTTGGGGTGATACAAAAATCTCAACGTCTTTTTGATTAATTATCTTTAGACCAAACAGTTATTGACCATATTCAACAGTTCGACCATACTAAGGATAATTACTTATCTAAAGGGGTTCTAGCATGACAACTTGGTTATTAATTTTTATTCCGGCGTTATTGGCCGGCGTCGTTCAAGGCTTGACTGGTTTCGGTGCAGTGATCATTATGATGACGATTTTCCCGTTTATTTTACCTATATCCTCAGCGGCCGGAATTGCAGGCTTGAGCATGTTGGCAAGTATGATCGGGTTAACCTATAGATATCGACATGAATTTAAATTAAAACGGGTTATTGTGCCTTTTATTATTTATGCGGCAGTTGCCACGTGGTCGGTGCATCTTAGTAACGTTTTGAATTCCCATGTCATGCGCATGTTACTGGGCGGGTTATTAATAGCTTTGTTTCTGTATTTTACGCTGGTCAAAAATTCAGGCGAACGGCATTATCCTTGGTATATCGCAGTTTGTTTTATGGTGATTTCCGGATTCTTTAATGGTTTGTTGGGCATTGGTGGACCGTTGATGGCACTTTATTTCTTATCGTTATCTAACTCGATTCCCGAGTACACGGCCAGCATTCAGGGCTTTTTCTTGATTGATGCGTTTTATATTAACAGTGTGCGCGTTGGCAATGGTATTTTAAGTCTTCATGATGTGCCCTATATACTAGTTGGGATGGTTGCAGCAGGGATTGGAACAATCGTTGCAGCAAGAATAGCGAATAAACTTGATGATCAAACGTTTAGAAAATGGATTTACCGATTTATTGGACTTAGTGGGATTTATTATTTGTTCTTTTAGTGAACGTATGAAGTCGTTTGGTTAGTAGCATTATTGTGACTTTGTAAAGTTAGCAATGTATTTTGCCATGAATAGCGTATTTATATTTAGGTATTATTTAAAATGCTAACAAAGCGAATTTTTCTTAATAAAGAGTAGAAATGATGATATAGAATTAGTTCATAACTTGTACATTGGGTATAAAATGACAGTGGAGAGTACTTTTTATTACCTTACACATGACTGGGAGGTAGAAGTATGAAAAGTAAATTTAATACGACAATAAAAGTTAAAGATACTAAGGAATTACAATCAGTTTTAGACGTAATACATCCTTCGAAAAAAATTAGAGAGAGTCAAGAACACAAGAAAAGAGTTGCGACTGCTAAAAAAGCATTTGCTAACATGAGTTTTAAGATTAAGTGATCTTGATACAATTATGGAAGTTACAGAATATATATAACATGAGCATTATGCTCAAGACAAGATACTGGGGAAATATCCCTCGTGTCTTTTTTTGTAGTATTAAAAATGTATAGCACCATTCAGTTTGTATAGTATACTGATATTGGTATTAACGTTTCAAAAGAACCTGATGGTTGATACTATGTAAATAAAGAGTAAACTACGTGGATAGGCTGTATTAATAATTTGTAATGACCTATTATAAAGAAAAGAATAATAAACACAATCCTATAAAAGTAAAAAGTACGATGTGGAGGAAAGCTTCAAATGAAAGAAGCACCAAAATATGAAATAGTCGCAGACCACTTACGGCAACAGATCTTAGAAAAGGAACTGGCCATCAATGAACAATTGCCACAAGAAAATGCAATTGCTGCTGCTTATAATGTTAGTCGAATTACAGTTCGTAAAGCATTAGATATCTTAGTAGATGAGAACCTAATCTATAGAATTCAAGGTTCTGGAACCTATGTGAAAGATAATCAACCACATGAAACTGGTGCACAAGAGTCTAGTCTAGAAATTTTTGATTTTTCAAAATTTAAAGTGAAACTTTTGAATTTTGCAGTTGATAAACCAGATACTGACATTATGGACCAATTGAATGTAACGGAATTCGACTTTACTTACGAAATTGAGCGACTAATTTTAGATGAGGATGATGAAGTAGTTGCATTTCAAAAGATTTATATGCCGGCTAAAGTTATTCAAGGTATGCGGATGGATGTTTTGAAAGGATCAATATATGAGTTTTTAACAGAGGATCAAGGCTTGACATTGGGATCTGCTATTCGAACGCTATCTAGTGAAATTGCTAATTCAGATACGATTAAAATTATGGGACTAAATGAGGCTGAGCCGTTATTAACAATGGAACAAAGATCCTTTTTGAATAATGGTCAAATCTTCGAATATGTATACAATTATATTAGACCCTCAAAGTTTTCATTACATGAATCGATTAATTTAACAGATTAATCGGTTTTTATTTTTGCTTTAAATTTGTTATAACAAATTTAAAATAGGTATTGAATTTAGCGGTGACAGGATGTATACTCAAAAATGTAAGCGATATCAGAACGGCCGTTGATGTCAAATAAATACATTGGAGGAGATTTCATGGCACAGTTAAAGATAGCATTATTTTGTAGTGGTGGTATGTCAAGCAGTTTAGCCGGAGCAAACATGCAAAAAGTATTTGATAAAGAAGGCAAAGATGTGAAGGTTGATGCCTATGACTTAGGTATGGTTGATGAAGTAGGTGACGAAGTTGACGTTATTATGTTGGCACCTCAAATCAGCTGGGATTATGACGCGGTAAAGAAGAGTTTTCCAGACAAAAAAGTTATTAAACTTACTATGCAAGAGTTTGGCAGTATGAGTGGACAAGTTCTTATTGATCGGTTAACGAAGGAAGGTATTAAGTATGAATGACAAACCGGGTCGAATGCAAAGATTTCAAGCAAAGTTTACCCAGGTAGCTGGAAAGATAGCCGCAAACAAATTATTATTAACGCTTCGTGATTCATTTATTATTGTTGCTGCTACATCGATGATTGCTGGTTTTGCTATTATGATTCAAAATGTTTTCATCGATCCTACTAACGGTTTAATTTTTGGTAAACAAGGAATTGGATTAGGTCGATTAATTAGCGGTTCTTGGACAGCTTGGGCTAGTTCAGGATTATTTAAAGGGTTGACTGCTACCGGTAATATGATCGGATTGATTTCAAATGGTTCTTTAAATACATTTGCTGTTTTGCTTGTTGTTATTTTTTCAAATACCTTTTCAAGAAAGTATTTTCCAAAAAGCAAGGAACATATGACATCTGTACTATATGCGCTGGGTGCATTCTTTATCTGTATGCCTTGGAAGTTTCAATATACACCAACAACTGGATCTACAAAGCCAATTGAAATTTTAAACTATATGGATACGACATACTTTGGAACTAAAGGAGTTTTTGCAGCACTTTTAATTTCAGGATTTGCAGTTTGGATTTATAACAAAATGTTACAAACCAACTTTACAATTAAAATGCCAGATTCAGTACCACCAGCAGTAGGACGTAGTTTTGAATCCTTAATTCCTGGTGTTGTGACAATGGGTGTGTTCATTGTTTTAACAGCTCTTTCTACTGGATTAACTGGGGAAACCATGCCTGAACTTTTGTTAACAATCTTGCAGAAGCCAGCTTTAGCAATTTCCGGTACCGGATTCTTCGCGTTTATTTCACAAACCACTTGGAGTTTGTTGCAATGGTTTGGTATTCATCCAACTTCCATTTGGGGTCCAATTTTCGGATTAACATGGAACATTAACGATACTCAAAATATGTTAGGTCAAGCACATCATATTTATTCTACTTTATTTATGAACTTTTCAACTGTTGCAGCCGGTTCATGTTCGGTTTCACCAGTATTGGCTTTGATGTTGTTCTCAAAGCGATTAGCGGCCAAAAAAGTTTCAAAAATTGCTTTAATGCCAGCTATTTTTAATATTTCTGAACCTGTTACTTTTGGTTTGCCAATTATTTTGAATCCACTTTACTTTATTCCATGGTTAGTTGCACAACCACTAGCCTTCTACATTGGTTTGTTCTTTGTCAAAGTTGGTTTTATTGCACCAATCGTAAATAATGTACCTTGGACGGTTCCAACGTTGCTTTCTGGTCTTTTATATACAGGTTCAATTAAAGGTTTAATTGTACAGGCAATTATTGTTGCGGCAACAACGGCTATCTATATTCCATTCATTCAAATGGATAATAAGATTAACCCTGATGGTGATCTTGTTGATAAGACAGTAGCTGCTGAAGATTAGAATAAATAAGCAGGTGAAAGAGAATGGATGAAAAACAATTACAAAAAGCGATGCAGTTAATCTCCATTGCTGGAGATTCAAAATCTCAATCGATTCAAGCAATGCAATTAGCTGAGGATAACAAGATTGAAGAGGCACAACAAAAATTAAAGGCTGCCAGAAAGACTTTACATGAAGCTCACAATATTCAAACTGGTTGGATGACAGAAGAAATGAATGGTGCACAAATTGAAAAATCACTCCTATTAATTCATTCGCAAGATCATTTTATGTCGGCAGATATTATGCTGACAGTGGCTGAAAAAGTAATTAATTTGCATAAGGAATTGAAGCAATTAAAAGCTGAGGCATAGGCTATGAATAAAAAAGAGAATTTAACTTTTGAAAAAATCTTTTCAGATGAAATGGTCCTACCACAAAATAAAGAATTCAAAATTGCTGGACATGCGAATGCAGGAGAAAAGGTATCGGTTATCATTGAAAATACGCACAAAGAGTCAGTAGCCGATGAGAACGGTAGTTGGAGCATATTGTTTGCGCCTATGAAGGTCAAAAGATGCACAATTGTTGCCAATACATCAACTGAACATATTGAAATTAACAATGTGCGTTTCGGTAAAGTTTATTTGTTAGCCGGACAGTCCAATATTGAATATAAGTTACGAGATGATCAAGAATATAGCAAGATTTTGGCACACTTTAACCCACAGAATGCATATTTCTATAACGTTCCAAAAATCGAATTTAAAAATGTAGATGGATCTGTAATTCCAGATGATCTTCCCGAATCAAGTTGGCAACAAATTAGTAAGGAAACAATCGGTGAAATGTCTGCAATCGGCTTCTTTATGCTGGAGCAATTATTGCAAAAAGATCCCAGACAAACGATTGGAATTATTGATTGCTATAAAGGTGGTACATCGGCGTCCTCTTGGATTGCAAAAGAAGCCTTAGAAAATGATTCAGAGTTAAAGAAAACTTTTATAACACCCTTTAAGAATCAAATATTCGGAAAATCAGAAGCTGATTTTAAAGGAGAATTAGTAGACTATCAAAAGAGTGTGAATGTTCACAATACTAAATTAGCTGAGTATATGGAAAGAAATCCTAATGCTTCTCTTAGCGTGGCAAAAGATACAGTTGGTCATACACCATGGCCGCCGCCAATGACACCCAAGAGTTTCTTAAGACCTAGTGGTTTATATGAAAATATGGTATTGTCAGTTAAAAATTACACATTTAATGATGTTGTTTGGTATCAAGGAGAAAACGATGCACCAAATCCGCAAGTCTACGAAAAGTTGTTAAAAATCTTGATACAAAATTGGCGATCAGCATTCAATGACCAGTCGTTGCCTTTCTATATTGTTCAATTGCCCGGGTATGCAGATGAGCCCAAAGACGCATGGGCGATGATTCGGCAGGCACAACTAGCAACGGTAAAGGATGTACCATATACGCATTTGATATCAATAGCTGATACTGGTGATGAGCACAATATTCATCCGGCTTCAAAAAGAAAAGCAGGTACACGAATTGGCAAGATTGTTAGTGGTCTCCAATACGGTAGTACTCCCTGGGTGAATCGCATTGAATATCAGAATGGTGAATTAATTTTGACAGTAAGTCAGGCATCAAGCTTACATCAATCTGGAAATTGTCAGTTTAAAGTGTTGAGAAATAATGAATGGCAATCACAAGAAATTTTGAATATTCAAGGAAATCAAATTGTTATTAAGGACAAGAACCGTGATATTGAAGCAATTCAATATGAGTACGAAAATTATCCTAAACTAACATTGTTTAATGAAATTGATTATCCTGTCGCACCATTTAAATTCGGTTTTGATCATGATATAGATTAAAAATTGATGATCGTATCCTAGTATTAGTTGGGCTACGGTCATTTTTAGAAGAAAGGATCGGTATAAAATGAGTGAACTTAGAAAAAATTTCTTTTGGGGAAATTCAACATCAAGCATGCAAACAGAAGGTGCTTGGGATGAGGGAGGCAAGGGTAAATCGGTTTATGATATCCGTCCCGCTACAGCAGAAGTTTCTGACTGGAAAAATGGAATTGACGAATACCATCGATACAAGGAAGATTTCGATCTCATGAAAGAAATGGGAATGAATTTTTTTAGATTTCAAATTTCATGGAGTCGGGTTCAACCAGATGGCGAAGGAAAATTTAATGAAGAAGGTATCCAGTTTTATAGTGAATTTATTAACGAACTGTTGAAAAGAAAAATTACACCAATGATTTGTTTATATCATTTTGACATGCCACTTGCATTGTCAGAAAAATATAATGGTTTTTTAAGTCGCAAAGTATCAGATTTATTTGTAAAGTTTGGTATTGAAATGGTTAAGCGTTTTGGAGACAGAGTAAAGTACTGGATTACTTTTAACGAACAAAATTTGTACAATCAATTGGGAGCATCCACTTTTGCTGGTAATAAAAATGTTCCTGAAGATATTAATGTCGTTTATCAAATTGCACATAATGTTATGATGGCACATGCACAAATTGCTAATTATATTCATGCACATACCGATTGTGAAATCGGAGGAATGCTGGCTTACACAGAAGTTTATCCGGCAACTGCACGACCACGAGACATTCAAGTTGCGCGAGAAATTCAAGAATTTTCAAATAATAATCTTTTGGATGTTTTTGCACAAGGTCATTATTCAAAGGCTGTTTTAAAACATATTGAAAATTATCAAATCAATGCTGGAATTAAAAATGGAGATTTTAACATTTTAAGTCAATGTCATAGTGATTACATGTGCTTTAGCTACTATCGAAGTACCGTTGTGAATTCTGAAAAGATTCCTGAAAATTGTTCAGTAGATGATTATCTTAAATATGGTGGGGAAGCTAATCCTTATGTTAAAAAGACTCCTAATTACGGTTGGGAGATTGACTCACTTGGATTTCGTGATATCTTAAACAAAATTTATCATCAATATCAAATACCAGTTTTTCCCATTGAGAATGGCATTGGAGTCCAAGAAAAATATTATGGTAAAGAAATTCAGGACGATTATCGAATTAACTATATGCGTGCTCATATTCAAGCCTTAAAGGATGCTGTTGAGAAGGACGGAGTGGATGTCTTGGGATATTTAGGCTGGGGACTAATTGATATTCCAAGTTCTGCTGGAGATATGCGCAAGCGTTATGGTGTTGTTTATGTAAATCGAACAAATCATGATTTGAAAGATATGAAACGAATTCCTAAGAAGAGTTTCTATTGGCTGAAATCTGCTATTGGTAGTAACGGTAAAGATTTATAATTTCAAATAGAGACAGTGGTGAATATAAATGAAAAGTATATTAGTATTTGATGTTGGCGGAAGTTCAATAAAATGTGGGGTATGGAAAGATGAACAATTATCAGAACTTAAGAGTAGAAAGACGCCAGCCACTTGGGAAGAGATGAAAGCTGTCTTTTTAGACGTTAAAAATGAGTTAGATGACGAATTGCAGGGAGTTGCCATTAGTATTCCTGGTGCTGTTAACGTCAATGAAGGCGTCATTTATGGAACAAGTGCTATTCCCTATATACATCGTTTTCCAATTAAAAAGGAGTTAAATGAACTATTTGGCTTGAAGGTAACAATTCAAAATGATGCAAATTGTGCGGCGTTGGCTGAAGTATGGAAAGGTAACGCGGCGGATGTTGCTAATAGCGCATTTTTAATCATTGGTTCAGGAATTGGTGGCGCAATAGTTATAAATAAAAAACTTGTTCCAGGAAGTCATTTGTTTGGCGGTGAATTTGGATACATGGTTATTGATCAAAGAAATGGCCATACACTCAGTGAAATGGGCAGTCCGGTAACAATGGCACAGCAGTTCACGAAAAAACAAAACGATCAAAAAAATTATGAAGGAACAGATGTATTTGCATTAGCACAAGCACAGAATGAGCAGGCAATTAAAAGTGTGGAAACATTATACAATGCCTTAAGCATAGGTATATTTAATCTAGCGGTTAGTTTTGATCCTGATAAGATTTTAATTGGTGGTGGAATTTCTAGAAGACCTGATTTAATTACTGAATTGCAAAAACGTTTTAAAACCCTTGTGGTGGACAAACATGCTGATGGTTTAAATACGCAAATTGTGTCATGTAAATACTTAGCAGAGTCCAATATGATTGGTGCAGTTTATCAGTTTGAACTTGAAAAATAAAAAGCAGCTTGCATTATGTATACGTTTGCATTAATATAGAAACCAACAGAAGGATCATTACTCCTCGGGAGGTGTCACCTTCTAAAGAAAGTGTAGAATCATTACTTTTTTTAGAGGTGGATACACTTTCGAGGATTTTTATTTTCTTATTTTGGCTACAGGAGGAAAATCATGCTAAACATATTTAAAAAGAAAGTGAAAAAAGTGAGCCTGGTTGCTCCTGTAAGTGGAGAAACCGTAGAACTGAGCAAAGTACCAGATAAAGTTTTTGCATCAGGAATGATGGGAAAAGGAATTGCCTTTAATTTTGATTCAAATGAAATTGCTGCACCTTGTGATGGTAAAATTACTATGATTCCAGATTCACTACATGCATTTGGAATTACGGCCGATAATGGCGCTGAGATTTTGATTCACATTGGCTTGGATACTGTGAATTTAAAAGGCGAGGGATTTACTAAGTTAGTTGAGGTTGGTAGTCACGTGAAGGCCGGCAAACCCATTATTAAAGTAGACCATGAGGCCATTTTAGCAAAGGGGTATAACTTAGTCACCATGTTGTTAGTGACAAACAGTGATGATTATACAGTTGAGATTAAAAAGGTAGATAAGGTAGAAGCGGGGCAATCAGAGGTTGTGACCGTAGAAAAGTAGGCTTGGCTTTGGAGGATTGTGATGAAAGCAATCAAAAAAATAAATAACAATACTGCTGTTTGTTTAGACAGCCAAAACCATGAGTTAATTGCGATTGGACGTGGAATTGGATTTCATGAAATGCCGTATGAAATCAGTGATTTAGGTGCGATACAGCGCACATTCTACAATGTCGATTCTATGTATATCGATCTGGCTAGTGAGATTCCAGATGATATTCTAGAAACCGCAGCCCAAATAGTAGATATGGTGCGGTTAAAAGTTGATGCACCGATTAACTCAAATTTAGTGTTTACCCTTGCCGATCACATTAAATTTGCGATTGAACGGCGAAATAAGGGCATGGTGATCACAGCACCAATGCAATATGATATTCAGCAATTATATACCAATGAGTATCAGCTAGGTTTGAAGGCATTACAAACTGTAAACGAAAATTTGAAGGTACGATTACCTTCAGAAGAAGCAACTAATTTAGCACTTCATTTTATCAATGCTAAGGCAATGACGGCGAAGGAAATTAAAAACGAAGCAAATGGCGATTTAATTTCTGACATCACGGACATTATTTCAGGATACTTTGAAATTTATATTGATAAACATAGTTTTAATTATTCAAGATTTGTGACACATCTCCAGTATCTTTTAAAGCGGCAAGATCAAGGAGTGTTCATTAAATCGGAGAATAAAATGTTGTATGAGAATTTAGTGCAGCAATTTCCTAAAACAAATGAGTGTGTTGAAAAAATTGCTACATTCTTGCAGGAACGTATGGGTTTTGAACTAGAAAAAGAAGAAAAACTATATTTAATTTTACATGTAAATAGACTTTGCTCACGCGAGGGACTGTAACCTAACGGGCACCACCCTCCAGCAATAGAAACTAATCAGAACTTTTTCTGTTAATTTTTATCGTTGGAGGGTTTTATATTGTAAAGAATGTGAAAGAAGGAAAATAAAATGGCAAAAAAAGAAAAATATGAAGACATTTCAACTCATGTTGTTGAATTGTTAGGTGGGAAAGATAACATTGTGTTTTTTACACATTGTGTAACGCGATTACGGTTTAACGTAAAAGATAAGACTAGAGTTAACCAAGATGAAATTGAAAAATTAGACAAAGTTATTGGTGCACAGTGGTCTGGTGAGCAATTCCAAATTATTGTGGGACAAGATGTTGGGACAGCCTATAAAGAGGTTTTGGCACATAATGATTTGTCAGGTGATGGAGAAGTTCCTGCAGATGATACACCAAAGAAAAAATTTAGTTTTAATTCTGTTTTGGATGCAATTGCTGGTAGTATTACACCGTTAATTCCACTATTAATTGGTGGTGGGATGTTCAAGGTCTTATTGTTAGTATTGACAATGTTGGGTGTTCTTACTACAAAGAGTCCAAGTTATGTGATGCTAAACGCAATTGGAGATGCCGCATTTTATTTCTTACCAGTATTTGTAGGAGCCACGGCAGCCAAAAAATTTGGTGTTAATCAAGGAATCGGAATGTTATTAGGTGCGATGTTACTTGATCCTAATTTTGTAACCGCTGTCAGTAGCGGACATGCATTATCGCTTTTTGGCATTTCGGTTTATGCTACAACGTACGGTAATATGGTTTTTCCAAGTATTTTAGCAGTATTCATAACTTCATATGTTGAAAAGTTCTTCACTCGTTGGACACCAGATTCCTTGAAGTCTTTGATTGTGCCATTTTTCACATTATTAATTATGGCACCCTTAACTTTTTGGTTGCTTGCCCCAGCCGGCGCATTCTTAGGAACCTACTTAACTAAATTTATTTTATGGATTTATGGAACAGCCGGTTTCTTAGGAGTAGCGATTTTAGCTGCAGCTCTTCCATGGATTGTTATGACTGGTATGCATACGGCATTTACGCCATATGCTGTTCAAACTTTGGCAACAACGGGAACAGAACCAATTGTGTTTATTGCTAATTTTATTAGTAATCTGGATCAAGGCGCAGCTAGTTTAGCGGTTGGTTTGAAAACACATCATAATGAAAAACTTCGTTCTACGGCACTTTCTTGTGCAGTAACCGCTATTTTAGCTGGTGTTACTGAACCGGCCATGTTTGGAGTTAATCTAAAATTGAAGACGCCAATGTACGGTGCCATGATTGGAAGCTTCTTTGGTGGTGGTTTTGCAGGATTCATGGGTGTAAAAGCATACGCAATGGCCGGAAGTGCTGGTCTGCTTGGAACACCAGTTTTCATTGGCAAAACAATTATGACTTTTGTGTGGGCACTTGTTGGTATGGCAATTGGTATGGTGATTACATTTATTGCAACGATGATTTTGTACAAGGAATCGCCCGCAACTGCCTCGCAGAAGGTTGAAAAATCGGTAACAGAATCTGTAAATGTTGAACCAGTTGCTGAATAACTATTAATAATTATTTGAAAGGGGAACGAATACAATGAGTTTTAAAAATGGATTTTTATGGGGTGGCGCAACAGCTGCCAATCAAATCGAAGGTGCCTATAAGGAAGATGGCAAAGGTTTGAGTACAGCTGATGTTGTGACTGCAGGAACTTATGAAACACCAAGACATATTACTTGGAAGAACCCTGAGACCGGAGAGACTGGTTATAGTGAACTAACTTTTGGTGGGACACGAGTTGCTCCAAAAGGTGCACAACCTGCTATTTTAGATGGAGAGTATTATCCAAGCCATATTGCTTCAGATTTTTATCATCATTATAAAGAAGACATTGCGTTAATGGCCGAGATTGGTTTTAAGACTTATCGAATGAGCATCAACTGGTCGCGCATTTTCCCCAACGGTGATGATTCAGAGCCTAACGAAGCAGGTCTTGAATTTTATGACCACGTTTTCGATGAGCTCAATAAAAATGGCATTGAACCATTAGTAACTTTATCACATTATGAAACTCCGCTTAACTTAGCGATTCGATATAATGGTTGGGCAAGTCGAAAACTAATTGATTTCTATGTCAACTATGCTAAAACTGTTTTCAATCGGTATAACGGTAAGGTGAAATATTGGTTAACTTTCAACGAAATTAATTGTATGGATATGATGCCCTTTATTGCTGGTGGATTAATTGATAGCAGTCTGCAAAATCGTGCTCAAGGTGCCCATAATCAATTTGTGGCTTCTGCATTGACAGTTAAAGCCGGACACGAAATTAATCCTGATTTTCAAATTGGACAAATGCTCGCTTATAGCCAAGTCTATGCCTTGACTGCTGATCCTGCTGACCAATTAAAAGCCATTCAACAAATGGACGACACATTGTTCTATTCAGACGTACAGACTGGCGGACACTATCCTAATTCACGTTTGAAGATGTATGAACGTGAAGGTGTGAAATTAGATGATCGCCCAGAAGATTACGAATTGTTGGCTAAATATCCGGCTGACTTTTTGAGCTTTTCCTGTTACACATCAAATGTAGTCACAACCCATAAGGATCAAGCAGAAGATGCCGGTAATCTTCAAGTTGGCGTGAAGAATCCATATCTAAAAGCCAGTAGCTGGGGATGGGCAACGGATCCATATGTCTTGAGAATTGCATTGAAGACTTTAACTAATCGCTATCACAAACCCTTATGGATTGTTGAAAACGGACTTGGTGCGGTTGATGAGATTGCGGCAGATGGCAAGATTCATGATGATTATCGTATTGAATATTTGCAAGAAAATATTAAGTCGATGCGTGATGCTGTTACTACTGATGGTGCTGATCTAATGGGTTACACAAGTTGGGGATGCATTGATTTGGTTTCTGCCGGAACTGGTGAAATGAAGAAACGTTATGGCTACATTTATGTGGATCGCAATAACGATGGTAGCGGGACATTAAATCGAAGTCGTAAGGACTCATTCTACTGGTATAAGAAGGTTATTAGTACGAACGGTGAAGATTTGAGTAACAACGAATAATACTGATTAATTGTCCTTGTTGCTTATGCAAATTTGATACAAAGAATCGAATCAAAAATACCAAGAGATTTCAATTTAAACCAGAAAGCAGTATAAAAATAAACCTCCAAGAGATGAACACTAAGTTCAATCATGGAGGTTTATTTTATACGGAGTGTTTCGAACCCTTACTTAATGATTAGATTTCTTTCGTCTGATACCCAACCAGCCTAACAGAGTCATTAGACCCGTTATGCCAAGCAGTTGTGCAATTAAGCTTTTATGCTCATCAGTTTGTGGTAATTGATTAGTTTTCTTCTCAGTTTTGTTTACATCTTGCAGAGCTTGTGGTGCCGCACTAACCGTTGCGTTCAATGTAGACTTGCTTGGTTCAACATTTTCGATTGGTTCCTTGATATCAGGCACTTGAATGACTGGCTTTTCGCCAATCGGTTTATTGGGTTTGTCTGGTACATCCGGTTTGTTTGGTAGAGTCGGTTTTCCAGGTGTTTGGTCATCAGTTTTGGCATAAACTAGGATGACTGTGACGACTGAAGCATCTAAACTGCCACTCAATGGTGCTGATCCAGAAGCTAAACCAATATAATGATAGCCTTCAATTGTGAGTGGTGTAATTTCATAGCCGTTGCCTTGATAGCCTGCTTTGACAAAGGAACTGTGAATTTCTTTACCATTTTTATCCACAAATTTAACAGTTAACAACGAGTTTTCGGGGATAGTTTCCTCACTGTTTAAATGATAAACAAAGGTCACAGTTTGTGATTGTGCGGTTAAACTGCCGTTACTTGGCGCGGATCCTTCCGCCAAACCAACATAGTGATATCCCTGGTTACTTAAATCGGCGGGTGAGACATTGTAACCGTTGCCCACAAAGCCTTCCCGTGTGAGTTCAGGTGAAATTGTGCGACCTGCTTCATCCACATACCGTATTGTTAAAGTCCCAGCCTTTTCGGGTGTTGGGACAGTTGCACTAAATCGATAAACGAAGATGACTGTTTGGTTTTGATTCGTCAAGATTCCATTTTCTGGAGCAGAGTTTTGACCTAATTCAACGTATACATAACCTAAGTGAGTTAAATCGGCAGGTGAGACAGCATAGCTTTCACCCATATCACCAGTAATCGACTTATTTGGTTGAAGCGTATGTCCGGTTTCGTCCACATAGTTGACAGTAATCGATCCATGCGCAATTTCATAAATGAATGTGATGTTGTTTTGCGTATCATCTTTGTCAATCACAATCGAAACTTGATTGTTTTCATCCATTGCTGGGGATGATGACACGAGGTTATAGATGATACCATCCTTTGTGATTTGCTTTGCACCGGTCGCGGTGTAGACACTGCCCACGTCTAAATCCGGAATTGTTTGGCTACTTAAAATGGTGCCATCAGTCGTCTTATTAACGATTGTAGTTGCGGCTTGTTCCAGCTGATAAACTAGGGTCACATTTCTTGTATCACCAGTGAATGTTCCGGTTATTGGAGCCGAATTGCTGGTGGTATTTCTATAGGCATAAACCTTGTTATTCACTATGAGTGTTTCTGGGATCGTCACTTGATAAGGGCCGCCCATGTTACCCGTCAAACTAGTGCTTGCTTGTAATGAATTACCATCGCCATCTACGTAGTGTACTAGGATTTCACCAGTTTCAATCTGATACGTAAACACAATTTTGTTTTGACTAACTTCTTTTGCGATTGTGATGGAGACAGTTTGATTAGCATCCATGCCTGGATCAGCGGCAATTAATTGATAGGTGATGCCATCTTTAGTTATGGTTTTTGGTGCGGTGACTTGATATTTTGACCCTACTTTTAATGTGCCCGGATTAGTGAATGCTAACAATTTGCCGTCCGTGGTTTGGTAGTAAACGTTAGCTGTTGAACGTTGCAGTTTATAAATTAAGGTGATTGTCAGTTCATCACCAGTATACTTTCCGGTTAATGGCGCCGAATTAGCAGAGACCGTTTTAAAATCATAGATACCATTAGTTGTGGTTAGCACGGTTTCGGGTGTGATTTCGTATGGTTGACCCATTGTGTTGTTTGTTACAGTGCTTGGCTTAATTTGATTGCCATCTGTATCGACGTAAACGACAGTGAGTTGTCCAACTTCCGCTTGATAGTAAAAAATAATTTTATTTTGACTGACATCACTCACGGGAATAATTGTCACCGTATTTTCAGCATCCATTGCTGGATCTGAGGATACTAAGTCGTAGATAACACCGTTTTTGGTAATCGTCTTTGGTGCTGTGACTTGATAGTTCTGACCAATGGTAACTTCAGAGCTCGAAAAATCTAGCAGCTGGCCATCGTCAGTTTGGTAATAAATGTTAGCGATGCTTTGGTCTGCCACCACTGTGATTTGAACGGGAGTGGAGACCCTGCCACTATTTGTAAATGAAATCCAGTACAAACCGCCGACGACTTTAGCTGCGTTAAACGCTGCAGCATCTGTGTACGTTTTGATTATGGAGCCGTCAGTGTCAAACTCGGTAATTGTAAACGTTGTTTGATCTGCGATGCCATCATAATTAATCGTTTGATCACCGTTAGTATCGGTTGCCGCTTTAAAACTCATATTAGGTGTCCAAGTATCACTTTGGTGAATTGTTACAGGTTGACCGGTAATTGCTGCAGCATTTTTAACGAACTTTACGGTAAAGGCATTGAGTGCTGAAAACCCATATTGATCGTAGAACATCGCATAGGATGTGCTGCCATAACCGTTGGTGGAACCGCCGCTATAGTTTAGTTTTCCGCCCACCACATAGATTAGCAAATAGCTCGTTCCGACGTCTTTGTCAGGAGTCGTGTAATTTGGTGCTAAGACAGTGGCGATCAGTTGTTTGCCAGTGGGATCTAAGCCTAATGCAGCGTAACCAGCGGGATAGTTGCCTACATAAACGTAGGTTGTGTAAGGACTATTTTCTTTATTACCGAATCCCACCATAGTGCCACCACTTTGATATTGCGCATAAAGGGTTTGAAGCAGGGCATAATCATTGACGATACTAAATGAAAGCTCGCCATTAACAATGCTGTATTGAATCACTTGGTTAAATAACGGATAAGCCTGATTGGGATCACTAGCGTTGCTGACTGGAACGTAATAGGTATTTGTAAATACCTGATTGGAAGCCACATCACCAGTAGTGTCTAAGGATGTCATTTGCGAGGCTGGGCCAGGTTGCCACCAGCCAGCCTTGTTTGCAGCAATGAAATCAGCTTGTGGGATCGCGTTAAAGTTGCGATAGGCACCCAAAGAAGGCCAATCTTCAATCCAGTTTGAAAAATTTACGTGGGTGGTAGTCGGCAATTTTTGAATGACAGTAGGAATTTTAGTGAATTTATTATTGCCAAGTACTAGCCATTTTAATTGCGTAAGATTGCTCAAATTATCTGGTAAATCCGTTAAGTCGTTGCCATTTAATTCGAGAATTTGTAAGTTTGTTAAATTACCCCAATCTAATGGAATGGTTGAAAGATGGTTGTAATGTTCCAAGTCCGACGCTGTGTAGGCCGTTGTCGCATAAGGTTTGGCCGGATCATAGGAATAGTTTAAATGCACATTAGAATAATCACCAGGAATGAGATCTACGGTGCCTTTGCTAATATCACCTTCAATCCCACTTGAACCGACTTGCCTGCCACCATCGCCAGTGAAATTTTCGTTGGGAACACTACTAACGTCATAAAGCGAGCCTACATATAACGCCCAAAGATTCGTTAAGTTGCCAATACCAGCAGTTGATAGATCAGTCAACCGATTACTATTGAGATTTAGGTAACGTAGTCCAGTTAAATTGCCAATGTAGGGAAGTGAGGTTAAGCCATTTCCATCTAAATAAAGACCGTCGCGCGTTCCTGATCCACTAGCGCCCGGTTGTAGAATTACGGTTTTGCCATAAGCATCAGAACCATCACCATCTGTTCCTAGTTTGGTTAACTGATTAATAGTGGCTGGTAATGAGGTTAATTTAGCATTTTGTTCAATCCTTAGATTATGCAAATCTTTCAAATTACCAATTGCATTCGAAATACTGGTTAATTGATCATTTCGTTGAATTTTTAGTTCCACAAGATTAGTTAAGCTACCAATCTCGTCTCCAATTGAAGTGATGTTATTAAACCAAATTACTAATTTTTGAAGTCCTGTAAAGTACTGAAGACCAGAGAGATCACTGACAGCTAATGCCGGATTTTGAACTTCAACAGCCACATTTTGACCCGTTGGTGATTTTAATTGGGTCATGCCACCAATAGTAAATAAATTGATTTTGACCACAAGCTGTTTGGTGATGTCATTAGCTGTTGCGTTGGCGCCTAAAAGTCCTCGTTGCTTTAGTTGAGTGAGCGTTTGTTGCTGCAGGGATTTATCAGGCATCCAACTATCAATTGTTTCGTCTGCTAAAGCGGTTCGTGCCATGTTTTGTGAAGTGGCTTTAACCGAAACTTTAGTAGGCACAGCTTTCTTTGCTGAGTCGGTTTGTGTCGTTGAATTTTGCGAAACACTTGCGGTTGATGCACTTTGACTGCTGGCAGCACTGGTGACCGAGCTCGAATTAGTATTGCTTTGAGAACTGGTATTTGATACTGAAGTACTTGAGGCACTTGACAGTGAGTCATCATTGTTAGACGAGCTAGCACTAGATGAGTTAGCGCTTTCATTTTGCTGTTTTAAAAAATCGCTTTGACTGGCTGTATTTGCGGCCGAACTGGGGATATTACTAGATGATGATTGTGTTGCTTGATCATCTGTTTCATTTAAACTACTAGAAGCTGATTGGAATTGGGGAGTATCTGTGGCTGTACTACCGGATGCTGCCGCTGAAGAATTGATGGTTTGAACAACTGAACTTTCTGCGGCACTTGTAGTGTCAGCAGAAACGGGAGGGCCCGAAACAAACAAAATACCGCCAGATAATAGGGTGATTCCGGCTGTAAACCAAAATTTTCCCGCTTTATAGGCTTTGTAATGTAATTTTCTTTCCACACTATCTTGATATACCGCTACTTTCTTTCGACTTTCCATAGTTATCTCCTCCATATGACACATGTCTTATAATCCGCGAATATAAAAACATGATTGAATAATCAACTATTAAAAAAGCTTATTGGCGTGCAAGCAAACAAAATTTAATATAGATGTAGGAATAATTACCAACTTTTGGTGACATATCAACTGGATTATAACATGGTTAAGTAGAAAGATAGGTGTGAAAAGACTTTATGGAATTTTATGGTTGATGGTCAAAGTGCAACGCCTGATGATGATAAATATCAGATGGTGATTTCCGGCTTAACCATTTATACAAGACGACTGACTTGATTGTAAAATTGGGGATGGATAACATTATTTTGCTAACGATCAATTTTGTGGCACAAAAAAGAGTACGTTTCTTTTTACAAGCCTAGAAACGTACTCTTGTAATTTTATTTTTTAATGGAATCGCATGCCACCATCAACTTGTAGAGATTGTCCTGTTACATAGCCAGCAGCGTCAGAGGCAAACCAGGCAACAACTTCAGCTATATCAGCAGGTGTTGCTTCCCGACCAATAGCGATTTCACTTAAACAATTAGCCTGTTGTTGAGCAACGGTCTCATGTTTGATACTAGCAGTTTTTTTATCAATTGCATCGCGCATCTTGGTACGCACAATGCCGGGATTATAAGCATTAACCGTAATTTTATCTTCGGCCAGTTCTTTAGCGGCCGACTGTGTTAAGCCACGGATTCCAAATTTTGAAGCAGAATAAGCACTTTGTAAGGCAGAAGCTTCATAGCCAGCAAGGGATGCGGCATTGATAATGCGGCCGCCATGTCCCTGCCTTTTAAATTGTGTGGCGGCAGCTTGAATTCCCCAATAAGTTCCCTTGAGATTGACGTCTAATAACCGTTCGACATCTTTGGGATCGGAGTCGATAAATGAATCAATAAATGCAATACCGGCGTTGTTCACATATACGGCAAGTTCACCTAAGTCAGCAACTGCATCAGCAACTAATTGGAAAACTTGTTTGCGATTTGCGACGTCTACTAAGTAGGCTTTAGCAGAATAACCCGCGTCCTGTAAACTTTGCGCCACTTTTTTTGCGGTGGTTTGATTGATATCGGCAACAGCGATCGCATAACCATCTTTGGCTAAACGATGCGCGATGCCTTCACCAATACCTTGACCGGAACCTGTAATAATAGCTAATTTACTCATATTTTTTCCTCTTTTTCTCTAATTTGAGATATTCATCTAGTGATAATATTTTTTAACAGAATTTATTTCAGCACTATATGGCAGTTAAATTGGTAACACTGAGCTTTATGATTCGTAGTTTCACCTCTATTTTGTAATTCAAAAATAAAAAGCAATTTCACTCTTAATCTTTCAATAGATTAAGGACGAAATTGCTTTTCGCGGTACCACCTTATTTTAAATAACTTTCACAAGTTATTTCTTTTCGAGTACTACTTAATTTTGAATACTCTAGCGTGCTATCGGGCGTGTCCGCTGTCACCTAACTGATTAGCTCAGTGACAAAAAACATTAATTTAGACCATCTTCAATTATTAGTTCCTACTGTCTTACACCAAAATGACAGTTCTCTGTGAAGTCATAATAATCTACTCATCTATTTGTTTGCTTATTTATTAACTTAATACAGCATATTATTATACGGAATAATGTGTGTGTCAAGCACTTGATTATAATTTGATTAGGAACATGTGCGAACTATTTAATTGAAAAAATACACTCTGGAAATAAACTTTAGGTATTTTTGACACTACAGCACTTAAGAAAAAAGTCTATTACTCAATCGTGATGACTATTGACGCAAGTACAAATAAGTATGCAAAAGTAACACTATTGATTCAGACAAGTTTAAAGATGTGTAAGTAGATATTTTGAAAATCATATAAATTTCGTACATTGAAATAGTTCAAAATTAAAAAGTAACCGATATTAGATAACAATTGACGTTGGGTCCTTTACCATGAATACTTCAGGCTTATTTATACTAAATAAAGTAAACCTTTTTAGTTTACGAATTTTTATTATGAACTTTTTTGTAAAATCGCAATATTTTTTGCCAATTTTTCGATTAAAAAAATTGCGGGTACATGACTAGTAATATCGGCTGTTAAGTTCATTTCGATAGATACATAAATTGGAATGTTTACATCGGAAATGTTGGAAATCGAGTTTTTATCACTATTAGTGATAGATACTATGGTTGTTCCTAGGTCTGTAAAATATTCTAAGTTTCTAATTACTTTTGGTGATTCTCCAGACATTGACATGGCAATTATTCCAACTTTTTTTGCTGTTTCTCCAGAAATATTACTGATGGGATTAGCAAGTGGATTGGCTACACTAAGGGAAAAATTAAATATACTTGAGAAATAATATGCACCGTAGTCGGCGATAATTTTTGAAGCTCCCCATCCCAGAAAAATAATGATTTCTTTATCAATAAGTTCTTTACTTGCCTCCTGAATTCTATTTCCAATAAATTCTTCAGTTGTTTGATGCAAAAAACTTATTAAAGCAGTTTCGTCAATTGCTTCACTTATAGCACGTTTTTTCTTTTCTTTGACATATTGTCTCAACTTAAATCTAAAATCAGAATAACCCTCACATTCAAACTTCTTACAAAATCTCCATATACTTGTTTGTCCAATATGCATTTCTTCGGATAATTCCCTTATTGTCATAAAACAAACTTTACTTGAATTCTTAGAGATATAGTGAAATATATCGATTTCTGTAGTATTTAATTTTGGCGAATAATCTAAAAACAGCATAATATCTCCTTTATTTTTGTGAACACTCTGTTTCAATTACGAAATATATTACAAAGTGTGTGATTATATATTCAATAACTAATATCGTATAGACTTTTTAGTTAAGCTATATATAATTGCAGTTGAAGTAAGCGCTTAATTCAAAAGTAGTGTACCAGATTTAACCAAAAATCGGAAGTGAAATAATGCAAAAGAATTCTGAAAATACCGGAGGTGTATTAACTTTTCTCTCAACTTTAATTATTGGAATATTAAATGCGTACTCTGTAGTTTTTAATCAGTCCACTTTAATTAGTGCTCAGACAGGTAATTTAATAAATTTGGGTATAAAACTTTCGCGAGGAGATTTGAAATTGGCATATTCAAATTTTGATTTATTAATTGGCTTTGCTATGGGGTGTATTTTTGCTTCTTTGATGATTAAGAAAAATGCACAAAATTATTTGTATGGTTGGAGTGTGTTTTCTTTGATTATTTGGGTGAATACGTTATTTCAAAACAGTATAGATATCAACTTAAGTATTCTTTCTTTTAGTTTCATTTCTGGTCTTGCGTTGACCTTATTTAGAAATTTTGGTGAAAGTAATCTGAATAATGGGATTATGACTGGAAATCTAAAAAATATGTATGTTAACGCTACGTTGAGTTTTAAAAAAAGAGAAAAGCAAAGCAAAGGTACTTTGAAAGATATTTTCGTAATTGTTTTCACCTTTTTTTCAGGAGGTGTGATAGGCGGATTTGTTTGTAGTTTTGGTAAATTGGCCATTTTGACCTTAACATCAATTTTATGTGTGATTCCTTTCGCTTTGAAAATACAGCAAGGAATCATTCGAAGATAGAAAGGGACAATATTATATGTTGATTAAAAGTAGCAAAGTTTTAATAAAAGATAAACTTCAACCTGCTGTACTAGAAATAGAAAATAGAAAAGTGAAATTTGTGCACAATTCAAAATACAAATGCGATATTGATTATGGTGATTCATTTATAGTCCCAGGATTCATTGATCTGCATATTCATGGTGGATATGATGCAGATGTACTTGACGATAACGCAAATTCATTTGAAAGAGTTAGACAACATTTATTGTCAGAAGGAACAACATCTTTTTTGGCTACCTCGACTACGTTAAAAAAAGATGAATTAATTAAGCGATTAAAAACATTAGGGCATAAAATTAGAGATCAAAATATTGATTCTGGATCCAACTGTCTCGGAATTCATTTGGAGGGCCCATTCATTAACCCTCAATATGCTGGTGCGCAAAATAGAGAGAGTATAATTACGCCAACTATTGAAGACTTTAAATCGTTCAATGATGCAAGTAGTAACACAATTAAACGTGTGACAATTGCTCCCGAAAAAGATAGTAATCTACTCCTTATTCGATATCTTCATGATCATAAAATTTTAGTGAGCATGGGACATTCAGGTGCGAGTTTTCAGGATGCCAAAAATGGAGAGACAGCCGGTGCAAAACTAGTTACACATATGTTTAATGGAATGCCACAGATTCATCACAGAGAACTTGCGTTGTCAGGATATGCATTGTTAAGTGATAGCTTAGTTTGTGAGTTTATTGCTGACGGAATTCATATAAATTTCAACACTGTTAATTTATTAAATAAGATTAAAACTTCCAAAAAATTGATTTTAATCACTGATTCAAATCGTACGAAAGGACTTCCATTAGGCGAATATGAACTACATGGTCGACAAGTGCAATTAAATGTTGATGGTAGTGTTCGTCTCAAAAAAGCCGGGACCTTGGCCGGTAGCATTTTAAAAATGAATCATGCAGTTAAAAACGTGATTCAAAATTCGTCTATTGAACAAGTTGAGGCATTCAAAATGGCCTCTTTATACCCGGCACAGCTGCTAAATATATCAAATTCAAAAGGAAGACTTGATCAAGGTTATGATGCGGATATTACCATTTTGGATTCTAATTATGAAGTGACTGAAACGTTTATACATGGTAAAAGGATGGAACAGAATAAATGAGAAATATACTTGTACTTACACATGGAGAATTTGCAAATGGTATAAAGGATTCACTTAAATTAATTACTGGTGTCTCAAGTCTAAATACATTAACAATCTCAGAAGATGACACTCCTAAAACTATAAAAGAACAAATAGAATTATTTCTAGAAAATAACAAAAATTCTGGAGAAATGATAATTCTAACGGATATACCAGGTGGAAGTTCAACACAATTTGCTTTTCCGTATTTAAAGAATTATCAAAATTTGTATGTAGTTTCGGAACTTAATTTGGCCCTTTTGCTTGAGATAGTTCTAAGTAATGAAGAAAATACTGATAAACTGTTGCACACGGCTATAGATAATGCAAAGGCCTCTCTCACATATTTAAATGATTTAGTAAAAGATAAATAAAAGGAGAAAAATTATGATTTCACTATTGCGTGTGGATGATAGATTAATACATGGTCAAGTTGCTGTGACTTGGACGTCATATCTCAGTGCAGATACCATAGTAGTTTCAAATGATAGGAATGCTAAAGATCCCTTTTTACAAATGGCCTTGACTTTAGCGAAACCACCAAGTGTAGATTTAGAAATTCTGACTACTGAAGACACAATTAAATTTTGTAATGATACTTCAAATAAACAAAGAAAAATGTTTTTGGTGGTTGAAAGTACAGATGATGCGCTAGTATTGACAAAAAGTATTCCCGATATAAAAAAAGTGATTCTTGGTGGTATTCGTAAAGCAGAAAATAGATATCGAATTGATAGACAAGTGTTTCTTTCTCAGAATGATCTTAGTAATTGCGACTCAATGATTAGTTTGGGAAAGCACGTTAGTGTTCAGGTAATTCCTTCGGAAAAGGAATTCTCAATTACTGAGGCTAAAAAAATTTATGCACAAAAACAATAATATCTTGATTGAAGGGGGATAACGTAATGTTTTTTCAAGCTTTAGCGTTGGGGATACTTGCTGGCCTTGCTCAATGGGATTCTCGCATGTTTGGTCAGAATATGTTAGACAGGCCCTTAGTTGTGGGCCCAATTGTTGGATTAATTTTAGGAGACTTTCAGACGGGAATTATTATGGGTGGCTCGCTTGAATTAGTTTGGATGGGTCTTGTAAATATCGGTGGTGCTACACCACCTGATATGGTTACCGGAGGTATCTTAGGGACGGCGTATGCAATTCTTTCGGGATTAGATACAAAAACGGCAATTGCCGTAGCTTTACCAATTGCAATTTTAGCTCAAAGCCTTGGTATCATTGCACGTGTCATTAATACTACTTTAAATAGTAAAGCCGACACATATGCCAAAAATGGAAATGATAAGGGTATCGAACATTTGCTTTGGTTTGGAGCGGCTGTGTTTTTCATATTATCATTTATTCCGGTTTTTTTAGGTATATTCTTCGGAGCAGATTTGGTTCGAGAAGTAGTTAAAGCAATCCCACAAAATATTTTAACTGGTCTTCAGATGTCAGCTGGCATATTACCTGCTTTAGGAATTGCCGTTTTGATGAGATTTATTTACGATAAGGATAGTGCTCCGTATTTATTTATTGGTTTTATTCTAGCTGCAGTTTTAAAAATGAGCATGGTTTCTGTATCCATTATTGGTGCATCCGTTGCGTACGTCACCTATCGAAATGCTGCTAGAGAAAATAAAATTTCATTTTCGTCGAACAGCGAAAGTAGCAGTGAGAAACCATTACGAGTTTTGGACAGAAGGACTTTTTATAAAACTATTTTTCGCTCTCTTGCCTTACAAGGCGCATTTAATTATGAGCGAATGCAGGGTATAGGTTTTTGTTTCACAGTATTGCCAGCGTTAAGGAAAATATATCCTGATAAAAAAGATTTAGCAGAAGCACTAAAACGACATGTTGTTTTTTTTAACACATCACCACAATTTGTTACTTTTATTGTCGGAATCGTTGTTGCTATGGAGGAAGAGAACGCGGCAAAGGAAGATTTTGATCCTTCGGCTATTGGAGCAATCAAAGCTGCTTTAATGGGACCATTAGCAGGAATTGGAGATTCATTTTTCTGGGGAACAATAAGAATAATTGGAGCAGGTATAGGTGTGGGACTTGCTTTGAAAGGAAATATTTTAGGTGCAATACTATTTATATTAATCTACAATATTCCACATTATATTTTACGGTTTGGTGGCTTGAAACTAGGGTACACAGGAGGAATGCAATTTATTCAAAAAGCATACGCAACTGGACTATTTGAAAAATTGACTGCCTCAGCCAAGTTATTAGGTACGTTTGTAGTTGGAGCAATGATTGCAACAATGGTTCAGATATCTACACCTCTTGTTTTCACTTCAAACGGTGCAAAAACAGTATTACAAGATACTTTCAACAATGTTTTACCAGCAATGCTACCATTAGGACTAACTTTTTTGGTATATTGGTTAGTCAAAAGAGGAATCAAGGTAGATTATATTATGCTTGGTCTAATGGTATTCGGTGTAGTGGGTGTACTAGTAGGGGTGTTATAAAAGATGATAAAAATGATTAAATATGTTAAAGAAACACCTGACATTCTGATTAGCATTCTTGAGAATAATGAAAGAATGTTGTCTGTAGTAAATCAGTACCTACACAAAACTACGATTCAACGAATTTATATTGTTGGTTCCGGGACTAGTTGCCATGCCGGAATTTCTGCGAAAAAATTCCTGGAGCATATACTAAAAGTTCAAGTTACACCTTTATTTCCAAATGAGTTTATTAATGAAATAACTGAGGATGGTCCACAAACCTTATTTATTGGGATCTCGCAAAGTGGAGCAAGTGTGTCTACTATTAATGCGTTGAAAGAAGCAAAGGCGAGAGGCGATATGTGTATAACAGTTGTTGGAGAAAAAAATACAGATGTTGAAGAAGTTGGAGACGTAAATGTATTTATGGATTGTGGTATAGAAACATCCTCTGCAAAAACTAAAGGATACGAAGCAACTGTTCTGACTCTCTTTCTTTTGGGATTAAGTTACGGTTTTCAAAACGAATATTTTAGTATTGATGTGTATCACAACTATATCAGAAATATCAGACGTATGATTATTAATTTACAATCGGTTATTGACGAAAGTATTCTGTGGGCTAAAGACACTGCAGTGGAGCTGTTAGATAAAAAAAGCTTTAGAGTGATTGGAGACCAAAATTGTATGGGTACCGTCATGGAGGGCACCCTAAAACTTTTAGAAACGGTCAGAGTAGGAGTAAGTGGTTACGAACTTGAGGAGTTTATGCATGGAGGATATAATGCTATTGATAAGTCAAGTGTCTTGTTAATAATCGAGAATACGCAGGATCAATATTATAAACGACAACTAAAATTAGTGAATTATTTGGCTACCAAAACAGACTATCAGTATTCTGTTAGTTCCGATAAAAACCAAAATGTACGTAGTTTAGTTTTACCGTTTATTAATGATTTGTACTTTTCTGCATTAGAATATATTATTCCATTTCAGTGTTTAGCCTATTATATTTCCACCGAAAAGGGAATTAATCCTGATATTGCGAGTGATCCTGAGTTTCATATGAAAATGGGTAGTAAAAATTTAAAGAAATAATAGAATTGAAAAGCTTCTGAATTATCCTGAAACTGAAAAGATCTTTAAAATGAATTAGTTAATTTAGAACTGGATTATAAATTTATTAATGTAAAAATTTTTACAAAGTGTAAAAAATTAACGTAAGTGTTGAATCGTACAGCGCTAAATTTGATAGTAAAAATAAATAGTCAACTTTCACTGCATTTTTGGGTGAAGGTTGGCTATTTATCAACATTTTGATCGAATACCGTATTATAGTTTATGTTTTTGAATTCTTCGAAAAATAAGAACGTAAATAATCGTTATTCTCACATGTTCTTCTTGTGTTTAAATTTGGAATTGAGTGTTTAAAACAATTTTGTTATGCTTTAATAAGTATTTAAGGAATGCTGATTCAAAATGGCTTAATAAACAGGGGGAGCAAAATGAATATAGAAAAAAGAATTATTTCAAAGCTACATGAAACTTTAGAAAAGCAGAACAAGGAAAGAATAACAACCTCTGATTTCGCTGAGGCAACAGGTCTTTCGAGATCTGTGTGTAGTAATTATCTAAATAAATTATTTAAAGCTGAATTGGTACAAAAGACAAAGAACAGACCGGTTGAATGGTATTTTTCTGAAGTTACTGGTGAGTCAGATAATAATATTGATTATTTTGATAATTACATTGGCAAATACGGCAGTCAAAAAGATATACTTGCAAACTGTATAGCAGCTGTGAAGTATCCACCAAAAGGTTTGAATATTTTAATAACTGGACCAAGTGGAACGGGGAAAAGCTATTTAGCAGAGAATATCTATGAATACACTAAAAATACGCATATTATTAGTGATTCTGCTAAATTTTTAACTTTGAATTGTGCTGACTATGCAAATAATCCTGAATTACTATCGTCGGTTCTTTTTGGCTATAAAAAAGGTGCGTTTACCGGAGCAGTGTCTGATTATGATGGCTTTTTAAAGAATGCTAATGGCGGCATTTTATTTCTAGATGAGGTGCATAGACTTTCTGGAGAAAATCAGGAAAAGTTATTTCAATTTTTGGATACCGGTAATTTTTATCCTGTAGGTGAGAACACAGTTTTAGAACATTCTGAGGTTCGTTTAATTTTTGCAACTACAGAAAATACCGATAATACGTTACTGACAACTTTTATGAGAAGAGTGCCAGTACATGTAAGGCTGTTAAAATATTCGGAGCGACCTTTAATTGAAAGAAATGAATTATTAGAATACTTATTCTTAGCTGAAGCTAGGCGATTAAATAAGTCAATAAGTATTGATGAGGCAACCTGGAAATGGTTTTTGAACAAGGATTTCGAGGGAAACGTTGGAAAAATAAAAAATGAAATTAGAATGATGTGTGCGATTTCTTATAGTCAAATTGCACAGAACATTAAAAAAATAGAAATTGGGCCACAAAAAACACATACCATTCAAATTGATGTTAACGCTAATTTTCTGAATAATATTGAACTGCTAAATTCTTTTTCCTTTTTAGTTGATAAAGCTATAAAGAAAAGTGATGAGATTGATACTGCACGTAATAATTTAATGGAATGTGTTCAAAAAAACATTACGTGTGATCTACTAGATCCAATAATTTATGCGGAAACAAAAGCAATTCTAGAGAAAAATTTACATCAAAAATTTGGCATAAAAATTCAAAAATATTTCAGCGTTCTTCTTGCTTTCATGACTTTAAAAAATGTGATTTTAGATACCGAAACTTTGAAGAAATGGCAAGAGATTTTAAGAACAAAGTGTCCACGAACAATGCACATTGCAAAATATGCGACTAAAAGTCTGCAACCTGATAATCAAGCCGCACAATTAAGTTTGACTATCATTTTGGCAATAATGATCTCTGATCAAACAGATGAGAATATCGGACTTCAAATTTTACTGATTTCACATGGTAGTCAAACAGCCAGTAGTATTCAGGCGGTGGTAAATCAACTAGGAGGTAATTATTTAGTTGATGCAATAGATATGCCTATTGATATATCTATTAATAAAATAGTAGAGAGCACGCTTAAGTTAATTACGGAATTTCAACGTATGACAGGTTTCATTTTAATGATTGACATGGGCTCGTTAAGTCAGCTGTATAATATGATTTCTGGAGAATTAGATAGTGATTTGTTGGTTATTAATAATTTGACGACCGCAACGGCATTAGATGTTGCACTTAAAGTACAAAGCCATCAAGACTTTAAAGAAATATCAAAATATGCAAAAGAAAACTATACTATTGAAAGTCAATACTACAGTGGCTTTTCACAGAAGAAAAATATTATTATATCTTGTATGTCAGGATTGGGTATTTCAGAAAAAATAAAAGATATCATGGAACCATTTATGCCTGAAAAAATTGAATTAAATGTTTTAGAGTATAAAGACTTGAAAGAACTGATTGCAGGAAATGAGGAAAATTATTTTGCTAATACTATTTTTATATTAACAACTTCTTCATTGCCTAAGAAATTTGCAATTCCTAATCTCAATGTTTATGACATTTTGGATCAAAGTGGTAAGGACTTTATTCACAGAGTTATGAATAAATACTTGTCAAAGAAACAACTTTATAGTCTTGATGAAGAATTATTAAGATTCTTTTCGTTAGAGGGAATTGCCGAGAGACTAATGTTTCTGAATCCTAACATCATTATGAATGATGTTGAAACAATTATTTTTAAGTATGAAAATTATTATGAATTTAATTTGGATGGAAAAATCAAACTGAATCTTTATATGCATATTGCATTAATGATCGAACGATTAATGTCAAATAGAACACGATTATCTATAGACAATGTTCCACTTTCTGCAGAGGCAAAGGAATTTTATAAAGTTACAAAAGATATTTTTAAGCCGATAGCTCTTAAGTATAATGTCGTTATTGATGATTACGAAATATCTCTATTATTTGAGATCTTTAAACTCTATATTAAAAAAGATTGAACACAAATTAAATAATTAAACATTAGTATTCAAAAGCCTAAATTCATGGGCTTTTTTTATTTGGCACGGAATTTGCTTTATAAAAGACAGAAGGGATGAGTTAAGGATGAATAGAATACTTGTAGCATCACATGGAAAGTTGGCAAGTGGATTGAAAAGCTCGATTGAATTGCTGTCTGGTTTGGGAGAAAAATTATCAGTAATCGATGCGTATATTGATGATACTGATTATACGGATCAAATAGATTATTTTATCAAACAATTGAAACACGAACCAGGAGTTATCTTAACTGATATAAAAGGAGGAAGTGTAAATCAGCGAGTTGTGCAGAGATTATTAGGACAAGAAAATAAAAATGTATTTGTGATTACGGGAGTAAATTTGCCATTAGTCATGTCTTTTGTTCTTAATAAAGATCCTGTAGATCGCAACCTAGTAGACAAAATTGTTGCAGAAAGCAAACTTGAAGTAATTGATTGGCAAATTCCAGATAATACAGATAAAAGTGAAGAATCAAATAGTGATTTTTTTAATTAAGGAGAGATAAAAATGATTGTACAGTTAAGAGTCGATGATCGTCTAATTCACGGACAAGTAGCACTTGTTTGGACGAAAGAATTAAATACACCAGGAATAGTTGTTGCGAATGATAATGCCTCAACAAGTGCACCGGTGCAAATGACGTTAAAAATGGCTACACCAACAGGCAAAAAATTACTAATTCGATCAGTTGATGAATCAATTAAAGTCTTTAACAATCCTAAAGGAAAGGATATGAGAATGTTTGCTCTAACAAATAATATAAAGGATGCCTTGAAAATTGCACAGAATGTAGACAATATTTTAGGCATTAATGTTGCAAACGTAGGTCGATTTGCAGATAAGTCAGAAGGAGAACCAGAGAAACTTACTAATACAATTATGGTTTCACCATCTGAAAAAAAGGCTTTAGAGGAATTAGTAAAAGTTGGGAAACCTACGTTTACGCAGGTCATTCCAAGTAACAATAAAGTATCTATTAGCAGTTTACTCAAGTAGTTAATTAGATTGGAGGAATAGAAATGTTAAAAGTGGCATTGCTAGCTGCATTAACAGTATTTATTTGTTATGGTGGCAATTGGCTTTTTGGTCAAACGATGATTGAGCGACCATTAGTTGTGGGTATGGTTACTGGTTTCATAATGGGCGATCTACATACTGGTATTATTATGGGTGCCTCTCTTGAAGCAATCTTTATGGGCGCTGTCGATATTGGAGGTGCACTTTCTGCAGAACCTGTTACCGCAACGGTTCTTGCAACAACTTTTTCGATAATTATGAATGTTAATCAAAAGGCAGCTCTAGCGTTGGCGGTTCCAATTGGTGTGTTTGCAGCGTTTATTTCCATGTTTTTAAAGAATGTTGTGATGAATATCTTTGTTCCTATTATCAATAAACAGGCCAGAGAAAATAATCAAAAAGGATTAACTTTCACACATTTCTTTATGTGGTTCTTAAATTATTTTATATTTTCTCTAGTAACCTTCTTTGGCGTACTTGAAGGAGCGCAACCAGTACAAGCATTAATTAAAGAAATACCTGATAATTTAATGGCCGGATTATCTGCAACCGGTGGACTTCTACCAGCAGTTGGATTTGCTATTCTTATGAGAATGTTGTGGAGTAAAGAATTATCTCCATATTATTTTTTGGGATTTGTTATGGTGGCATATTTGAACCTCCCTTCAATAGCTGTAGCGGTTATTGGCGTAATTATTGTGATATTGAATGCCTATAGAGATAGACAGCTTTTGCAAATTGAAAATAATCAGAAGAAAGTAAGCGTAGTTAATACAGAAGATTCGTTAGCTAACTCAGAAGATAAAGAAGAGGAGGATTTCTTCGAATGAAATTAACTAAAGATGTATCAAAAGAAGATAAAAAAATGTTAAACTCTATATTTTGGCGTTCATTTACAGTTTTTGGAAGTCGTGCGGGTGCTTCAATGGCACATGCTCCTGGTTTTATTTATTCGATAATGCCTGCAATTAGAAGGTATTATAAAAATCCAGAAGATCAGGCTGAAGCATTGTCTCGACATACGACATGGTATAACATAACGCAAAATGTGGGTACATTTGTTATGGGACTTGTTGCATCAATGGAAAAAAAGAATAGTGAAGAAAAAGATTTCGATCCTGATTCAATTGTTGCTTTAAAAACTTCTTTAATGGGACCATTATCAGGGATTGGAGATTCAATTTTTTGGGGTGTTCTACGTGTAATTGCAGCGGGTGTCGGTATCAGCTTAGCTGCACAGGGATCAATTCTTGGCCCTATTCTATTTTTGATAATTTACAATGTTCCTTCAATCTTAACTAGATATTATTTGACGTATATGGGTTTTACGTTAGGATCAACATTTATTGAAAATATTTACGAGAGCGGCAGTATGAAACTCTTGACTAAGGCAGCTAGCACACTTGGTTTGTTAATGATTGGTAGTATGACGGCAAGTATGGTTATTTTTAAATCAAAACTTTCCATTCCTATTTCAGATGGTAAACCAATCTTAATTCAGACATATATGGATCAGCTGTTTAAAGGGTTAATTCCACTTTTAGTAACACTTGGATGCTATTGGTTATTGAGCAAAAAAGTTAACGTTAACTGGGTGTTATTAGGCGTACTAGTATTAGCAATTACTTTAGGACTTCTTGGAGTTGTTTAAAATGACGACAACTGTTGGATACGTGGATATAATAGCTCGTTTAGCAGTGAGTATAATTGTTTCGGGAATGATTGGATATGATAGAGAACATAAAAATAGACCAGCAGGTATTAAGACTCATATACTTGTTTGTGTGGGCGCATGTATAATAGCAATGATTCAACGAGAAATTGGATTTCAAGCAATCGTTGCTGCACAACAGTATCCGAAGTTTTCAGGAGTTATTCGTGCTGATGAGGCAAGACTTATAGCACAAGTTGTTAGTGGTGTCGGCTTTCTTGGAGCAGGAACAATTATTGTGACTCATCATAGCATTAGAGGGCTGACAACGGCAGCTTCATTATGGGCAACCGCTGGTTTAGGAATAGCGGTGGGTATGGGATATTATAAAATTGCACTTATAAGTGCTGTCTCTGTAATTTTAGTATTAACATTGATTAGTCGAATTATACGTGTTAATTCGTTTAAGAAAATTGAGATAAAATATCAACACAAAGAGGAAACAAAAGAATTCATACAAGAATATTTTGAAAAAAAAGCTATAAAAATAACTGATGTTAATTTTAGTGCTTCTAAATCAGAATACGATTCTGTTATATATAAGAATATTTACACGATCGAATTACCGAAGAAAGTAAGTTATGCTGAAATTATTGAAGATATTTCAATGAATAAAAATATATTAATGATTCAAACAATCAGTGTATAGAAAATTAAGCCGTCAAATAAGGAAGTAATTCTTATTTGACAGTTTTTTTATCTATTTCCACATTAATCTGGTAATACGATTCGTTGTAAGCGCTTAATAATCCTTTATACTAAAATTGTAGGGATGAAATGGAGGTGAAGTAATGGTTAACTTAAATGCTCGTCAATTAACACTCGTTAAAATTTTATTGAATGTTCGTCGAACTACGGCAGGTGAGTTGGCCAAAAAGGTAGGTGTTTCGGAGAAAACCGTGTACAACGATCTAGAAGTTATTGAACCATTTTTACAGGAATATGATGTCATGGTTGAGCGACAACCGCGAATTGGTATCACAGTACAAGGAAATGTAACTAATCCTCAAGAGTTGTTAAACAAGATTTCCAGAAAACGTTCGGTGCCGGACAATGATAAGGAACGGGTGACGTATATACTAACTCAATTACTTAAAGCAAATAGTTTTCTTACAGTTGAACAACTGTCGGATGAATTATTTATAAGTCCTAAAACCATTGAGCGAAATTTAAAGCAATTAGAATCTCAAATTAAGTCACAAGGTGTTCAACTTGAGAGACATCAAAAAAAAGGTGTGCGTTTAGTTGGTAGTGAGCCACAGAAACGTAAGATACTTTTTAAAACTTTAAATTCATTCTGGGATAATCATTGGGTAGCAAATCACAATCCCTCAGAGAACTTTATGAGCTATCAACAAATTACAAAAGATTCATTGATATCCAGTGAAATGACCGGTAAGTTAGTCAAAATTGTCACACAATTTGTTGAACAACAAAATGTCAAAATGTCAGATTATGCTTTTCAGTCATTAGTAATTCATTTAGCTATCGCAGTTCAACGTGTTACGGATGGAAATGCAATTCCTAAAAGTTTTCAGTTCTTTAAAAAATTAGGTAACCAAGAACGAGATAAAGCCATAATTTTGGCAAATATGATTCAGAAACAGTTAAATATTACGTTACCTAAAGAAGAACTTGGTTATATTCAGTTACATTTGATTTCGGCAACTACGGGTGTTACTAATCTGACACTCAAAAGTTCTCAATCGCCAGTTAAGGATAGATTAAGACTTTTACTTAAAGAATTTGGAATGGATGAGGAATTGTTGGCAGGGCTGACGTTACATTTGGAATCGGCATTAAATCGATTACAAGTGGGTGCTAGTATAAGTAATCCTTACACAAGTATTATTAAACGCAATTATACACAGGCATTTGATGAAGCGTTAAAAATTGCCAAAGACTACGAGAAAAATGAACAGGTTCAGATGAATGATGATGAAGTTGCGTATCTGGCACTTTACTTAGAGGCATTTTTGGAAAGGCAACGAACAAATCATAGCCGGTTACGAGTGATTATTGTTTGCAGTACTGGTCTAGGATCCGCGCAGTTGCTGGCGGCAAAGGTTAGAAAAGAATTTCCTGAGTTGCAGATTGTTGGTGTGTTATCAATTCAAGAACTACAAACAAAATCGTTACAAGATGTTGATCTAGTTATTAGTACAATTCAAATTCAGTTAAGTGGGATTCCAACGGTTGTGGTTTCACCACTATTAGAAAGTGGAGAACTTCAATCAATTAAAAATATGATTCAGCAATCCAAACATGCACAAAAAACTAAAAACTCAGAATTTAAGAAGCTAATTTATCCAGAATTGACTTTTGCTAATAAACAGTTAAACAGTTGGCAAGAAGTTATTCAATTTATTGGTGAAAAATTGATAAAACATGGTTTTGCTCTAAAAGGCGTCACAGAAAGTGCGATTCAACGAGAGCAACTATCCTTCACTAGCTTTGGTAGTTATGCAGTACCACATGCTAATCCAAGTTTTGTTCAAAAACCAGTCATTGCAATTTGTTCATTGGCGCATCCAATAAAATGGGGTAACCAGAATACTTCAATAGTTTTTTTCATTGCAATGACTAAAAAGTTAACGCAACCACAAATTGATAGTGTATTTGATGATTTTTATGATCTGGTTAGTAATAGTCGATCACTAGAAAAGTTAGTTGATAGTTCAACAAATACAGAACTATTTAATAAATTAATTGAGAAGGAGAATTGAGGCAATGGCACTTACAAAGATTATTCAACCGAAATTGGTAAAATTTAATTTGATTGCCAGTGATCGAGATGCAGTTATAGATCAGTTGGCTGATTTATATTTAAAAAACGGAGTGATTACAGATAAAGAACGGTACATTGAAGCTGTTAACGAGCGTGAAACAGAAGGAACTACTGGTATTGGTGGAGGAATTGCCATTCCACATGGAAAATCTGAAGTGGTTAAATCCTCTGCAGTTGCCATCGCGAAACTAGCTAAGCCAGTTGAATGGCAGGCCTTAGACGATAAACCGGTAGAATATGTTTTTCTATTGGCCATTCCGGATGATGGTGATAATGAACACTTGCAACTTTTATCGGAATTAGCTGGAACTTTAATGGATGATGATGTACGTGAGAAATTAGAGTTAGCGGATTCAAAAGAAGATTTAGAAAAAATATTTATGAAATGAGGGAATTATTATGGCAAGAAAATTATTAGCAGTTACGGCTTGTGCAACAGGTGTTGCTCATACGTATATGGCAGAAAAAGCTTTAATCAAAGCAGCTAAAAAAATGGGTGTTTTAATCAAAGTAGAAACACAGGGAGCGACCGGGATTGGACATAAATTAACAGCTAAGGATGTTCAAATTGGAGAAGCTGTTATTTTTGCAACAGACACCAAAGTGAGAGATGCAGAACGATTTGAAAATAAAAAAGTTATGCAGATCAATGTAAGCGATCCCATAAAAGACGCAGAAAAGGTAATTAATGATGCTTTAGCGTTGGCAGATAAAAAGTGAGGAGCTGAGTAAAATGACGTGGAAGAAATTTGGTAAGCAGTTAGAAACACATATTATGACTGGTATTTCTTATATGATTCCGGTTGTAATCTCTGGTGCGGTATTAATGGCAATTAGTCGTGTTGGGGCATCTTTCTTTGGTATTTCAGATATTTGGGATCCGAAGTGGGCAAAAAGTGCCAACATGATCATTAGGTTTTTAAATGTAGATGATGGTTGGGGTGGTATTGCCTTAGGACTGATGTTCCCAATCATTTCGGCGTATATTGCCTATTCAATCGCAGATAAAGGTGGTATTGCACCAGGTATTATTGGAGGTCTCTTGGTAGCCAATATGAATGCCGGATTCTTAGGTGCATTAGCTTCTGGTCTTATTGCCGGATATACAGTTAAGTTCTTAATTGATCATATTCATCTTCCAGAAGCTGCAAAGTCAGTGCTACCTGTATTTATTGTTCCAGTGGTCGGGGCGTTTGTGACGTTATTTCTAATTCAGTATGTAATTGGTATTCCATTTGCCAGTTTGAATACAGGATTAGCTGCCTGGTTGAAAGGAATGACGGGTACAAATAGAATTTTGTTAGCCGCAATCGTTGGTGGCATGGTTGGATTTGATTTAGGTGGACCTGTTAATAAAGCCGCTGTTACAACTGCAATGGCACTTTTAACAAGTGGTGTTTATGATCCTAATAAAGCTGCTCAAGTTGCTATTATTATTCCGCCACTAGGTTTAGGACTAGCAACAGTTTTAGGCAAACGTAAATTCAATAACGAATTAAAAGAAGCCGGAAATGCTTCACTAGTTATGGGACTGATTGGTGTTAGTGAAGGTGCAATTCCTTTTGCCGTTGAATCACCATTGAAGGTTATTCCAGCAAATGTGATTGGTTCAGCAGTAGGTAGTGCGATTGCGCTTGGACTGGGAGCTGTTAACCGAGCACCAATTTCAGGATTTTATGGTTGGTTTGCTGTTGAAAAATGGTGGGTTTATATCTTTGCAATTTTAGTTGGAACCTTAATTGTTACAGGGTTAACACTCTTATTCCGTAAGGATATTAAGGAAGAACAACCAGAAGAAACTGAAGAAAAAAGTGATGATAACGATAGTGAGTACTTTTCTGAAGATCAGTGGGAGAATTAGTTAAAATGTCTAAGAATATATCAACAGTTTACCTTGTTAATCATACTCATTGGGATCGCGAATGGTATTTTTCTGGTCAAGATTCGATAATTTTAAGTGATCTACTTTTTACCAGTGCGATTAAAGAATTAGAGGCACATCCCAAGATGAAGTTTGTACTCGATGGTCAAATTTCTATTCTTGATGACTATCTGAATGTACGACCAGAGCTGCTGTCCAAAATCAAACAATTAGTTGCGGATGATCAGTTACAAATTGGGCCTTGGTATACGCAATCCGATGCACTGCATGTAAAAGGAGAATCCTTACTTCGAAACGGTATTATTGGTCAATTAAAAACTCAAAAATATGGTTCGCGAATGAAAGTAGGCTACTTACCTGATACATTTGGATTTAATAGTCAGTTACCGGTGATTTTGAACGAGTTGGGGATTGATAATTTCGTTTTTTGGCGGGGAATCGATCCAAATAAAACCGATGGCTTCTATTTTAATTGGCAAAGTCTGAGTGGTTCGAAAAATGTGACCGCAATTAATATGCCACAGGGATACGGAACGGGGATGTTGTTAGAACCTAGTCATCATTATGTGGATTATCGATTAGACCCGGCAGTCAATTTTATTGAAAAACATTCAGCTAATTTTGAAAAAGATGTCTTAATTCCAACTGGCAACGATCAAATGGATATTATTCATGATTTTGAGTCTAAAGTAGCCCAAATCAATGAAATCGGTAAGTATAAATATAAAATTGATGACTATGCCGGATTTGTCAAAAAAATTCAGCGTAAAGATCTTTCAAACTATGTTGGTGAATTTCTAGATCCAATTTTTGCACGTATTCACCGTAGTTGTGGATCAAGTCGCATGAATATTAAATTAGCCGTAAGTCATTTAGAAACTAAACTCATTCATGAAGTGGAACCAGTTATGGTGATTGGCAAAGCTTGCGGTATTGATTTGAGTAATGGTGTTTTAGTAGCAGCTTGGGAAAAACTATTAAAAAGTCAAGCACATGATAGTTTAGCAGGTAGTGTGGTTGATTCAGTTGCTGATGACATTATGCACCGTTTAAAAGAAGGCGAGGAGCTTGCTGACAGTATTATTAATACAGTGCAGCGAATGATTAGTCGTCAATTAAAATTAACCACTAACCAAGTTTTATTACTAAATCCTTTGCCCGAAAAAAGAGTGGACTTTCAAAAAATACACGTAATTGCTTCTCAAAAATATATAGAGTTTGATGACGTTCAAGAGTGTTATCAATTGAAACAAAGCTATGTAAAAGAGCGCAAAAATGTGCTAAAAGAAGTTCCAGGAGGTACAGAAGAAGTTACAGAAGCTGGCTATTACGTGACGGATTATTTAATTAAAACGGAACTGCCATCAATGGGATATAAGATTATTAGCTTTCATAGTGTAGAAAATGAATTAAAACCCGAAATTCAGGATGAATTAAAGATTAGTGATTCGAAAGTTGAAATTTCATTTAGAAATCAAAATCTAGTTTTCAGTCGATCGCACGGAGAAAAAATTGAAAACTTCCTGTTCTTAGAAGATCGAGGTAATGCGGGTGATACCTATGATTTTTCGCCTTTACCTGAAGATAAAAAAATCACTTTACATTTTGAATCAGGAAAAGTGGTTAAAAATAAGCATTTTCAACAGTTGATTCTAAAGGGGAGTACATTGTTACCTTTCTCGTTAGAAGATCGTCGTTTACACAAATACAATAAACAATTTAGTTACACGGTTAAGTTAACGTTGCTTGAACTAGGGCAAATTGATGTTCAAATTAATTTTGATAATACAATCGAAGATCATCAACTTACGTTAGGAATTAACACAGGTGCGAAGGAAAATGCTAGAGCCTCTGTACCATTTGGATATTTGACGCGTAATTCTGAGAAAAATGTAAGTTGGCAAAAGAAATATGCAGAGCGTCCTATAAATTACTGGCCACTAGATAATAATGTTTCGGTAACTGATGGATCAAACCAAAACATATCGATTTTTACGGATGATGTGAAAGAATACCGACAACAGAATGAAAAATTATTGTTTACATTGTTAGCCACAACTGATCAACTAGGAAAACCAAATTTAGTTAATCGGCCTGGTCGCGCATCGGGTGATACAACTAAATTGGGACATCCGTTAATTGCAACGCCAAAAGCGGAACTGTTCCAAAAATTTCAATTTAATTTTCATATTTGTTTGACCGATCATTTTGATGAACTAGCGACTGCTAAAAAGTCAGTTCAGTTTTTAAGTAGCGTGTTGAGTTATCAAGTTCAAGAATTAAACCTTTTTGAAAATCGATTAGATAATAAATTACAAGACAGTTTAGTTCCAGATAAAAAATTACCTGTAAAACTTAGCTTGTTAAAAATTCCAAACGACTTAGTGATAAGTGCTTGTTATCCTGATTATTTCGATGAGGATGCAGTAATTGTGCGAGTAACCAATCCAACTAAAGGTACGGTATCTTTTAATTTACCTAGAGGAGTAAAAGTCGTTGATGCGGTTGATGAACCAAAAAAATTTGAAGGAAAAGTAGACCCATATGATATTTTAACTTTGAAATATGCTAGTACAAATAAGTTGATGAATATGGAATAGAAGCATAAATTTTATCAAGATATCGTTGAGTTATTTTGACGCAACGATATCTTTTTTTGTGAGGTTTTTATGATGACAATACTTATTGGATTAATTCCAGCTATTATTTGGGGAATAATGCCAACAATTTTATATTATGTCAAGGGTAGTGCAATCGAACAGTTACTTGGAACTACATTTGGAACGTTGATCGTATCGATTTTAGTGTTTATTTACTTTAAACCACAAATAAATTTGACGACAGGGATGTTCAGCTTAGTTTCTGGAATAGGATGGAGCATTGGTCAGTATGGTCAGTATTGGGCTTATCAACGGATCGGTGTGAGTAGAACCTTTCCTATTTCGGCAGGATTACAGATTATTGGGAATACTTTAATTGGCGGTTTGGTGTTTGGCGAATGGCAAGGTAGTGAGCAATTTGTATTCGGCGTTATCGGTATAACTACTATTGTTGTAGGATTGATTATTGGTAATATGACGCGATCTAATAAATTGGAAACAGACGGCAGTTCCCATAAGATCGACTATTTAATTTTAATTCTCACAACCGTTGGTTATTGGAGTTATTCAGCTTTTCCCAAATTAATTCAAAATGGCAATGCAGTTGCAGAGCTGTTACCTCAAGCAGTTGGGATGACATTAATGGCAAGCGTCCTTGCGGTAATGTTTAATCGAAATACCAACTTACATTTCAATAGAGTGCGATTGAATACACTAGTAGGAACATTGTTTGGTGTTGCTGCAGGGACTTATCTTTGGTCAATGTCGTTGAATGGGTTGGTTAATGCTTTTTTACTGTCTCAAATTTGCCACTATACTGGGAATTGTTTGGCTTAAAGAAAAGCCGGTAGTGGGGATGCTGCGTGTTTTTATGGGATTGGTGTTTATTTTTGTTGGGAGTGTTGTGGTGATTGTTATGACAAATTGATCAATATTTGCAACTTGTTTTAAATAGCTTATACTAAAATAAAACTTTTGGAGGAAGATAATGGCACGTGAACAAGTTACTAATTTGGTTATTATTGGAAATGGATTTGATTTGGCATGTAATATTGAAACATCTTTTAGTAATTTTATTTCTTCAAAATACAATGAACTTAAAAATGAATTTAAAACAGCGTATATTGACTTTCTAAATTTTTCTAAAAACAGCCGAATACATTCAAATACTGAAGAAAATATGATTAAAGAGTTTGAGGAACGTTTTTTAAAATTAAATGGAACGGAAAATTTCTGGATGATTCTTTTGTTACTTAACATGCAAATTCATGCAATACCTAATTGGTGTGATATTGAAGCAGTAATAAGAGATTTTTTGTTAAATAATTCAGAAATAAATATACAAAAACTGATTTTTTATATCACAAAAGAACAAAAAGAAAATAATCAAAACTTTACTATTGGATACTCGAGTGAGAGTTCTCTAAATTTTTTAGAAATATGTGCATTAATTTTGTTGAAAGAAAATCAAAAAATAGATCAATTTATGAAGAGCCCATATCGATATTTGATGTGTCAACTGAAAGATTTTGAGTCGAATTTTCGTTTATATCTTAATGAAGTGGTAAAAGCGAAGGCTACAGAATATAATTTAAAATCCGGAAAGTTATTTGACTTAATAGTTCAAGATGATTTTTCTGCTGTTAATAATGAAGTTGAAAACATTGTGGATTTTAATTATACGATGCCAGCAGTTTTTGACAATCCAACTCAGATTGGCGGAGTAATGACAAAAATTGCACGCGTGGATCATGTTCATGGAGATCTTAAGGATAATAATTTGATTTTGGGAATTGATAGCTCAAATATTAGTGTTGATGACGAAAAATATAAGTTTACAAAAACTTATCGAGAACTTTCATTGCATATTAATCGTACAAAAAATCGACTACTTCCCAATACAGTTAAAAGAATTAATATTTTTGGACACTCCTTGGATGAACAGGATTATTCTTATTTTCAAGCAATTTTTGATAGATACGATCTTTATAGTTCGGAAGTAGTCATCGAATTTGATTACTCAATTTATAATTTAGATTTAAAGAGTCAAATTAAGGGCCAAGTTTACCAAGGTATTATTGACCTAATACAAAAGTATGCAGACACATTAACAAATGTTGCTCATGGTAAGAACCTTTTACATAAATTGTTACTTGAGGAAAGACTGATTATGAGAGAAATTGATATTAATGATTTATAACGATTTGTTTTAAAAAAATAAGTCATCGCAAATTTAAAGTTTTCATTAATTTTATAATTCAAGATTGATTGTATGTACTAGTCTCGATCAAGCTGACAGATGAAATAATACAAAAGTTGAATCTTTTCTAAACGGCTTCATTCCATTAAGGCATTATCAAATAGAATTCTTGATTAATAAACCACTGACAGTTTTCCATTTTGATTCTTTAGAATAGTGTTTGTTACGGTGAACTTAGAAGAGTTTTATGATTACATTAAAATGATACCTAACTTGCCAATCTCTTGTGATAGGGTTTGAAACCAGATGATGTTTGGCAAACTTTTTTAATGATAAGTTTGACTGCTTGAATTTCCCTAATATCTCTAGCTTTCATTTTCTGTGTACTTAGATCTAGGCATAGAATGATAATCAAATGAATTATATTACTTTATCTGACAACTATAAGAGAGATATTACAAAACGCTCAAAAGATACCAAGTGAAAAGCTTTGGTATCTTTTTCTTTCTAAATCGTCACAAACCTCACTTTATAATGTAAAATTGATACTATGGTAATTATCGTATTTGAGTAGGTCTATGAACTATAAAAAATCATCTTAAAAACTTTGGAGAGTGTGATAAAAATGTCACTTTATAAAACCAAGGGAGAAATCCCTTTCGAAAATGAATTTATTGAAACACTATGTCACAATGGATGGACGTATCTTCAAGAATTAGATGAAGCTACTCCGCAGCAATTGGAAAACCATTTTAGAGAAATTCTTAATCAAAATAATCGTGAAGTGCTTTCTGGTGTGGATATTACAGACAGAGAAATGCAAGATATTATGCGTTTTATTGAAGGAATGACACCAATTGATGTTAATCGGTTCTTAACTAAGGGCTATGTAGCTGAAATCAATTTAACACGTGAGAATCCTGACTTAGGCAGAATTCAATTGCGTGCTTTTTGGCGTGATGATGTCGCTGGAGGTCAAATGCGCTATGAGGTAATCAAACAGGCAATTCGTCCGGGAATGGAAAATAAGCCAGATGATCCTAACCGCCGCTTTGACGTTACCTTGTTATTTAATGGGATGCCACTGATTCAAGTTGAGGAGAAGAAGGTAGACGTTAGTCTTAAAACTGCCACTAATCAGATTGCTAAATATAAATCAGAACATAAATACGACGGATTATATACTTTAGTTCAAATCTTTGTTGCTCTTAAAGAAGATGCTAGTCGTTATTTTGCTAATCAAAAATCAGCTGATAGTTTTAACGATAAATTCTTCTTTGAATGGTTAGATGCCTCTAACAAGGCTGTTCGTAATTGGAAGCAATTTACAGAAGAATTTTTAATGATTCCGATGGCACATAACATTGTTAGCAATTTCACTCTTGTGAATAGTGAAAACTTAGTTGTGTTACGGCCATATCAGATTCATGCAGTTAAAGCCATTCGTGAGGCCTTTGCACAACATAAAGACGGTTACGTTTGGCATGCAACCGGTTCAGGAAAAACGATGACGGCATACAAAACTGCAACTTTATTACAACGTGATCCTGCCAATCAGGTGATTTTTTTATCTGATCGAAAAGAGTTAGATTCGCAATCCGGCAAGAATTTTGCAATGTTTTCTAGTGGTAGTGACGATAATGTTTTCGAAATCAATAATACCAATGATTTGATTCGACATCTTAAATCAAATAAAACAGGTGTTATTGTGACTACGATTAACAAAATGAAAATTGCAGTTGACCGTCATAATGCACAGATTGCAGCAGGTAAAAAAGGTTTTCTTGATAAAGTGATGCAACGAAGAATGGTGTTCATTGTTGATGAGGCGCATCGTTCGCAATTTGGTGAAATGCAACGCACAATCAAACAAGCTTTTCCAAAGCAAAATTGGTATGGTTTCACTGGGACGCCAATTTTTGAATTTAATAAAACTTCTGAGGATCAGACAACTGAAACTCAATTTGGGCCAGAGTTACATCGTTACAATATTGGAAATGCTTTAAATGATGGTGCAATTCTTAAATTTAATTCTGAGTATGTAAATTTGGCACAGGTTACGGATCAAAATGGTGATGACATTCAGGAACCTGATTTACCTGACTCATTTTATGACGGAGATTCAGAAGAATCAGATCAGTACAGAAATAAGGTAGTTAAATGGATTATCAAAAATTGGCAGAAAAAATCAGAGCATGGTAGCTTTAATGCAATTCTTGCAACGAGCTCAATTCAACAAGCTCAACGTTTTTACGATATTTTCAAAAAGAAATATGAAAATGGTGAATCCAAACTTAAAGTAGCAATTACTTATTCGTTAAATGAAAATGGCGATAACAATCAAAGTCAACGTAACGGCTTGGTAGAAGCCATGAAAGACTACTCTCAGCGATATACAGACAATAACTCGACATTTAATTTGGATAATATTAATGCTTATATTGAAGATGTGGCTAAAAGAGCTGCGCGTATGGAAGGCCAATACCGTCATCTGAAGCCAGAACAATCAATTGATTTAACAATCGTTGTTGCACGGCTTCTCACTGGGTTTGATGCTCAGCGACTAAATACGCTCTATTTAGATAAATTGTTGGAATATCAAGGATTGATTCAAGCATATGCTCGAACTAACCGAATTTTTGATAAAAACAAATCTCAAGGAAACATTGTTATTTTTCGAAGACCAAAACTGATGGAAGAAAGAACTAAAGATGCATTTGAAAAATATGCTGGTGAAGGTTCTTTTAAAAAAGTATTCCGTCCCGATTTTGATCAAATGCAAAATGAATTTCGTGAAGAAGTGTCGGATTTAAGACGTTACGTGCCACAACCAGAGGATGCTAACGATTTACAAGATGAAACTCAGGATGATCAAATAGAGTTTTTGAATCGGTTTAGAAGTCTTGCTAAAAAGTTACAGTATATTGCTTCTTACTCTGAATTTAATTGGAATGAACAAGCTAATGATTATGGCATAACACAAGAAGAATATGGCTATTATCAGGGAGCTTTTGAAAACATTAAAATAGTTGTGACAGCAGCTCAAGAAGATGAAATTGAAGATCCTAAACAACAAGAGTTGCTAAACTTTGACTTTGATGACGTGGTCATCCATGAGTTAGTCATCGATAAGGAGTATGTCCTTACTTTAGCAACGAAGGCCATACGAGCACAGCATGAGTTTATGAAGTCCCAAACTGAAAGAGATCGACAACTGACAGAAGATACACAAAAAGAATTAGAAACTGCCTTAAATAAATACGCTAAATCGGGACATTCAGCAACTGCTGAGCAAATAAAATCTTTTATTAGTGAAACTGATATAATGCAAGGAGACAAAGATTTTGATGCGATTAGCGCCTTTGCAAGTAGACAAAGTCGAGCTAAACAGCGTGCTATTCTTGATTTTTGTGATGAATGGGGACTTGATCCTAATCAGTTGACACGTTTAAACACGGAATATGTTGCAAGCGGTAAGTTTGACCATGAACGTGATCTACGACAAACAGCAGATCGACAAACGGCAGCTGCAAACGGTCATGTTTTTAAAAATGTCTTGCAATATAAGGCGGCAGCGTCAAATGCGTGGGAAACGTTTATTAAAGAAGATTTAACTAAATACTTGTAGAAAAGGAAGTTTACTATGAAGGACAGCAGTCAAACATTAGAGCAATCACTGTGGAATGCGGCTAATGTGTTACGTGGAAAAATGGATGCCAATGAGTATAAAAACTATCTGCTTGGATTAATCTTTTATCGATTCTTAAGTGAGCGAACATTACAAACAGTTATTGCTGAAACTGAAGAAGATGGTGATCCATTAACAGTGTATAAACGTTACTGGACAGATCAGCATGAAGATATTGTTGAAGTCCTATATGATTCACTAGGATTTATTATTAAGCCAGATGAATTATTTGATAGCATGGTTACTCGAATTCAAAATCATCAGTTTCAAGTATCAGATCTAAAGAATGCGCTGTTTAATTTGGAACAATCAGTTAAAGGTCATGAATCAGAAGAAGATTTTGATGGACTATTCTCAGATATTGATCTGGACTCAACACGTTTGGGTAAGAATCCTAGTCAAGTTATGAATGATACAATTATGGCGCTTAAAGATATTAATTTTAATGAAGGACGCGATGTTTTAGGAGATGCGTACGAATATTTAATTAGTGAATTTGCGATGAGTGCTGGTAAAAAGGCCGGTGAGTTCTATACTCCTAGAACAGTTAGTGAAATTATTTCTAAAATTGTGACTATTGGGCATAAAGCTGGTAAAGAACAAATTCGAAGCGTGTATGATCCTGCTTTAGGTTCAGGTTCTCTGTTATTGACCGTTGCAAGTCAAGTTACGGGTGATCTTCATATTAGTTATCATGGACAAGAATTAAATACCACTACCTTTAACTTGGCACGTATGAATCTGATGTTACATGGTGTTCATTATGAAGATATTTATGTTCGTAACGGTGATACGCTCGATGCTGATTGGCCAACTACTGAACCTTACCAATTCGATGCAGTGGTTATGAATCCACCATATTCAGCGCATTGGGACAATAATGAAAAAAGATTGAGCGATCCGCGCTTCCGTGATTATGGGGCCCTAGCTCCTAAGTCGAAGGCGGATTATGCCTTCCTGTTGCATGGCTTATATCATTTAAAGCCTACTGGAACAATGGGAATTGTCTTACCTCATGGTGTGCTTTTCCGAGGAGCTAAGGAGGGTAAGATTCGCCAACAATTAATTGATAAAAATATGATTGATGCGGTGATTGGCTTACCTGCAAACATTTTCTATTCAACTTCGATTCCAACTTTGATTATGATTTTGAAGAAAAACCGAGAAAATAAAGATGTATTGTTTATTGATGCCTCTAATGAATTTTCGAAAGAGAAAAATCAAAACGTACTTACTGAAGACAATATTAATAAAATTGTGGATACCTACAAAGCACGAAAAAACGTGGATAAATATGCACATGTTGCGAATATAGATGAGATAAAAGAAAATGAATATAATCTCAATATTCCACGTTATGTGGATACTTTTGAAGAAGAGCCACCGGTCGATGTAGACAAATTAAGTGCAGAAATGCAAGAAACAGATACTCAAATTTCTAAGCTAGAAACTGATATTAGCGGGATGTTGGACGATTTAGTTGGCCAAAATGCTGACGCTCAACAGCAGCTTACGAAAATTAAGGAGCTGTTCAAAAAATGAGTGAAAAAATACAACCCAAAGTCCGTTTTTCTGGTTTTACTGATGCTTGGGAACAGCGTAAGTTATCTGATATAGTATCGAGACTAAGTAAATCATCAAACAATAGTGAATTGCCTAGGGTGGAATTTGAAGATATTGTTTCTGGAGAAGGTCGCCTTAATAAAGATGTATCTCATAAATTTGATGATAGAAAAGGTATTTTATTTTCCTCACAAAATATTTTATATGGAAAATTGCGTCCTTATTTGAAAAACTGGTTATTAGCTGATTTTAAAGGAATAGCGCTAGGCGATTTTTGGGTGTTTAAATCAATAAATTCTGATCCTAAATTTGTTTATAGTTTAATTCAATCTAATCATTATCAAAAAGTTGCTAATGATACTTCGGGTACAAAAATGCCTAGATCAGATTGGAAAAAAGTTTCATCAACTGAATTTCAAATTCCCAGTTCCCTTGAAGAGCAGAAAAAAATAGGTTCATTATTCAAACAACTCGATAACACCATCGCTCTTCATCAGCGTAAGTTAGCTAAGCTTAAGGAACTTAAACAGGGCTATTTACAGAAATTGTTTCCCCAAAATGGTAGCAAGTTCCCACAATTAAGATTTGCAGGGTTTGCTGACGCTTGGGAACAGTGTAAGTTAGGCAAATTAGGAAGTTTTATACGTAATAGCATTTTTCCACAAAAATTTTCAAATGATGAATTTGTTGAATACAGCATGCCCGCGTTTGATGATAGAAAAAGACCAAAGGCCGTGTCTGGTATCATGATGCAAAGCGGACGACTAAAAATTTCCGGTGAAGTACTTTTGATTAACAAATTAAATGTGCGCCAACGAAGAATTTGGTTAGTTGAGAATGCAAATCATAATGCTGTAGCATCAGGTGAATTTATGCCTTTTATTTCCGATAAGGTAGTGCTTAGCTTTCTGGAACAGCTATTACTTTCGGATCGGACAACTCGTGATTTAGAGTCCATTTCATCCGGTACTTCAAATAGTCAAAAAAGAGTTACCCCATCTGACCTTTTAGGATACAAAATTCAAATTTCGAGTAGTAAGACGGAACAAACTCAAATCGCTACTCTTCTCAAAGATCTTGATAGCCTTATCGCTGCCAATCAACAAAAGTATAATCAACTTAAAAAAGTCAAAAAGTGGTGTATGCAAAATTTGTTTGTCTAAAATTATCAATATATCCGTGATTACGCAGCGGATGAGCGAAAGCAGAAAAAATATTTTTGCATTAAACCTAGTAAATATGTGCATAAATCTGTATGAATAGATAGGGGATTATTTTCCTAAATATTCATATGGAGGTGTCGTTATGACACAAGAACTAAAATTGCACAAATATTTTCACCAATGGATGAAATTATATAAGCTAGATGCGGTACGACCGGTAACTTACCGAAAATATGAGATGACACATAGACAGCTAATTGGACTTGTACCAGATCTAATTATGTCTGACTTGTCACGTTTAACCTACCAACAACTGTTAAACGACTATGCTGAAACACATGAACGTCAAACAGTTATGGATTTTCATCGACACATCAAAAGTGCACTGATAGATGCACTCGAAGAAGGTTTAATTGATCGTGATCCAACACGTAAAGCCATTATTAAAGGTGTTCAACACCGAAAACACAAAATAAAATTTTTGAGCCAGCATGAAGTTCAAGATTTATTAAATATTTTGGTGTTAGACGAAGGTGTTAACTGGGATTATTTCATTCTATTAATTACGAAGACTGGTTTGCGTTTTGCGGAAGCATTGGCAGTCACACCAAAGGATTTTGACTTTGCACATCAATATCTAAATATAAATAAAACCTGGGATTACAAGTCTGTAAAGTCTGGTTTTGCACCAACAAAGAACAAATCATCAGTTCGTAAAGTACAATTAGACTGGCAAACGGTTATACAGTTTTCACAATTAACGAAAAATCTGCCAGAAGACAAACCTATTTTTGTACAATCAAAAGTCTATAACGACACGGTAAATCATTATCTCGAAAGACTGTGTAAAAAAGCTAAAATTCCAGTCATATCAATACATGGATTGCGGCATACACATGCGTCATTATTGTTGTATGCAGGTGTTAGTATTGCGTCGGTGGCAAGACGATTAGGCCATTCAAATATGACAACAACACAACAAACATACTTGCATATTATTCAAGAACTAGAAAACCAAGATAATGATAAAGTGATGAAGCATTTGGCAAGCTTGATATAAGATAATACTAATGAGTCATGGAGGACCACGAATCCATGGCTTTTTTTGCTGTCGTTGATTGGCAGCGATAAGGCTATCTATGGAAATTAACAATTTAGAAATTTCTAATTCTTCTGCTTTCTTGGTACCATGGACTATCAACTTCGATAATGAGTTGGCGTTAATATGACGAATTGTTGTTCCTGTTACATATCTTAGTATTTGCCCTTTATTTTTATTTATTTCATAAGACAAAAATGAGCCAAAGTCTTTTTGAGGAGAAGCAATTAAAATATCTCCACCAGCAAGAATTCCATTAGTTATCACTGACACAACTCTTGCCAAGCCCTTAGGCGTAACATCTGACATTGGAAAAAGCAGATCACCTTCTTTTAAAACCTTGCCAGTATGTGAGTTAGTGAAATGTAACGTCTGACGCATGATTGGTCCAAATTTATATAAGTCAGCATAATGAATAGCTGGAATTCCGTTCTTCTTTGTATTCAAATATTTCTTAGAAAGGCCTTCACCTCTGGACCAATCAACAACATCTCCCAATTTACGCTGTTCCCAAGGGTCAGTGAACCCCCGGAATCGCCATTCTTGGTCAAAAACCTTTTGCATAGCAAGCTTTTTCACTGTTTTTAGTTCTTCTAACTTACTCTGATTGGCAGCGATAAGGCTATCAAGTTTGGCAAAAATTGCTCCAATCTTCTGCTGTTCCGTCTTACAGGGTATGTTAATTTTTAAGGCCTCAATTGTTTTTTTTGATAGACTTGGCACTCCAGTGGATTCATCAAGTTTCTTCCAGTTAACCAATTGACAAAATGAATAAATAAAAAGTAATGCGAAACCAGGATCAGGGATTAAATAAAATAAAGTATCAACGGTCCAAAATGGAGCTTCTAGTAATTGTGGCGAATCAATAGTACCCTTTCTGCCAATTCCCACTCCATTTTGATCGGATAACCACTTATCGACACTTAGCATATATCCTCCTGTGCCATAAACAGGAACAGTACCATGATTTAAGCTCTTATAATCTTTACCTGAATTAACTTTTACAACTGTTTTGAACTTACGCTGTTCCCAAACGTTACCTGAGAATCAAGGATAAAATATTGAACTTTTGTCAAAGTACACTTGGGAACAGCGTAAGTTAGGAGATATAGGAGCAGTATCAATGAATAAGCGAATCTTTAAAGATCAAACGGCTTCCAGTGGGGATATACCTTTTTATAAAATTGGGACTTTTGGAAAAAAAGCAGATTCATATATCCCCAGAAAGTTATTTAATGAATACAGAAAAAAATTTTCTTATCCAGAGATTGGGGATACTTTGATATCTGCATCAGGAAGTATAGGTAGAACTGTCGAATATAAAGGAGAAGAAGCATATTTTCAAGATTCAAATATTGTATGGCTAAAACATTCCGATGAGGTGGAAAATTCTTTCTTAAGACAATTCTACAAAGTAGTAAAGTGGCCGGGTTTAGAAGGAAGCACAATTAAGCGATTATATAATAAAGATATATTAAAAACGCCTATTTGCTTACCAGTTATTCAAGAGCAACGTAAAGTTGGAGAACTTTTAACTAAACTAGATAGCCTTATCGCTGCCAATCAACGACAGCAAAAATCTGATCGATTCACCAGTAATTGGGACACCTCATGATTCATTAGCCATAACTTATGTACTATCATATAAGTGTTATCGAAAGCCTAAGTACTTTTAATGAATTTTTATAAATAGCAAAAATATACAAAAACTATAGTAAAATTAATAGTTGAGTAGAAAATAAAGGAGAAATCATGAAATTCAAAGAAGCCTCACAAAAAGAACGAGAAAGTATGTTGTTTCCTATTATTTTGAAAGCTTTAAAAAAATTGGGTGGGCAATCCAATATTAGTGATTTAAAAAAAGAAATAGCACTTTATTCAGATGATTTAGGGGAATTTATTACATTTGAAAAAATGAGTCGGGGGAATAACTTATACCGTCCATTTGACTATGTATTAAATTTTTCAATAGCCAGTTTAGCGTTTGCTGATTTTTTGTTTCATCCTGAACGTGGAGTTATAGAGCTAACCGAAAAGGGCCGTACATTTAATTTTGATCATCTTGATGTTGAAGAAGATATTCGAAAGTTATCAAACCCTAAATGGGAAGAACGAAAACAGCAAAAGAAAAATCATATAAAAGTCTCAGCTGACGATGTGGAAAATACTGATGTTGAAATTGAAGATGAACCAGAATCAGATTGGAAAGACGAATTAGCAAAATCCCTTGAAGCATTTACACCTGCAAAATTTGAGTTGTTTGCCAGATTGTTGGTTAAAAAAATGGGTGTGGATCTGGATGAAACCTTAGGAACAAAGCTAACGGGTGATGGCGGAATTGATGGGTTTGGTTATTTGACGACAGGTGATTTTCGAACGGCCAGGGTTGCAATTCAAGCCAAACGATGGAATGGTGCAGTATCTTCTCCAGAAATTGATAAGTTTCGAGGCGCAATGGATAAATATAATGCTGAATATGGTATTTTTATTACGACTTCAGATTATACAAAGGATGCTATTCGCGCATCTAGAGTTGGTACGCGTGTCATTACATTGATTAATGGTGATAAGATAGCAGACTTGGTTTCTAAGCTTGGAATACATGCAAAACCGGTTACCACATTTGTTCTGGATAATTTCTATGCTAGTGATAATTAAAATTTGCGTAGTTAAAATTTATTAAATTAAAAATAGCCTATCAAAGTTTTCTCATAAACTTTGATAGGCTATTAATTTTACAACAAAGCTTTGTCCTTCAGTGTGTCATTATAAACATCTTCCATGTCAAGAATGTCAAAGTGATGATCTTCTGGATTCATTGTACGAAAGACCTGATGAGCAATGCGAATAAGAATTTCACGACAATTTTGATACTCTGATCTTGGTGAATCAGGTGACCGTGGAATGCGTGTATCAAGATAATTATCACTTGGCACAATTCTGACTTCAGAATTGAACTGACCAGCAAGGTATCTAGCGAAATCTTGTTGAAAATCATAATATTTACGCACGGTCACAAGTTTGCGATAAAAATCCTTAAAGTCAATTCGAACATTGAGTCGATAACCACCATTGAAAATTAAAAATAAACGATTTTCATCTTTTGGATCTGGGTAAATATCTTTTAAATGGTGAACTGCAATCCAGTTTGTGTACTCCTTGCTTGGTCCACTAGTTGGTGCAAACTGTGTGTTGCCTAACACATAAGGCCAGCTATTGTTAACTGAAAGTTGTCTTCCCATGGCTTGCATTAATAAAAAGTTTGCCTCTTTTGATCGCGCGTATCTATTGATTAGAGCCTTCGTTGTTTTCTTGGTTTTATGAATACCTCGATGGGCATCAAAAACAATACTATTGTACTCTGTACTCCAATGCGAAGTGTCATGGATATAAAAGGTTGTCTCTTCGCAAATGTCTGTCTTATCGATTGTTTGGGCCATATCTGCGATTTGCTCAAATCGGCTAATGGTTCTTCTTTCGATAACTTCCTGCAATTCGTTTAGTTTCTCCAAATGTATCGTATCCACTCAAACACTCTCCTTATATAATTCATAACTATTTACAACAATTTATAACGTTCTTATGAGTATAACAGATTTATGTTTTTTGTGAACCCCGAAGTTTTATATTGAAAGTGCGAAGTATTTAATGATTAGTTGGAGAAATTACAATATTTGCGTTTTAAATTAGAAGTTTATGATAGAGTCGAATTCTAATTAACCATCAACTATATTATTTTACTCGAAAGGTGTTCTTTATAAATAGTTCGAAAACGTATGTCGTAAGAAATGTACATAAATGAACAACTATTTGTCAACGCGTTCAGAATTTTCCGATTTGAATCGTACTGCTAGGAAATCAATCAGTAGATGAAAAAATCCGGAAAAATAAGGTTCCAACTGTGAACTGTTTTGTAAATGAGATAGTGAGTAAACACAATTAGAATGAGTAGATAGCCAACTATCTAAACTATTTGTAAATGAAATAATTGGAGTTTGAATAAGCGTTGGCAACTTAAGAAAGTCCTTGACGACTGAATTCTCACCTGACGATGAGAATATAATTAGTAAATCATCTGAAGTTACACTTTCTGCAATTTGTTTGTTCAAGATACTACCACTGTTTGAAGGCAATAAAACCATGCTAATTCCTAACTGAAGAAACCGTTGTTGAAGATCTCTAGCCTGATACTGTTGATTTAGTCCGGTTGCTAAGATAAAGATTCGTCGCGCACTTTTAAAGTATTGAACAGTCGTTGTAACTGTTGGTTCACTTAGCGTTGCGATCATCTGAGTTACGCCATTTCCAATCATTTTTGAATTCAAGTTTTCTTGAACTTTTTTAGTATTTTCATTCCAAGATAAAAAATACTTAAAGTCGGAAAATCCGTGAAACCCTAACTTTTGTGCAAATCTCAATACTGAAGAAGTTGATACAAATGCTGCCTCTGCAAGGTTGTTAATACTCATAGCACACACTTTTTCTTGATTAACCAACACATATTTAGCAATCTGTTTGTCAACATTAGAAAAATTGGTTTCGTTTTTCTTGATTAATTCTTCGATTGTTTTATTCATTAAATTCACCTCTTATATACACAAGTAACGTTTATGTTCTCAGCATAAACGTTTTTTGTATTGTTGGAAACCATTTCATTGCCAAAGAAATGGTAAAATTCCCAAACAGAAATAATTGTAATAAAAGTGCGAATAAATACCGTATACTATGAATGTGGATTTCTGAAAGCGCTTTTAGAACCGACCACTAACATATTTGGGAGGCAACATTATGAATAATGCAGAAGTGGCAAATAAAATTATTGACCTTTGTGGAGGTAAAGATAATTTTATTAGTGTTGAAAATTGTATGACACGTCTAAGAATTAAGTTTAAAAATAAAGATCTTATTCAAATTGAAGAATTAAAAAGGGTACCTGGAGTTCTCGGAATCAATGATGCTGATACATTTCAAATTGTCGTTGGACCAGGGAAAAGCACCAAAATTCATGAAGCTATTATTGAAATTTTGGGTTGTGAATATGATGCAGGTGCACAAGAAGAAACAAACTCGCAGGATCAAAATCAGTCAATGGATCAAACGATTCAGGAAACAAAAACGAAAGCAAGAAGTCATACCAGTGGCAGGATGAAGGTCTTTTTAACCACCTTATCCAATATCTTTGTTCCAGTTATTCCAGCAATTATTGCTTCTGGTTTTGTGCAAGGTATTAATAACATTATGACTAGTAATGCTACAAACACAGCTATTAGAGAAGGTGTGAAAGCTTCTGGTCAACTAACCAACACACAAGTAGTACTTCAAAGTTGGCACTTACTTCAAGTTAGTACGGTTTTCGGCATCATCGGCACAGCTGTTTTTAGCTTTTTAGCCATTTATGTTGGAGTAACTTCAGCCATTCAATTCAAAACTGATAAATTACTGGGTGGAGCAATTGGTGCCATTACGTTATCAACAGCTTTACCAGTCCTAGGGCTTAAGGCTGGAGAAGGTGGACTGTTTGGAGTTATTTTGGGTGTTTGGATTTTAGCAGAATTTATGAAATTATTTCATAAAATTATTCCTGATATTTTAGATGTTGTTTTAACACCAACCTTTTCCTTACTTCTGACGGCAATTGTGTATTTTCTAACAGTAATGCCAATAATGGGTATTTTGTCAGATGGATTAATTAAAGGCATTTTATTCCTAATTAATGAATCCGGTGTTGTCGGTGGTTTTGTATTGTCAGCATTAGCACCCGCACTCATTTCAACTGGTTTGCATCAAGGATTAACACCAATTAATTTACAACTTATTGCTCAACATGGATCAACACAAATTAATGCATTTCAAATTATGAGTAATGCTGGTTTAGTTGGTGCGGGACTTGCACTTTGGATTATGTCCAAAAATCAACAAGTTAGAAATGTGGCTAAAGCTGCGTTGCCTGCGACATTTTTAGCAGTTGGTGAACCTACATTATTTGGATTAGTTATCCCTTCAGGTTTTGGTTTTATTACCGCATCAATTGGAGCTGGTTTCGGTGGCATGATGGTTAGTTTGCTGGGTGTTAAGTGTTCCGCTCTCGGTGCTGCCGGTATGTCGGCTATTCCATTAATTGCAGATGGTAAATATATTCAGTATTTAATCGCTTATGCTGTAGCATGTGCTGCTGGTTTTATTTTGACGTATGTCGTTGGCAAGATGCGTCATTATGCATAACAAGTTTTAAAGAGAGGGAGAGTTAGTATGCGAGCCATTATGATTATGTTTGATACTTTATCAAAAAGGTTTCTGTCCAATTTTGGTAATGAATGGATAAAAACTCCAAATTTTCAACGTCTTCAGAAAAAAATGATTACGTTCGATAATTTTTATGGTGGGAGTTTACCTTGTATCCCAGCCAGACGAGAATTGCACACGGGAATGTATAATTTCCCATTTAGATCGTGGGGACCACTAGAGGTTTTTGATCAATCAGCAATTGAAAAATTAAAGAACAACGGTGTCTATGCACATATCGTAACTGATCATTCTCACTACTGGGAAGATGGTGGAGCAACGTATTTGCCACGTTATTCTAGTTGGGAAGGCTTCCGCGGACAAGAAGGAGATCGATGGATTCCTCGAATGGAAGGTGAAGTTAATCAGAACCAGAATGCCTTAAATAAAAAAGGCGTTTCGGTTGAACAACATATGGCGAATATTACAAGAATTAATGATGAAAAGGATATTTCCAGTGTTCAAACTATTAACGCAGGAATTGATTTTCTAGAAAAAAATCGGGACAAAAAAGATTGGTTTCTTCAAATTGAGTCATTTGACCCCCATGAACCATTTTATGTACCGGATAAGTACCGTCAGATATACGACTGTATTAAGTCAGAAGATATTCCATATTGGCCAACTTATCAAAAATTAGTGGATGATCGATTTAAAGATGACATTGAGGACCTTAAAAAAGAGTACGCAGCTCTGATAACTATGTGCGATCACTATCTAGGAAAAATTCTAGATGTTCTAGATCAAAATGATATGTGGAAAGATACCTTGGTAATCGTGAACACTGATCATGGCTTTTTACTAGGTGAACACAATTGGATTGGAAAAAATATTTCTCCTGTTTATGACGAATTAGTTCATTTGCCATTCTTTATTCATGATCCATCGCATCCGGAACGGGACGGAAGTATTTGTGGCCAAATTGCCCAGACAATTGATTTACCAGAAACATTGCTAGATTACTTTAATATTCACGATGATACCGTTCGTGATGGGCAATCAATTTTAAAAGTCCTTGATGAAGCAGCTAAGAGTAATGAAAAACATGTTAAGGAACGTGACATTCTATTTGGTGTAAATGGTAGTTTTGCCTGTGTCTATGATGGCAAATATGTTTATATGCGCGCTTCACAAAATCCAGATAATGAGCCATTAGTGAATTATACATTGGCTTTTACAAAGATGCGTGGATTTTACAGTCCGGAAGATATGAAGAGCCTTGAATTAGTAAAAGGTAATCGATTTACTCAAGGAATGACTGTGGGTAAATTATCTTTACGTAATCATATGGACTCTTACGCTTTAGGAAACTATTTGTTTGATATTGTTAAGGATCCGAATCAAGAACATCCTTTGCATGATGAAGCAATTGAAGAAATTATGGTTGAAAAACTGACCAAATTATTAAAAAAAATTGAAGCACCAAAAGAAGAATTTATCAGACTGGGACTTAAGTGACTTTATGGTGCAAGGAAGGAATTGAGACAGAATTATGTTGAAAGTAAAGGATAAAACAGAATTTAAGATGATATCTGGTGGAAGGTTCGATATGGGAACTAACGATCAAATAGGTTTTCCGGTAGATAGGGAAGGACCGATTACTAGCGTTGAATTAGCTACTTATCAAATTAGTACGACAACCGTTACAATTCGTGAATTTAAAGAGTTTGTAGATGAAACTGGGTATGAAACACAGGCCGAAAAGCTTGGCTGGTCATATGTTTTTTTCAAACTTCTTGATCAAGAAGAGCTAGAAAAAACTAAAGCTACAAAAGATATGCCATGGTGGCGTGCTGTTAAAGGAGCTTGTTGGAATCATCCAGAAGGTCCACAAAGTAGTGTTTCAAACCGATTAGATTATCCAGTAACCCAGGTATCGTTAAATGATGCAATTGCTTATTGTGTATGGGCAGGATATCGCTTACCAACCGAAGCTGAATGGGAAAAGGCCGCACGCGGTGGCAAAGTTGGTCTTAAATATCCATGGGGTAATAATCTGACTAAGAATCACGAATTTCATGCTAATACCTGGCAGGGTAATTTTCCAAGTGAGAATTCGTTAGAAGATGGTTATTTAGGAACAGCTCCTGTAAAAAGTTTTCAACCTAACGACTTCGGTCTGTATCAAATGATTGGTAACGTCTGGGAATGGTGCAGTAATTCGCGCGGTATACCTTTATCAAGTTTTACTGATCATCAAAGTCAGGAGTTTTGGCAGGAAACCTTAAAAGTTCATGAACCACATCAAATGGCAATTCGTGGGGGGTCATTCTTATGTCATTGTAGTTTTTGTAATAGATATCGAGTTGGTGCAAGAAATGGTGAAGTCAGTGATTCAGCTAGTTCTAATCTTGGATTTAGAGTAGTTAAGGATATCTAAAAGAGAGGTAATAAAATGGGTTGGTTTTCAAAGAAAAAAGAAACGATTGAAATTGTGTCACCAGTTGAGGGAGATGTAATTCCGATTACGCAAGTACCAGACGAAGTATTTGCCGGTAAGATGATGGGCGATGGATTTGCTGTTAATCCAACTAATGGTGAAATTGTTGCTCCAGTAACAGGTAAAGTGACGTTCATTGCAGACACTAAACATGGAATTGGATTAACCAGTGATACTGGTGTGGAATTAATCATTCATATGGGAATTGATACGGTAAATTTAAAAGGTGAGCCATTTGATGTAAAAGTCAATTTGAACGAAAAAGTACAAGCAGGGACGCCATTAGTAAGCATTGATCTTAATGCAGTTAAGAAAGCTGATCTGAATCCAGTAATTATTATTGCCATTACTAATTTCACAGATTTAGGGAAAAAACTTGATCTTCAGACTGGATTAATTAAGGCCGGAAATAAAGTAGCCACATTAAGTTAATTCAAAGGAGGTTTGTGATGATCTATATCACGTATGCATTAGTCATCTTCTTTGCCAATGTAATTGGTGCTATTGCGGGGATGGGCGGAGGTGTCATCATCAAACCAATTCTAGATGTCATCGGGGCCCATCCATTAATACAAATAAACTTTTTTAGTAGTGTAGCAGTCTTTACAATGGCGATCACATCAACATATAAACAAATAAATTTAGGAATTCATCTTAAAAAGAAGTTTGTTTTTATAATTTCATTTGGAGCAATTATTGGTGGCTTGTTGGGAAATACGACGTTTAATTGGTTGGAGCAAGTTATAGCAAACGACCATATAATTAATCAAATACAAGTAATACTAACAATTTTGACACTTTTATTTGCTTTGGGTTATTCCATTGCCCCGTATTGGCATTTTAGAATTACCAATTTGTTGTTATTAATGTTAATTGGTATGTTCTTAGGATGGATTTCAACGTTACTTGGAATTGGTGGTGGACCGATCAATGTGGCATTATTAATGCTTTGTTGTAGTTTTCCAATTAAAGAAGCAACGGTTTATTCCATTATTACCATTCTATTTTCGCAATTTTCAAAAATATTGGCTGTTATTTTCTCAGGAATGATTTGGAGCTTCGACTTAAAAACATTATTATTTATTGTTCCAGCAGCAGCTATTGGTGGCATAATAGGTGCCAAATATAGCCATGTAGTTGATGCTCAAAAAGTTGAGTTAGTATATCGCATGGCAATTTTGTTAGTTATTTCGATTAATTTATTTAATAGTTATCAAGTGGTTATGGGGATTAGTTAGTAGAATAACAATAATACGGTACAGGTACTTTTACCTGTATTTTTTTGTCTAAAAAATTCAAATACACACATGATGGTGATTGCATTAATTTGATTTCTAGTTAAACATTAGATTAAATCTTAATCAAAGATATTAATAACACTGTGTTCAGTTATTTCTTTAAAACTGAACAATTTTTTTGGTCTTCTTAAAATGTATGCGCTTGCTTAGAATGAAAATGAAGGTGATAACTTGAATGCAAAAGAAATTCCGACAAGTAAAAAACGCAAATATTTCGTTTTAGTTAGATTACTGAATAATGAACATTTGAGCTACCAAAGATTAGCTGATGATTACTTTGTATCTAGAAGTAGCATTGCTAATGACATTGTATTTATCAAGCAGTTACTTGCAAAGGACAATGTTCCTTTAGTTTTTGATAATTCTGGAACGTACATTGGAGGAGGCGAAGGAAATAAGCAGAAGGTTTTAAAACGGGTTGTTACGAATTTGATGAGCACGGATCAAGCAGACAAATCTCTTTTGAAACTGTTTATTGATCCAGAACTACTGAAAAAAATTCGACACACACTTAAGAAAAAGGCTCGTCAGTGGTCGTTAGAAGTACCGGAGAACTATTTGAAAGATATTGTTGTGACCACCGCTGTTCTTGTTCAACGCGGGAATTCTGGACATCATATTCAACAAATGAAGAGAAATCAACTGGGAAAGTTATTTTTTCAGTTTGAAAAATATCCTTTAGTATACGAATTATTGAAAGCTGTGGAAGAAGAAAAAATCTATCAGTTTTCTCAAAGTGAATTACGCTATCTTTCATATGTTGTTTTAGGTAATGGATTTAAGTTTTTTATGCAAAATGTTTCTATACCAGATTTGTTTAAGAAAAAAGTAAAATCCTTTATAGCTAATGTCGGATACGACATTGGTATTGATCTAACTCAAGATACACGGTTAAATACAGATTTGTTATTGCACTTATATCAAATGATTTTACGCTTACAGTCTGATATGACCGTTATTAATCCGTTATTGAATGAAATCAAAACAAATTATCCCAATTTATTCGGAGTTGTTTGGTACTCATTGAGAGAGTTCGGTAGTGTGAACGATTTAACAATTTCGGATGATGAAGTTGCCTTTGTTACGATTCATTTTCAAGCAGCAATTGAACGATCAAAGGATGTTAAAAGAATTCTATTTGTTTGTCCAAATGGAATCGGAACCAGTTCTTTAATTTCTGCAAAAATGCATCAGATTTTACCTAACGTTTCAATGATTGAAGTCGTTTCTAGAGCGGAGTTAGCTAAACAAGATTTGACAAATGTGGATCTTATTATAACAACTGTTCCTCTTCAAAATGTTTCGGTTCCAATTGCAAAAATCTCACCAATGATGACATTAGAAGATATGAAAACGATTATGAATCAGTATATTGATTTAACGATGAATAATGTTCCGAAAAATGTAGCTATCCACACTGATATTAAACAAGTTTTTCAAATGTTAAAAAGACATGTTTTTTTCGAAAATATGCAAAATCGTGAAAAAGCGATTGATTACTTGCTTAGAACTAGAAAGTGGGAATCAAAAAAAACATTAAACGAATATCGCAAAACGGTTTATCAACGAGAAAATTTACAATCGACATTTCTTGGAAATGGATTTGCGATACCACATGGTGATCCAAAGATGTTAAAGAATAGTTCTATTTCGGTACTGATTCTGGATAAACCAATTGAGTGGGGAAACAACAAGGTAGATGTTATCTCGTTGTTAATGGTACGTGATAAAGACAAGAAAACTGTAGAGCCTTTTATGAATTTAATTATGGAAGGCATAAATAACAAAGAGTGGTTTATTTCTAAAATGATGGAGGTCAGGTAACGGTGGCTAATAAACTTTTAACAGAACAAAATATACAAGTTATAGACAATGCGTCAGATTGGCAAATGGCAGTAAAAAAAGCAAGTGAGCCACTAATAAAATCGAAGAAAATTACGGATCGTTATGTTCAAAGCATGATTACTAGTGTTAAGGAAAATGGTCCGTACATGGTACTTTCAGATTACTTCGCCTTAATGCATGCTCGTCCAGGGGATGGCGTCAATCAGGTAGGAATGAGTTTACTTGTGTCGAAGCAACCAATTGATCTTGCTGGAAAACCAGTTAAAATCTTTTTCATTATGGCAGCTGTGGACAATAACAGTCATTTAGAAAGTCTTCAAAAAATTATGACTATTTTTATGGATGATCAATCTTATAAAACAGTCTTAGACGGAAACAAAAAGCAGATAGTAAATCTATTCGCCAAAATGGAGGAATAAATATGAAAATTTTAGCAGTTTGTGGGTTTGGTGTGGGAAGTTCCATGGTTCTTAAAATGACTTTAGATAAAGTGATCAAGGATTTGGGAGTTACTGGTGCATCCGTGGAGAATACAGATATTGCATCAGCCAAGGCAACAGATGCTGATGTTTACTTTACGAGTGCTGAATTAGCTCCTGATTTGAAAGAATCAACTAGTAAACCCGTTTATACAATTAAGAGATATATGGATAAAAATGAAGTCGGTGAAAAATTGAAGGAATATTTAGCTGAACAGGAGGAAAAATAATGGATATTTTAAAAGGTATAATGGATTTTATTTTAAATAACGTTTTGCAAGATCCACCAGTACTTCTAGGGCTAATTGCAATGATTGGTTTAATTGTTCAGAAAAAACCAATTGCTGAAATAATTAAAGGCAGTGTTTCGGCAGCCTTTGGGATGGTGATATTGACTGAAGGAGTCAATATGTTGACTGGTGTAGTTTCTGCAATTAATACATCTGTTCAAGTAAAGATGGGTGTGGGGGTTGCTAAAGGCCTGTCAGATGTAACTTTCACGGCTGATTATGGTGGTGCTGTGGGAATGGCAATGTTTCTGGCCTTAGTAATTCACTTATTAATTGCACGCTTTACGCCAATTAAAACCATTTTTCTAACTGGACATATGCTTTGGTGGGTACCATTTGTTATTGTAGCTGGTGGAGTTGAAGGTGGATTACGTGGGCCAGTATTAATTGTTATTAGTGCTATTTTATCTGCCTTATACTTTTCAATTGCACCTTGGGTTATGAGAAAGTATGTCTGGGCAGCAACTGGGGATGATTCCTTCTTAATCGGACATCCAACGACAATTTTATCATTGATTTCAGGTTTTGTAGCTAAACGTGTTGGTAATAAAGCTCATTCAACAGAGGATATTAAGGTACCACAGGGACTTTCATTTTTTAGAGAAATCTCTATTAGTGGTGGTATGGTAATGTTCTTGGTTGATATTATTGTTGGATTTATTGCTCCAGCTTTGGTACCAAAGGGCGGTAATTTATTTATGGTTGCGTTAAATGCCGGTTTAACTTTTGGTGGTGGCCTGCTCATCTTATTATATGGTGTACGTTTGCTTGTAAATCAAATTATTCCAGCCTTCCAGGGTATTTCTGAAAAATTGGTTCCTGGAGCAAAGCCAGCATTTGATGTCCCAATTTTGTTTAATTATAAACCAAATGCAGTTATCATCGGATTTATTTCTGCCTTTGTTACTTCGACTATTTTAGTGTTAATAGCTAATACGACAAACATTTTTGGTGTTTTAATTGTGCCAATGGTTATTACTAGTTTCTTTGAATGTGGTGGTGCTGCAATTGTTGGTGAGGGTCAAGGCGGCATTCGTGGCGCAGTAATTGGTACTGCAGTTGCATCATTTGCTATGATTGCGCTTGTAGGAATTTCGTCAGCAATGATGGGCGATACAATTAAAAATTGGATGCTCATTTTTGGTGGTAATGACTTATCTCTATGGGCAATTATTAGTAAGTTTATCGCTTCATTGATTGGAGGATTTTAAATTGTATCAATATATTGATAAAGTAAGAGAACTGTTGAATATCGTAGAGACAACCGAAAAAGATAATATTAATGCGGCAATCAAGTTGATTGTGAATGCTAATGTTGAAAAAAATTCTATTTATTCTTTTGGTGCTAGTCATGCAGGAATTCTTTCTGAAGAAATGTATTACCGGGCAGGTGGAATGATTACAATTAATGCTATTTTTGGACGTGAAGTAATGTTGGATCGTAAACCTATTACGTTTACGAGCAAGATGGAACGTCTAGAGGGATATGGAACAGCATTAGCAAGTACAGTGCATTTTCAGAAAAATGATATTTTGATTCTTCATTCTGTTTCGGGTCGAAATCCGGTTATCATTGATCTTGCATTAGCAGCAAAAAAACAAGGTGTCAAAATAATTGGTTTAACCAACGTGAAATATTCTAAATCAATTGCTAGTCGTCATTCTTCTGGAAAACATCTTTTTGAAGTTGCCGATGTTGTGATTGATAATCATGGTGATATCGGTGATGCAGCTTGTCAATTAAAGGGTGCCCCACAGAAAGTGGGACCCACATCAACAGTAATAGGAGCGTCTATTCTAAACACAATTATTGTGGAAGCAAGTCAACAGTTGGCTGATCGTGGTAAAGGGGATGCACCAGTATTTTACTCAGCTAACCTTGACGGTGGAGATGAAAAGAACAAGAAACTATTTAATGAATATCGAGATATGATCCATTATGAATTTTAAAATTTTGAAAATAAATAAAATTACAAATTAAGATATTAAACGAAACATTCAGTTATTTGGAATGCTTCGTTTTTTGTAAACAATTATTCCATTAAACACTGTGTCATTTTAAAAGCATAGTGTGCATGATACAATGAAGCTGTATTTTGAAAGCGCTTAATAAATATGGAGGTAATAAAATGGATGATAGGGATAGAGAGGTACTTTCAATTGTCAAGAAACAAACAGATAAGTATTTAAAAGACTTACAGTTGAATATGATACCTACAACAGAGAATGTTGCTAACACATTAAAATTATCGCGGACGGTAGCAAGTAGAAAACTGAACCAACTTTATAGAGAAAATCAAATTATCAAAATAAATTCAAGACCAGTATGTTTTCTGCTACCTGATGAAAGAGCACATAAATATTTATTATCTGAGTATGCTAGTTTAACTGAATTTTTACGAGATCTTAAAGAAAAAAGAACTGAATTTAATTTGCATAAAATCATTGGGTGGAATCGCAGTTTACGTAAACAAGTTGAACAAATTAAAGCAAGTTTGATGTACCCGGATAATGGATTACCGGTAATGATTTTTGGGGAATCTGGAACCGGAAAAAGTTATTTTGTAAAATGTGCGCATGATTATGCAATTGCCAGCGGTATTTTAAAAAATAAGGCTCCTTTTGTTACGATAAATTGTGCACAATATGCAAATAATCCAGAATTACTTTCAAGCATACTATTTGGGTATGTAAAAGGGGCTTTTACAGGGGCAGATAAAGAAGTGACCGGTTCTCTTTCTAAAGCAAACGGAGGAATCTTTTTTCTTGATGAAGTGCATAGACTCAGTGCAGAAGGACAGGAAAAATTATTTACATTTATGGATTCAGGAACTTTTTCACCTTTAGGTGATGATGCTCGAAAAATTCGTAGTTCAGCAAGATTAATGTTTGCAACTACAGTAACAAAAAGCGAGTTTTTAGAAACATTTCTTAGAAGAGTTCCGATTAGAATTAATATGCCATCGCTTGAAAAACGAAGCTTTTTTGAGAAAAAACAGTTGATAAATAGTTTTTTCATTACGGAAAGCAAACGCATCCGAAAAACAATTGAAATAAGCAATAAGGCGCTCAATGTTTTATATCGCCATAATTATATAGCAAACGTTGGTGAAGCAAAAAATACAATTAAATCTATTGTAGCGACCGTCTATGCTAATCAGTTAAATGAAAAGAATATTAGAATTTCAATTCGTAATTTACCAACAATTTTTTATGAAGATGCTGAAGGAACAATTACTAATAAAATATTATCTTCAGGTGGAAACAACACATCTTTTTATGGGTACAAAGAGGGTCAATTAGTTGAAGAAATGTCCAATCCAATTGTAAAAAAAATACAACAGGCATGGAAATATATTGAAAAAATGGATAGGTCAAAAATTCGAAGTCGCAGTAAGTATGTTTTTATAGTAAAAAATTTAATGAACCATTTGTATTTTTCCGTTGTTCAGTCTGATGATGTAATTTTTAGACATACAATTACAGAAGTACGAGACATCTTAAAAATAATGCAATATGGTGAAGATTTTTATGATAATAATAATTTTGTTTATGGTATTTCAGTCTATGTTTATTATGTTTTAAATGCTGATATTAAAAAAGCAAATCAGGTTGAAGTATCAAAAGAACTTATTCAACTTTTTTCTAAACAATATGTTTTTATACGACAAATGCAAAGTTTACTTGAAAAAGAGTTTGAGATTAATTTTTCAGATAATGATATGTTATGGATTTCAATGATGATGTCAAGCGAAGAACTACCTATTTTACCTATCCCAGCGATAATAATGGCACACGGTTATGCTACGGCTTCTAGTATCGCCGAAACTGGGAATGAGATATTACATTACCCTGTATTTCATGGAATAGATATGTTACCCACTGCAACGGTGGAAGACATGGTAAGTTCACTACGTCAAACAATTCAGCATATTAGACCACGTGATGGAATTATAGTCATGATTGACATGGGTTCATTGTCTACAATTACTAAACATGTTATGAAGTTTTATTCGTACCCATTGCTTTTAGTTGACAAAGTTAGTACACCGATTGCTATCGAAATTGGAAATCAATTACAACAAGGTAAAGACTTGATTGATATTAAAAAAAACATTAAAAAAATTCAAATTGATTGCACTTATATAAATTCTGAATCTAGTCGACATAATGTTATTATTTCAACTTGTATGACAGGCGTTGGTACGGCTGAACAAATTCAAAAACTACTTGTAAAAAGTTTTGAAGGTGTAATAAAGGTTGAGATTATCACTAGTGAATTTGAAGGCTTGTCAAACGGTTTAACCGAATATGAGAAAGAACACTATAACATTCTAGGAATAATTGGAGTTGATGATCCTCATGTGCCAAATGTGCCTTATCTAGGTCTGGAAGATATAATTTCCGGAAATAAAATGCAAGAACTGAAAAGGATGCTTTTACCAATTAGTTCGGAAGAAGATGTTCAAATTGCAGAGCAGCAATTAATAAAAAACTTTTCATTAAATCGTGTTATGGATTCTTTAACAATTATTTCACCAGAAAAAGTTATGCCTGTATTGGAAAAATTCATAACAAGTATTATGAAAGATTTAGATCTGCCATTGTCAAATAAAAAACAAATTGCATTATATGTTCATCTTGGAAGTATGATTGAGCGATTGATTCGTAGCGAAGGTATTGCAAAGTATAAAGGGAATAACAAATTAATTAGTCGTGACAAGGTGTTTAGTGTGCTGAATAGACATATTAGTGTGATCGAGGAACCTTTCATGATTCAAGTTAGTGACCCCGAAATGGCTTATATTAGGGAGATTATTATTAATTAAAAATAAAAGCGTGTTGACCTTTTTAAGGTTGGCACACTTTTTGCTTATATTAATATGTAAACGCTTTAGGAGGTGTGAATGATGAAAGAAATAATTCTTGCAACACATGGTCGTTTGAGTGAGGAATTTAAAAGAACTGTGGAATTGATTGTTGGAGCTACAACCAATATTCGATGCTTTTGTATGACTAAGGAAAAATCCGAAGATTCAGCAAAGGAGGAATTAGAAAAACTTATTCAGGACAGTAATGAGGATAGATTGATCGTTTTAACAGATTTATTTGGTGGAAGTGCAGCTAATATTTGTGCCGAGTTATTAATGAGAGGACATCATTTTAGACTTTTAGCGGGTTTAAATTTACCCATGTTACTTACAATACTCACAATGGATAATGATGAAATTTCAACAAATAATTTGATTGAAGAATCCTTAAAGGCCGGATCTGAAGGTGTATTAAATGTAAATAATATTTTATTAAAAGGGAGTGATTAAATTGTTAAAGTTAGTACGTATTGATGATCGATTGATTCATGGTCAAGTTGCTGTGGGGTGGACGTCTTCTGCAGAGGCAAACACGATTTTTGTTGTAAATGATCAAGCTCAAAATGATCGAGTAAAGGCAATGGCCTTGGATTTGGCAAAACCAAATGGTGTGAAATTATATATTCGTGGTGTTTCTGAATCGGGGCCAATCGTAGAGAAATTTGCAAATGCAAAAAAAGCTCAGGTATTAGTACTTGTTCGAACTGTCAAAGACGCACTTGAGTTAGTTAAGACTTCGGGGAATGCTATCAAAGTTATTAACGTTGGTGGATTACGGTTTGAAGAAGGGAAAAGAAAATTAAATGACTTTATTTCGGTATCTGCTGAAGATCTAAAAGATTTGGAAGAAATAGAAAATCTGGGTGTTGAATTAGATTTTAGAATGTTACCAAGAGATAAAAAAACCACATTATCTGAGTTATTAAAGAAAGGATGATATCTGATGATTAATGCCTTGTTAATTGGACTTATAGCGGGTGTTGGAATTCTTGATGAACGAGTATTGGGATCTACATTATTTGGAAGGCCACTATTCTTAAGTGTTTTTGTTGGATTGGTGTTGGGAGATTTAAAACAGGGAATCATTATTGGTGCACAGCTTGAATTAGTTTGGATGGGAATTGCGGGAATTGGGGCTTCAACTCCACCAGATTATGTTACTGGAGGAGTAATTGGAACAGCATTAGCCATAATGTCAGGAAAAGGAATTGGAATTGCCTTGGCAATTGCCGTACCAGTGGCTGTTTTGGCTCAGTCATTAGGTGTTTTGGTGAGAGTTGTTAATCTTTACTTTTCACATAAGGCAGATAAATATGCTCAAAAAGCAGATTTTAAGGGAGTAGCATTAATGCTTTGGGTACCAACAACATTATTTTTCTTCAGTACTTTTATACCAACGTTTTTAGCTATGATTTTAGGAGCATCAAGAATTAATGACATTGTTAATGCAATTCCAAAAGTGATTCTAAATGGATTAACTGTTGCAGGTAATTTATTACCTGCAGTAGGGTTTGCACTGCTGTTAGACATGCTTTTCTCAAAGAAAATGATGGTATTCTTCTTTCTGGGATTTTTACTTGCCTCGTATTTAAAACTAGATATTACAGCAATTGCATTATTAGGAACCTGTGTAGCTATCATCATAAATTTATATATGAATCAAAATAATAGTGATAAAGATTTGATCAATGAAACACAAGAAGATAATGCTAACAGTAAGTTAACGAAAGGAGATATCAACATTGAATAAAACTATCGATAAAAAAACATTACACTCAGTGTTTTGGCGTTCTTTTGCGCTTCAAGGCGCGTTCAACTACGAGAAAATGCAAAATATTGGTTATGCTTATGCAATGACACCTGTTATAAAAAAACTTTATGATAAGGAAAATGATCAGGCTGAAGCTTTAAAGAGGCATCTTGCATTGTTTAACTCAACTCCTGCAGTAACTCCCGCAATTATGGGAATTAGCACAGCAATGGAGGAACAAAATGCGAACCATTCTGGTACTTTTGATGCTAGTTCTATAAATGCTGTTAAGGCTGCTTTGATGGCGCCATTAGCGGGTATAGGAGATTCACTGTTTTTTGGAACATTCAGAGTAATTGCAGCAGGAATTGGAATTTCCTTAGCTCAGAAGGGCAGCATACTTGGACCTATTTTATTCTTAGTTCTTTATAATATTCCGAATTTTGCTGCAAGGATTTGGGGATTGAAATATGGCTATAAAGTGGGTGTCAGTTCTTTAGAAAAACTGCAAAAAAATGGATTGATGGATCGAATTATGTCAATTGTTGGAATAATTGGAATGATGGTAGTTGGAGGAATGGTGGCCACAATGCTTGTTGTGCAAACAACAATCAAGTTTAGTATGGCCGGTGCAACTGTCAAGATTCAAAGCATTATTGATCAAATTATTCCTAATTTACTGCCGCTTTTAATTACTTTGTTTGTTTTTTACTTAATTCGAAAAAAAGTAAGTATTTCAAAGTTAACTGTTGGTATATTGATTATCGGGATTTTAGCACATGTTGTTGGAATTTTATAAAGTTTAAGAGGAGATCTAAAAATGAATTTAATTCAAAAGTATATAAAAGAAACACCAAATCAGTTAAATAAAATTATTAAGGAAAATTCAAGTTTGTTTTCAAATGTGATAAATAGAAATATTGACCGAATTATTATTACAGGTTCTGGAACCAGTTATCATTCAGGGGTACAAATGCAACAAATTATGCGAATTAAAAGTGGAGTTGAAGTTGATGCTTACTATCCTTTTTTTATTACACCTGAGTTTTTGCGTGGTAATAATCAAAGAACACTCTTTATTGGCATTTCACAAGGCGGGAGCAGCTTTACAACATATGATGCTATGAAAATTGCAAAAGAAAAAGGATGCATTATTGCCACAATGGCAGGTGAAAAAAATGCCTATATTGATGAATTGGCGGATGAAGTGTTAACGGTAGATATTGGAGAAGAAAAAGCCGGAGCAAAAACTAAAGGATTTTATGCCACAAAATTAAATCTGCTTTTATTGGCAGAACAAATTGGGCTTCATAATGGAACGTTAAATAACGAAATATTTAATCAAGATTTGCAAGAAATTAAACAAACTTTGAGTGTATTCCCACAAGCATACGAAAGAGCAAAAGAGTGGGTTGAGAAAAATAAGAGCAATTTGGCTAAACTAGATAATGTTCGGGTTGTTGGCCCTAGCTCATCTTATGGTGATGTTCTTGAAAGTGCTTTGAAAATTTTAGAAACTTGTCGTGTTCCAGTAACGGGGTATGAATTCAATGAATTTATTCATGGTGTTTATAATGCTATTGATGAGAAATCGACAGTTTTCTTTATGGACGATGGTACCGAACCCAGATTAACCAAGATGTTGGAGATTCTTGGTCAATGGTCAGACAAACTATATATAGTTAATTTTTCTGGAACTGGTGATTCGCATAGCATTGGATATGATGTGAAGGTACCAAAAGATATGCAAACATTTATATTTCCGTTACTATTTCAAATTATGGCATCAACCTTGCCAGAATTACGTGGAGTTGATCCAAGTAAACCCAAAGATCCTAAATTTCATATGGAATTAGGTAGTAAGCGATACAATCACTAAATTAAGATGAATATGAACTGTAAAACATCAAATAAATGTGTGGAGAGAAGAATTTCTTTCTGCATTTTTTTGTTGTTAGTAAACTCCTGCTCAAGAGTTTGTTTAATGACAAGATCAAGTGACACTCTTCAATAAAGCGCTGCCAATTTTAGGACATATACTTAATTCATAAAGAAAGTAGGTGATCAAATGTCACTTGGAGAAAATGAAAATAGAATTTTATCCCTGCTTGCAAGAAGAAACACTTATATGACCTCCAATGACATAGCAAGTGAACTAAAAATTTCTGCACGAACTGTTATCAGGTATGTCAAAGATATTAATGAAAGTAGTGGTCGACCAGTCATTATATCAAAAAGAGGTAAAGGTTATCTTTTAAGATATGAAACTTATTTGGAAAATGAAAATGATACAAAATGGGTTAGTGATTATTCACCAGTAGAACGAAGAAATGAAATTTTGTTAAAAATTTTATTTCATGCACCAAAACTGATATCAAGTGAATCGTTGTTTAGTCCATATTATGTGAGTGATCCAGTTATAAATAATGATTTGATGGACATTCGTAATAGGTTACAGGCATTTCATTTGAAGTTAATTCGAAGGCAACATTTAGTGGGGGCTTCAGGTTCAGAAATAGCTATTAGAGAAGCAATTTTAAAATCAGTAAACAAAATAAATACGATGGACTTGAATGATTTAGAAAATCAATTTCCGGATTCTAATTCATATGATATGAGATTTATCCATCGACAGATTCACCGAATTGAAAGTGAACTAGGATCTATCATCCCTTATCCATATAATATTAACATCTTTTCACATATTTATATTCTTGTTAATCGTTACCGGCAGGGTATTGTTTATAAGAAAAATGAAAATCTAAAACTGAATAAATCTGAATTAGAAATAATTGCGAACAACAAAGAACTTTATCAAATCGCGAGCAATTTTATTGAAAGTTTGTCTGGCTATTTAAATCTAAAAATTGAAGATGTTGAGAAATATTATATACTTCAATATTTGATTTCATCACGTTTGTTTTCGGATAACGACGAAAACAATGGATACTCGTCAGAAGTTAAGCAACTAACAAAAAAATTGATAGAAAAAATTAGTCAAGAGATTGGGATAAGTATTAATTCTGTTCAGATTGAAAAGGAACTTTTGGGGCATGTAAAGCCACTTATTAATCGCATCAATAATCAGATTGAAATAAAAAACAAATTATTACCAGATATTAAAAGAGAGTATCCAACTTTATATATCAACGTTAAAGCTGCGACCAATCAAATTTTTGAAAATCAATATGGTAAAAATCTTTCGGATGATGAGGTTGGTTTTCTTACACTGTATTTTGCAAAGTATTTGGAACAACATCCTAAAAGTGCCAGAGTGCTTATCATTTGTGCAAGTGGAATTGGAACTTCAGAGCTTCTCAAAGTAAAGGTACAGAAGGTGTTTCCACAAATTCATGTAATTGATGTACTGTCTCTTAGACAGTATGAAAATGATAAAGATGCATTTAATAAAAAAATTGATTTTATTATTACAACAATTAATTCGGGTAAAAGTATTGATTCTAAGTCAGTAATATTGGTCAATGCAATGTTTACAGAGAAAGATAGAGAAGCGGTTGAAGGAATGTTAGAGGAGATGAAGTAAGATGACAATCGATTTAAACAATTTTGATATTGGACAAGTTATTACTAAGGATTTAATATCTTTAAGTTTAAAATCAATGAACAAAAAAGATGTTATCAATGAATTAACAGACTTGCTGGTAAAACACGGAGATGTTGAGAATAAACAGAAATTTGTTGATGATGTTTTAGCACGTGAAAAAGAAGGAATGACTGGGTTAGGCGAAGGTGTGGCCATTCCACATGGCAAGTCTATTGCTGTAAAAAATACCACAATCGCAATTGGAATTAGTAAAAATGATATTCAGTGGGAATCACTGGATGATAAACCAGTTAATGTCATTATTCTGTTTGCAGTGAAGGATACCGATGCAAATACTTTACACATTAAACTATTACAAAAAGTTGCTATCTTACTTGCTAACGAAGATTTTATTAAAAATTTACACACAGTTCAAACAAAAGATGAATTAATTGATTTGTTTATCAATACATCAAAGGAGTGAGAAAAATGAAAATTGTTGGAATCGCAGCGTGTACATCAGGAATTGCTCATACCTATATTGCAAGAGAAAAAGTTATGAAAGCGGCCACAGAATTAGGCTATGAGATTCATATGGAAACGCAAGGAACTATTGGAACGGAAAATGAATTAACTAGTGATCAAATCAAAGAGGCCGACTTTGTTTTGTTAGTGGTTGATATCAAAATTGGTGGTCGAGACAGATTTAAGGGAAAAAGAGTTGTTGAAGTTTCTACTAATACAGCAATTAAAGCACCAAAGAAACTACTCGAAGCAGTGGTGACAAAAATTCAAAACGCATAATAATGAATAATTTTTCGAAAAGGAGTAGAAAAATGTTAAAAAAATTACAATTAAAAAAACATGCCATGACGGCTATTTCATACATGTTACCTTTGGTAGTTGCCGCAGGATTATTGATTGCAATTGGAAATTTGACGGGTGGACAAGTAATTACCAATTTTAAGAGTGGATATTCAATACCATCTGCGTTAACGACTTTAGGCGTTTGGGGAATGGGGTTATTAGCACCAGTTATTTCTGCTGCAATTGCATATTCCATTTCTGATAGACCAGGTATTGCTCCAGGTTTATTAAGCGGAATTATTTCTTATAATATCGGTGCTGGATTTTTGGGTGGAATGTTAGGCGGTTTTTTAACAGGTTGGTTAGTCGCATTTTTGGTTAAGTACATTAAAGTACCTAAATGGGCAGAAGGGCTCAAACCAATGATGGTTATTCCATTATTATCTTCATTAATTATGGGAGTTGTTATGTTCTTTGTAATTGGACAGCCAATCGTATGGGCCACAAATGCATTAACTTCATTCTTAAACAGTATGCAGGGTTCGGCAAGGTTTGTCTTTGGAGCGCTTTTAGGTGGTATGGCCTCGTTTGATTTTGGGGGTCCGGTTAACAAAGTAGCTTCGTTGTTTGCCGATGGTTTGCTTCTTCAAGGTGTTAAGCAACCAGAAGCAGTGAAGATTCTTGCGTCAATGGTTCCACCTTTTGGAGTCACAATCTCATGGGTACTTTCAAAAATATTTAAGCATAAAATTTATTCTCAAGAAGAGGAAGACAATATTAAGGTTGCATTTCCAATGGGAATTGTCATGATTACGGAAGGCGTTATTCCAATTGCGGCGGTAGATGTGATAAGAATGGTTGTTTCTTGTTCTTTAGGAGCAGCTGTTGGTGGTGGATTATCTATGACATGGGGAATTGAAAGCCCTGTTCCTTCCGGCGGATTGTTTATTGTGCCAGCGATGAACAAGCCATTACTCTTTTTACTAGCTCTTTTAATTGGATCAGTTGTGACGGGATTAATTCTGTTTGCTTGGAAGAAAAAACCTAGTGAGGAACCTAAGAAAGAGGAAGAATCCGAAGAAGATATCGATTTAGGAGATATTCGTATTAGTTAGGAGGAAAGTAAGTTTATGTATGTTTCGATGGAGAAGATGCTGCAAAAGGCAAATGAAGATAATTATGCAGTAATGGCTATTAACTGTTTTAATTTGGAAAGCTCATATGCAACTATTTCTGCGGCTGAAGAAAAGAAAGCTCCGATTATTATTGATTTGCTAATGGAACATTTGGAAAAACACATTCCTAGGGAGTATGTCTTGCCATCACTAATAAAGATGGCAAAGGATGCAAATGTTGAAGTGGCAATTAATTTAGATCACGGTAAGTCACCGGAATATGTGAAAGAGAGTCTAAAAGAGGGATTTTCAAGCGTCATGATTGATGCATCTGAAATGAATTTTAAAGAAAATGTTGCAACCACGAAAGAAATTGTTAATTTGGCTAAGCAATATCAGGCTACCGTAGAAGCAGAGGTTGGAAATATGGGAGCAGTTGTGGGAGATCACTTTACTAACGCGGATATGTACACTAATCCGGATGATGCAATCAAGTTTATTAATGCCACAAATGTAAACGCTTTATCTATCTCGTTTGGCTCAACTCATGGGGTTATGCCTAAAGATTTTGTACCGGTATTTGATTTCGCAATTGTTTCAAAAATCAAGAAAGCAACAGGAATTCCTCTTGTTTTGCATGGTGGATCAGGCTGTGGTGAAAAGAATATTCGCCAAGCAGTTGCGTGTGGCATTAACAAGGTAAATGTGGGATCTGATGTTATGAAGGCACAAGCAGATGCAGTATATATTTCACAAAATAAAAATAGAAATATGGAATATGTTGATTTGATGAATTCCACATTAATTCCAGCTAAGGAGATGGTTGAATACTATATAAATATTGTTGGTTCTGAAGGAAAATCGTTGGCAAATAAATAATAAAATTGAAGGAGAGATATTAATTATGTTATTAAATATGAATCAAATGTTGTCAGTTGCTAAGAAAAATCATTTTGCTGTTGGTGCTTATAATGTTTCTAATTCTGAATTGCTAAAGTCAGCTGTTGAACAATGTGAAGCAGATAATGCACCTGGTATTATTGCGGTACATCCAACTGAAATGGCATATGCAAAAGATGATTTCTTTGCCTATGTTTTACAACGAATTAAAAATAGTAAAGTACCCTTCGTTCTACATCTAGATCATGGCGATACTATTAATAATGTAGCTCGTGCTATTCATAACGGTTTTAGCTCTGTAATGATTGATGGCTCATTGGCTTCATGGGAAGATAATGTGGCTATTACTAAAAAAACGGTAGATATGTGTCATTTGGTTGGTGTTACAGTTGAAGGTGAATTGGGAACTATTGGACAAACTGGTAATCATATTAAGGAACATTTGCAAAATGGAATTTACACACAACCAGAAGATGCAAAACGATTTGTCGAAGAGACTGGGGTGGATACACTTGCAGTCGGAATTGGAACAGCTCATGGTATTTATCCTTCTGACGTAACACCAAAGATTCGTATTGATATTTTAAAGGAAATCTTATCAGTGGTAGATAATCCGCTTGTTTTACACGGTGGTTCATCTAATCCCGATGATCAAATTGCAGAGGCAGTTAAAACAGGAATTACAAAAGTTAATATCTCTTCTGATTATAAACATGCATTCTTTGTTCAGGCACGAAAGGTTTTAGCAGAAGACGACGGTTGGGATCCAAATAACTTATTCCCATCATGTATTGTTGAAGCCAAAAAAGTTGTGCATCACAAAAACGAACTTTTTGGTGCTGTTGGTAAAGCTGACTTGTATAAGAATACTGAGCCATGGCGTAATGAATTTCTATAAATTAAATAGTATCTAACTATAAACAGCAAAAAAGTTGTGTGAAAAAAATCACACAGCTTTTTTTGTAAAAATCGGATTATATCGTATCGAATTGTTAAAATAAGTTAAACAAGCAAATTGTTAGTAACAGAATGGAGGATTTTTATGAACTTTACGCATGAAATAATTACTTTAGAAGATAATATTCCAGTTAAGCTTTTTGATTTTATTGCAGATAATCCTAATCGTAAAATCCCTAAACACTGGCACAAAAGTCTCGAATTTCTGTATTGCATGAGTGGATCGTTACTTGTTTCAATTAATTCTAATATTTATGAGATGCAGAAAGGTGATTTAATTCTAATCAATTCTAATATTATTCATTCAACTTTTTCACCCGAAAAGAGTCATATTTTTGTTATGCAAATTCCACTTGACCTGATGGTTACATTTACAAAAAATTCTTATAACCATAATATGCTCCTACAACTAAATACTGTAAGATATGGAGAGACAGACTCGTGGCTAGATCAATTGAAGAGAATGTTGAATAAACTTTTGAATTACAGATCAAATCCACAATTAACTTCTACTATACATAGCTTGGGTCTAATATATGATAGCTTAGCATTATTGATTGATGAGTGTGCCATTTCAGCAGATCCCAAAACAATTGATTTAAATTTTAAAAAATTAATGCCATTAAATAATATTTTAAAGTATTTACAAATGAATATTTCTAGAAAAATAACTTTGAATGAAGTTGCGTCACAGTTTAGTTATTCGAATGCGTATTTTTCTAAGTATTTTAAAACTTATATCGGAATGAATTGGACGGAGTACTTGGATATCTTACGTTTGAATGAGGCAAAAAAAGAAATGCTTAATTCAAAGAAAACATTTACCGAAATTGCTTACAGTAATGGATTCGGCAGTTATCGAAATTTTTATAATGTTTTTAAAAAAGCTTATGGTATGTCGCCTAGAAGGTTTGTAGAAACAGAAATTCATGAATGACAATATTTTACATGTTTTTGCTTAATATTTGGAATGAATCATATTTTTTGCCGGTATACAATCAAAGATGAAAAGAAAACGTTTTCTAAAAATAAAAAGAGGAGTTTTTATTATGAAAGAGAAAGTACAAGGATTCTTTGATCGTATTACCCCAACTTTAAATAAGATTGCGGCTAATAAGTATTTGTTGACGATTATGAAATCAATGATGGCAACATTAGGGTTAACAATTATTGGTTCCATGTCAGTGTTACTGGTTGTTTTTCCAATAAAGGCAGTACCGGACTTTATTAACAAAATTGGTTTGACGCCAATTTTAAATTTGACAGATACTATTACTGTGGGCTGTTTGGCCGTTTATATTGTTTTTCTAATGGCTAAAAACCTAGTTCCACATTTTATTAGTGGTGATGATGGCACAATGGCCGGAATCATCGCGTTGATGAACTTCCTAATTTTAACACCCTTAAAGATGGTAACAGAAAAATCAGCTTCATTGAGCACGATACCTACAACATGGTTAGGAACTCAGGGAATTTTTTCTGCAATGTTAGTTGGTTTAATTAGTGCTCGTGTGTATGTGTATATCAAGCAGCATGGATGGACGATAAAAATGCCTGAAAGTGTTCCACCAATGGTATCGGAGGCATTTGAAGCTTTAATTCCATTACTCGTAGAAGGTGTCATTTTTATATTAATTTCTTGGTTATTTACATTTACTTCCTACGGTTGTTTACACCAAGCTATTTATTCGTTAATTCAAATTCCTTTAAAGCACGTCGGAGGATCTGTTCTAGCAATGATATTTATCAGTATTTTACAGCAAATTCTCTGGTTCTTTGGAATTCATGGTACTAATGTTTTATTGCCCTTAGTTACACCGATCTGGTTATCAATGGATATGGAGGATCTGCAAGCTATCAAGGCAGGAAAAGAAATTCCAAATATTATTGGACTGGGGTTCTTTAATATTATTACGTGGAGTGGACTGGCACTTGGATTAGTTTTATTGATGATTTTTGCTAAAAGTCAACAGTATAAAAAACTGGGTCGTTTAGCAGTTGTTCCAGCATTTTTTGGAATTACAGAACCGGTTATTTTTGGTACACCATTAGTTCTAAATTTTGATTTAGCAATTCCTTTCATTTTTAATAATACTATTGCCATCATTATTTCTTATACCTTAATCAAAATCGGTATTGTAGCAAAATTTATTGGTGCACAAGCGGTGTTTGGGCTACCACTTGGATTTCATGCAGCGGTAGAAGGAAGTGCCTCAATTATTATTCTACAGATTCTTATTCAGCTCGTACTCTCACCAATTCTTTGGTGGCCATGGTTCCGTCGTGTTGACCGAAAGGCATATGCCTTGGAACAAAAAAGCGAAGTTAAAAAATAGGAGATAACAAATGCAATTAAAAAAACTAAGAAAACTTTTGAATGAATTGACGGTTACAGAAAAGGTTGGACAACTGATTCAGTTATCAGGAGAGTTCTTTGAATCTAGCAACGATATTGTAGTTGGTCCAGAACAAAAATTAGGAATTTCTCCAAAAATAGTTAATTTGTCAGGTTCTGTTTTAAATGTGGCAGGTGCAAAAAAAACACGAGAAATTCAAGATAGATATATGGCAAAAAGTAAGCATCACATTCCGTTACTTTTTATGGCTGATATTATTTATGGATATAAAACAATTTATCCGATTCCACTTGGACTTGGTGCTACTTGGAATACAAAGTTAATACGTGATGCATATAAAAATACGGCTTCGGAGGCAAAAGCATCGGGAGTTCAAGTGGCGTTTGCGCCAATGGTTGATTTAGTGAGAGATCCGCGCTGGGGACGTGTTCTTGAATCAACTGGAGAAGACCCTTATTTAAATTCGCAGTTTTCTTCTTCAATGGTGGAGGGATTACAAAATGGATTAAATGAAGGACATGGAATGGCTTCATGTATTAAACATTTTGCTGCATATGGAGCTGCAGAATCTGGAAAAGAATACAATACAACGGATATGTCTGAATATCGATTACGTAATCAATATCTACCTTCGTATAAGGCGGCAGTCGATTCAGGGGTAAAAATGGTTATGACTTCCTTTAACTCCTTGAATGGAGTTCCAGCGACTGCAAATGAATGGTTAATGAAAAAAGTATTACGAGAAGAATGGGGATTTGAAGGTGTTTTAATTTCAGATTATGCTGCAGTAAGTGAATTGGTGGCTCATGGAATTGCTGAAGATAATCGTATGGCAACACAACAAGCACTAAAAGCAACTGTTGACATTGATATGAAGTCGCCATGTTACGCTAATGAATTGGAACCACTATTGGAGAATGGTTCGATTAGTGAAGAGAAGGTAAACGAGGCCGTGTGGCGAGTACTTAAGCTTAAGAATGAGTTAGGCTTATTTGAAGATCCATATCGTGGAGCAAGTGAGCAGGCTGAACGTCATGAGCTTGTTTCCAAAAAGCGACGAGAGCTAGCCAGAAAAGTTGCCGATCGTGCAATGGTTTTGCTTAAAAATCAAAATAATATTTTGCCTTTAAACAAAAATCAAAAAATAGCCTTAATTGGTCCATACGCTGATAGTCAAGAACTGATTGGACTATGGGCAGTTCATGGAAATACTAAAGATGTTATTTCGATTTCTCAGGCTTTCAGAGAACATGTGACAAAACAAAATTTGAAGATTGCCGAAGGAACAAATATATTAGAGAATAAAGAGATATTAAACAATACTGGAATTAGTTCAGATGAACAAAAATCATTTGTATTAACTCATGAGGAGGAATCTCAAAAAAATCAGGAGGCAATTGAAGCCGCCAAAAATGCGGATGTTGTTGTTATGGTTTTAGGTGAACATACTTTAGAGAGCGGCGAAGCAGGCAGTAAAACAAACTTAACTTTGCCAGATAATCAATTAAAATTACTCGAAAAAATTAGATCATTAAATAAAAAGATAGTTTTAGTAGTTATTAGTGGTAGACCATTGGTATTGAGTAATATTGAGCCACAAGTTGATGCCATAATTCAAGCTTGGTTTCCGGGTACAGAAGGAGGACATGCGGTTGCGGATGTGATTTTTGGAGGATTTAATCCTTCAGGAAGATTATCAATGAGCTTTCCTTATTCAGTGGGTCAACTTCCGATCTATTATAATCATTTTAGTACGGGAAGGTCTCCCGAAACATCAAAACACAGCACGAGATATACTGCAAAATACATTGATACTCCTGTAAAACCGTTATATCCCTTTGGGTTTGGTCTTTCTTATCATCATGCCATATATAGTAATTTAAGATTGAATAAAAAGACGATGAATAAAGAAGACAATATAAAAGTTTCAGTTGATATTCGAAATGATAGTGAAGTTGCGGGTGAGGAAACTGTTCAGCTGTACATTAGGGATGTTGTTGGAAGTATTGTGAGACCAGTTAAAGAATTGAAGTCTTTTAAGAAGGTAGCATTACCAGCAAATTCGACAATAACAGTAAGTTTTGAAGTAACTAATGATATGTTGAAATTTTATGGTAGAGATCTTAATTATGAATCAGAGCCTGGCAATTTTGAAATTTTTGTTGGGAACAATTCGGAAACAGATTTAAAAGAAAAATTCTCTCTTATAGATGAATAAATGTATGCTTAATAAGCACTGAAGTTTGAAAAGTACAATGAAATTCGTAAATTTCTGATTAAACAGGGATTTACGAATTTTTTTATAAAAATATCAAATGTATATTTAAGAAATGCTGAATAAGGTTGATCAGGCATACAAACTTATAAAAATAAAATATGACGAACGTATGAAGTGTCGTAATTTGTAAAACTGTTTTTTTGTCATGAATTCTAAAAGCAGTGAGCTTTTCACATTGTAAGCTAATCTTAATATAATTAATCATAATTTTTCGTTGACAAAAAATCGGGACGCTGATATCATTTAACTAATCTAATTTTAATTTTCATTTAATATGATTAGATTATAATTAAGGAGGAGATTTTATGGGAGCAAGGTTGAAAAATAAAATTACAGAAGAACCAAAAGAACATTACAAAATGTTTAAAGACGGTAAACAATGGGTAATTTCTGGAATTGTTGTGTTTTCTGCAGGTATGACATTTACAATGTCTCCAGCATCTGTTCATGGTGACACGGCAGTAAATAGTGACGAAACTGCAACTACGGTGGTAACCAGTAACAATGACTCTGCCCATAGTAAAGATGAAGTTAGTGAAGAAAAAACTGATGAAGTATCGAGTAAACAAGTAGTCAAATCAACGGATCAAAATGTTTCAATTGTTGTAGATAACACGACGGTATTGAATGAGGGAAACACGACTGATACAACTACAAACGGGGAACAAACTAGTACCATATCAAGTAAGGCTCAAACGGGTACGGAAGAAGTAACAAGTGGGGATACTACTAGTACAAAGCAATCCCAAAGTAGCGAGAATAGTGTACAACAGAGTAACGAAAATAATGCAGCTCAAACAACTCAGACAAATAAAAATGACGTATCATCTACCACACAGGATGTAAATCGTGCTCAGACAACATCTACTGAAAAAGGTACCCAAAGTGATCCAGAAACAGATGTAGTATCTGCCGACAAATCAACAACGGAACAAGATCATATTAAAGGCAATGTGTCAGCGGCTTGGGAAAAAGGGTATCAAGGCCAAGGTATGGTAGTTGCTGTTATTGATTCAGGGATGGATACAGCAGACAAGGACTTTCGTTTAAGTGATGACTCGACTGCAAAAATTACACAAGAGGATGCTGAAAACGCAATTTCACAACTGGGTTACGGTACATATGTATCATCTAAATTTCCTTTTGTTTATAACTATGTTAGTCATGATAACGAATGGATTGAAAATGATGATTCTCCCCACGGGGCTCATGTTTCCGGAATTATTGCTGCTAATGGACAGGCAAACTCAGAAGGCGATACCTTTACAATTGGGGTGGCACCAGAAGCACAGCTATTAGAGATGAGAGTATTTGCCCAATATGCTGATGAAAAGGCAGACGATATTGCCAAAGCTATTCATGATGCAGTTCTCTTGGGTGCTAATGTTATTCAAATGTCATTAGGAATTGGAACGCCAAATCAACAATTGTCAGATATTGAACAACGTGCGGTTCAATACGCTGTTGACCACGGGGTATTTGTTTCAATTTCTGCTAGTAATAATGGAAACTCTGGTTCTATTTTAACTGATGAGAATGGAAATCCTGGTTCTAATCAATTAGTGTATCAACCAGTTAATAGCAGTACAATCGCCGATCCAGGTGTTTCAAAAGGTGCAATGACAGTTGCGGCTGAGAACTCAGCAACTGGTGAGAATGACGATATGGCTAGTTTTAGTTCATGGGGACCGTTATCCGATTATTCTTTAAAACCTGATATTTCGGCACCAGGCGTTGACATTATTTCAACAGTTAATGACGATCAGTATGAATCAATGAGTGGAACTTCCATGGCCGGCCCATATAATGCTGGAGCAGCTGCTTTGGTGATGCAGGAATTACAAAGTACAACAACTTTACAAGGGGCTAACTTAGTAAAGGCAACGAAGTTAGCACTAATGAATACAGCCACACCAATGAAGGATAATGCATATGGAGCTCTTGTTTCACCAAGACGACAAGGCGCTGGTGAAATTAATGTAGGTAAAGCAGTAGAAAATCAGGTTGTGATTGAAGGTAATAATGAGACTGGTTCGGTTTCACTGTATTCGATTGGAGATCAAACAAAGTTTAGTGTGACATTTACAAATTTAAGTGATCATGAAAGAACGTATACTTTTAATGATTACGGTGGACCGATGACTGAATTGTTGGCAGATGATGGGACCACGTATGACGCATATTTAGCAGGAGCTTCTGTGGTACCCGAACAAACGATAATTACAGTAGCCGCTAATTCAACTCAAACTGTAGGTTTTACGCTTTCACTAGTTGGCTTGAAAGATAATGAGCCAGTTGAAGGCTTTTTAGGATTTACTAGTGATGATACAGAGACGCCTAATCTAGTTGTGCCATATTTGGGCTATTATGGTGATTTAACAGATGAACAGGTTTTTGATAGTTCTACAAATCAAGAAGATAGCATTTTCTCAGGCAGTTATTTTGTAAACGAAGAAAACTGTCCACGAGGAATTGCGGATGAAAACTCATTAAAGACATTAGTAAATCTTGAGGGAAATTATGATTGGTCCCAAGTTGCTAAGCTATATCAGGATGGTAAAGTAGCTTTTTCGCCAAATAATGATTTGCAAAGCGATATTTTAAAGCCATATGAATTTATTAAGCAGAATTTACAAGACTTAACTATTCAAATTTTGAATGACAAAGGTGAAATAGTACGAACGCTGGCAGATGAAAAAGGAATCGATAAATCATACTATCCAGATGGTGGAAGTGGTAACCAAGATATTACGCTTTCACCAAGTATGAGAAATGATTCAACTACCTTGAATTGGGACGGTACGTTATTTGATCAAACAACGGGTAAAAGTGTTGTTGCTCCAGATGGCGAATACCAGTACAGATTTGTTGGTACGTTGGTAACGGATGGAAAACAAAAAACACAAACTGCTACCTATCCTGTAATTATTGACACAACTGCACCAACTATTACGAATCTATCATATGATGCACAAACTCAAACATTGACTGCTAGCTATGCAGATACAGGTTCTGGTTTTACAGATTACTCTTATGCGACACTAACGATTAATGATCAATCGTTCCCTATTGAATTAAATGATACGGAAAATGGCAGTAGTTTCACAGATGCTGCCAAGTTGACGGGACAATTGGTTATAAAGTTAACACCTGACGAATTAAGTGCGTTCAGCGCATCAAAGACTCAGTTGGTATTAGCGTTGAGTGATGTTGCTGATAATACTCAAACTAGCCAATTGATTGTTGAAGGAAGAGAGAACGGCGCACCAATTGCTGTTTGGAATGCTACGAATGGGCTAGCATTTAGTACCCAATCACCAGATTATAACGTACAAGCACAGACATATTATCTTAAAGGATCTGCTCAAGGAGATTTCTATATAAATGGAAAGCTGGTCCAGGTTGTAAATGGTGAATATAGTGTTCCTGTTAATGCAGATTCTAGCGAACCACTAATTTTTTCAAAAGATGCTCAAGAAAATGAAGTGATTGTTAATTGGTCTACAAGTACACCAAAGGCAGAGTTTGCCTGGCAACACGTTAATGGAGCTGATCAGAATTGGGGATTAACTGTATATGGTGTAAGACCAAATTCAAGAACCTTTACCGTGCAAGCATTGGTAAGCAAAGGAGATAATGTAAAAGTATATGCACAAGATTACTTTACCGGTACAGAATATCAGGCTACCGTTAAAGATGGTATTGCTACTTTTACTGGAGAGCTTCCAGAAGATACTAATGAAGTTCTTTTGGTAGGATGGACCGAAGTTGATGGCCCTACTTATAATGATAAACAGGAGTCGGATACGAATAATATCAGTGATAAAAACTATTTTGGTGTGGTTTATAGTCCTAGTGCTGCTGACCTTCCAGTACTAACATCTGCTGATCAATTTGGCGTTACAATTACTAATCAGAGTGCAGATCCAGACACGATTGGTTCTCCTGGAGATTTACCAATGCACAGTACGGCAGATCTCACAACACGGGCAGATCCCAATACGAGTGAACTAACTTTTGATAATGTTAGTGACAATGACTTTATTCGTTATGGTTCAGATGCCATTGATAAAGGCTATTATAACCCGGAGACTAAACAGTTTACTGTGACTGGAAAAGTTACTGATAATGTGGACACCCTAACCATTCTAGGAGACGATTCAGATGCTAATGCTGTTGGCAATCAGGTTAAGATTAATACCGACAATACATTCCGATATAATTTTACTTTGAATAACACAGAGGATCGTGGGGTTTCTTATGTAGTTACAAACAAGGATGGCTCAACAACTCGTGGAATGTTTGATATCATTTTGGATACTCAACAACCCACGTTAACAGTTCCAGTACCTGAAGCTAATTTTTGGACGATAGATGGTAATGGTAATTATGATATTTATACAAATCAACCAAGTGTAACTATTACTGGACAAGGTGATGATAACTTAGATGGCTATCGGATGTTTGTAAATGATGATAATTTTTATCGAGAATATCATAATTCAGGCGTAAACTACATTGCCGATTTCTTTACACAAACAGACGGTACTGTTACACAAACTGACACTAACGGGTATCCTGCACACGATTTTTCTGAAACTTATGCTTTAAAAGTTGCAAATGATCAAGAAGATTTTGAATCATATGATGGGGACTCGGATAATGTATTCTATGTAACGTTAAAAGATCAGGTTGGGAATACCATTACAAAACGAATTATTGTTCACTACAGACCAGAAACTACGGATACGATTGATCTTAAGGTGGTTACACCAGAGTTCGCTGATGCTCAGTTTACGAATGATAGACTTGTTCACGATACAGTTAGTTTTTCGACAGACAATGGCGCAACTTGGCAATTATATGTTGGCAGTAAATCAACAGATGGCAACTATTATCAAGTTCATGATAAGTATGGTAATGAAGTAGCTGCTTATTTGGTTCAAAAACCCGTAATAGTAGTCACTCCTGGTGATGAAAATAATGAATCTAATACAACGTCAAACGAAACACAAGAACCGGGAGTTGTAAATGAAACACCAGATTCGAATAATTCATTAGATGGAGAAAATACTGAAAAAAACCCAGGAACAACGCCAACTGATACGAAGACAGTCGATGAGACAACAAGTGAAAATCCAAATAAACCAGTTAAAGATCCTAGTACAACAGCAAACAAAACTGAAATTTCTACGGATGTAGACAATTCATCTGAAAATTCTGAGTCGACTGTAGTTGAGTCAACAAATACGAATGATCAAACGAAAATTAAGGAAGAACCAGAAATAGTTGATAATTTATCTGATACATTGGTTAGTGATGAGGCATCTAAACACGATACAAGTAATTTAGATGTTGCAAAAGTAGAATCTTCCAAACAAGTATTAGTTGCAATGACGACTACAAATGTTTCGAGAGTTCAGAAGCGTCCTAATTCTGATATGGATGAACAACGAATCGGTAAGTTACCTCAGACTAATGAGCAAACAACTCATGGACTGATTGGATGGATTGGTTCAGTTATGTTAGCAGGTTTGGGCATTCTTGGGCTAAAACGTCGTAAACAAGAGTAACGTGCAAGTAAGAATAATAGAATTTAAGCATGAAAAATGAAAATATTCAAAAAGCAGGCCAAAACGATACAATGCGGCCTGTTTTTTGAATATCCGATTTATTTTCTATTCCGTGTATAATACCTAGTAAGACATCATACTGGTACATTAAAAAAAGGAAATTTTAATGTAAGCGCTGACATTTTAGGAGAGACGTTATATTATTGCGGTATGGTTGTTATATCAACATAACAAGTGGAGAGATTCTTGTGGAACAACATATGTTTACGCTTTATCAAAAGATGGTTAATGAAATTATTAAAAAGATCGAAGGAGGTCAATTAGAAGCAGGCTCAAAATTACCGTCAGAAATGCAACTTGGCCAACAATTTAATGTAAGTCGTATCACTGTGAGAAGGGCCCTGAGTGAATTAGAAGAAAAAGGCTATATATTAAAGCGTCAAGGTCAAGGAAGTTTCGTGCAGAGACGTTCAGATGATAATTCAGAGTTTGAATATGTTGATAATCCCAGTCAAGAGATTCGCAAATCGGGGTATAGAGTAACAATCAAATTAATTAGCTTTCAACTGATTGTTGATGGTTCTGAAGGAGATGTACGAACAGTCTTTGGTATAGATAAAAATGCGTACTTATACAAGATTAGTCAACTTTATTTAGCCAATGACAGACCAATTCTTTTTAAGGATACTTATCTACCGTTTAATAGTTTCCCTATGATTTCAGTCAATGAAATCCAGAATAAAGAAATTGTTATTTTTTTAGCAAATAAGTATAACCTTAATTCTAAACAATTACATCATGAAATTAATGCTAATGTTGCTTCAGAAGAGATGCCACATTATCAAGAGCTGCAACCAAATAAACGTGAACCATATGTTGATATTTTTACTAGAGGCATTCAAAACACTGAGACTGTGTATTACAGTCGCTCGATTGCTTTAAATGATTTACCGATGTTTTTGGTATCACATAAAGGAAGACCGATTATGACAAAACACATATTTTATTAACTAGAATAGATAACCGACTCGTTCATGGACAAGTTGGTGTTACATGGACAAAAACTTTGGGTGCAAATTTAATACTTGTCGCAAACGATGAAGTGGCATCGGATCCTTTGCAACAAAAATTAATGAAAGCTACAGCAGAATCGTCTGGAGCAGAAATTCGATTCTTTTCATTAGAGAAGACAATTCAAATTATTGGAAGGGCAGCAGACCGACAGAAAATATTTATCGTTGTGAAAACACCGAAAGATGTAAAAGTGTTAGTAGATGGTGGAGTACCAATTGATGAAATCAATGTGGGAAATATGCATTTTGCACCAGGTAAAAAAGAATTAACTAAAAAAGTATATGTAGATCAATCAGATAAGGATGATTTGCATTATCTAAAAACAAAAGGAATTAATGTTTATATTCAGGATGTTCCGGGAGATCATAAAACAGAAATTAATTTTTAAAGAAAAAGGGGGATAAAAGCAATGAGTGTAACTCTAACGCAAGGGCTACTATTATTGCTGGTTTGGATTCTTGGCTAGAGGTCTTTTATATTTTTCGACCAATTATTTCATGTACCATTGCTGGTTTTATTTTAGGCGATATCCAATTAGGTGTTATTGCTGGAGGTCTAACAGAATTGGCATTTGCCGGATTGACACCTGCTGGTGGCACACAGCCGCCTAATCCGGCAGTATGTGGAATTATGACTGTGGTAATTGCACATACGACTAGTGTCGCACCAGCTACAGCAATTGGTTTATCGTTACCATTTGCGATGCTCATGCAGTATGTTTTGTTAATCTTTTATTCATTATTTTCAGTATTTATGCCGGTAATGGATAAATATGCTGCTGCAGGAGATACTAAAAAATTTGCCAGAATTCCATATTTAACTATGACAATTGTTTGTATTTCATTCTTTCTTGTGATTTTCTTGTCTGCGTATGCCGCACAAGGACCAATGTCAGAGTTAGTTAAGGCAATGCCAACATGGTTAATTCATGGATTCGAGTTAGCTGGCGGTGCACTTCCAGCTGTGGGATTTTCAATGCTATTAAAAGTTTTATTACGAGTAGAGTATGTTCCATATCTTTTGTTGGGATTTGTTGTGGCTAGCTTTATAAACTTTTCCAACGTATTACCAGCTGCAGTTATTGGAGTAGTGTTTGCAATGATAGAATTCTTTAGAGACAAAAAGAATAGGGAGCTTCAAGAACAAATTAATGAAGCAAAGGCAGTTAATTCTACTCAAGAAGGTGAAGAAGATGGCATCTAAAAAAGATAAACAAGTAACGACGGATCACAAACTGAGTTCAAAAGATATCACGATGCTTGGAATTCGATCGTCACTGTTGCAATCAGCTTTTAGTTATGAACGAATGCAAGCTGGTGGTTGGGCATGGGCTCAAGTACCATTTTGGAAAAAGATTTTTGGTAATGATAAAAAGAGGTTAGGGGCGGCCATGACTGATAACATGGAGTTTATCAATACTTCGCCACCATTAGTTTCAATTTTGATGGGCTTGTTAATGAGTTTAGAAGAAAAAAACGTAGATCGTCAAACTATCAAGGGCTTGAAAAACGGATTGTTCGGTCCGATGGCAGGAATTGGAGATGCAATTTATTGGTTTACAATTATGCCAATTGTTGGAGGAATTGCAGCATCTTTTGCAACAAAAGGAAATCTTCTCGGACCAATTATCTTTTTCATTGTTTATCTTGGAATTTTCCTTTGTCGAATCCCATTTGCCCATTTAGGCTACAATCTCGGAACTCGGGCAATTGATGTTATTCAAGAAAACTCAGAAATTATTTCTAGAGTAGCTACTATCATGGGATTAACTGTTATTGGTGCTTTAATCAGTTCCTACGTTACGCTTTCATTAAAATTAAAGATTGGTAATGTTTCCTTACAAAAAGATTTTTTGGATAAAATTTTTCCAAATATATTGCCATTAGCTTTTACATTTTTCTTGTTCTGGTTACTGAAGAAAAAAGTTTCACCGATTGTTTTAATTGTTGTTGTTTTCTTCTTGGCTATTTTCTGTTCTTACTTTGGTATTATGTGAGGTTTGAAGAAATGACAAAAATAAAAACGATTATTACAGGGCATGGAAATTTCGCCAACGGAATTAAATCATCTTTGTTATTACTTGCCAGTTTACCTGAAAATTATTATTTCGTAGATTTTGAAGAATCAATGTCTCCAGATCAATTAAGTGAAACATTTGAACAAATTTTACAACCAAATGAAGAATTTGTGTTCTTTACTGACTTATTGGGTGGAACGCCGTTCAAGGAAGCCGCTAAGCTATCAGTGAATAATAGAAAAGTAGAAGTGGTTACTGGTTGTAACTTAGGGGCACTGTTAGAAACAATATACAATTCATATGAAAATGTAAGCGATTACGCAAATGACTTGATTAAAATTTCTAAGCAAGGTACACAGCTTCTAAAATTGGATAGCAGTCCTATTCAACCTGAAGACAATACTGAATTTGATGATGGCATTTAACCTATGTCATAAAAAATGACTGAAGTCATATTCTGATTTCTTGAACGTGATGGTTTACTGCTTTGATGTTATTAAAATCATGGCCCTAAATTATCGCGTTTTTATAAAAGAAAAGTAGAATTACGCAAATTTTTGAAATTGTTACGAATTATTACTGTATATATAAAGAAGTTGATTAAAAGTGAAACTTAGCAAAAAGCTACCATTGTATAAACAGTTAGCCGACGCTTTGGAATACAGGATTAAAACAGAACATTTTCATAATAATAAACTTCCTTCAGAACGTGAGTTAATGAAAACATATTCACTAAGCCGAAATACTGTTCGACAAGCTATAGAACAATTAGTAATAGCAGAAATAGTTTTTAGAAAACGAACGAGTGGAACCTTTATAAATACTGTTAAATCTTCAACTGACTCTTCAAAAACGGTGAGTAGGTCAAAAGATATAGAAAAAGATGATAAAGAACAAAAATTGAAATACCAAGCAGAGATATTAGATTACACATTGAAGAGAGCAAATGAGGATATCGCTAAAGATTTGGGTATTAAAAGTGACACTTACTTTATTCGAATTACTCGCGTTTATTTATTGCAAAATAAACCTGTAATGATTGAAAAAGTATATCGTCCCAGAAAAAAATCGTTTAACAACCTTTTTGATGAAAAAAGTAAATGGATAAATGATAAAAAATATAAGGAGGTTAATGCGTTAAGCGATGATTTAAGGATGAATATATACATCTTCACTGAAATGGCTGGTACAAAAGACGCTAAGATTTTACAAGTTACAGAAAAAACGTTTTGTACCGTCATTAAGCAAATAATTCAAACTAAATATGGTAAAACTGTAGAGATGTGTATACAGAAATTCAACGATACTAGCTATGTTTATCAGCTTCACTACAATAATAAATAATACGAAATTTTTAGAGGAGATAGAAAATGTTTTCAAAGAACGATACAGATTTAGAAAAAATTGGGGCCGTAATTACCACTCGTGAAATTCAACAACAACCGGTGTTATGGCAAGAGGTCTGGTCTGATTTTCAGAAAAATGAAGAAAAAATTAACGATTTTTTAGATGAGATCATTCGAAAAGTAAATGGTCCAGTTCGTGTTCTTTTTGTTGGTGCTGGGTCTTCGGCATATGTCGGAGATACAATTGTGCCTTATTTACAATTGAATGGTGATCGTAATAATTTTCGTTTTGAAGCAATTGATACAACTAAAATTGTGTCAACACCATTTGATTATTTAGAAAAAAACACACCAACTTTGCTAGTTTCGTTTGCTCGTAGTGGAAATAGTCCTGAGAGTGTTGCCACAGTTAATTTAGCTGAAAAGATAATTCAGAACTTATGGCAGTTGACTATTTCCTGTGCACCGGAGGGACAACTAGCTAAACATGCTGAAAATGATTCGAATAATCTAGTTTTACTGCAACCAGTTCGTTCAAATGATAAAGGTTTTGCAATGACAGGTAGTTTTAGCTGCATGATGCTGACGGCGTTACTTGTTTTTGATGTTCAACATACAAAACAGCAGAAAGATAACTATGTAAATGAAATTAGTAAAATGGGATCAGAGGTGTTCAAAAGAGAGCAGGAAATTCAGGCAATTGTTAATACGGACTTTAATCGTATTATCTATTTGGGATCTGGCGGTTTAACAGGTTTAACCAGAGAAGCGCAATTAAAAGTTTTAGAACTAACTGCTGGACAGAAAGAAACAATGTTTGATTCTTCTATGGGATTTCATCATGGGCCAAAATCGTTTGTGAATAATAAAGCTCTGGTTTTTGATTTTATAAGTAACAATAATTATACCCGTCATTATGATATTGATATCCTACAAGAAATTCAAAATGATCAGATTGCACCCGTAGTGTGGGGAATTGGTGTGTCTAGTCAGAAAAATTTCAGTGGAGAAGGTTTTACTTTTAAAAATGGGACTGATCAGATACCTGATGGTTACATGGCTTTACCAGATGTTGTTTTTGCGCAAACATTTGCATTGATGACTTCGTTAAAAGTGGGCAATACTCCAGATACGCCGTCAGCCACTGGTACTGTAAATCGTGTGGTTAAGGGTGTTACGATTCATAAACTAAATTGAGCTGAGCAATTAACAATCTAGTTTAATAAAGAACAGATTAAACGATGCAAATTATCGTTTAATCTGTTCTTTTAGTTGTTTCGTGGCTTTCCTGTTGTATCGCCAATTATTAAACTGGCAGTTTCTAATTTTTGAACGGAGTTGCTTCTTTTCTTTATTAATCCGTTCAGCATTTCAAATGCATCCTGTGCAATTTTTTCTTCATTTTGTTGAATATGAGTAAAGCGAACTACAGATTCGTTATAAAAAGTAGGAGAGTCATAGCAAACGATTGAGAAATCCCTAGGTATTTGATAACCCAATTCAGTTAAAATTTGGTAAAGAATTGTAGCTGGATAATATTCGGTTACAAAAAAAGCAGTAATATCTGGATTCTTTTTTAAAAGATTGACTACCTTTTCTTTGAGAGATTTCTTTTCGCTTTGTATCTCCTGTACGTTTCCATAATTAATACCATGTGTATAGAGAACAGAAGTCGAACTTTTTGGAAGACTGTTCAGAAATGATTTTGCATATAGTACTCGATCCTGAATGGAAGTATCTGCAATGTTTTGTTTAGGCACAATACAAATGTGTTGATGACCAAGCTGAACAAGGTGTTCCAAAGCTTTTTTTGTTGCTTCTTGATTATTAGTTACGATGTAACTGGCATTGACATCTTGTATATATCTATCCAATAACACAACGGGATATTCGTCAACGATGAGCTTTAAAATTTCTGTACCAATAACTCTGCCTGGAATTGGCCAAACGATTAGACCATCAGCATATTGTCTCATTCTTTGAATTGCACGTGATTCATCTTCAAATGAGTTATTTCTTGTTTCCGTGTAAAGAAAATTTACATTTTGTTCATCAGCAATATTGCTTAAACTTGATAAAATTTCCGTACCAAAAGAGGGGGCAAGTTTTGGAAAAATCGCACCAATAGTGAGTACTTTATCATTTTTATGGTTAATAGTCTTTGGTTTATCATTACTTAAAACAAATGAACCGCGACCAGGAAAACGCTCAATTAGTTTTTTATTGACTAACATATCTAAGGCTTTACGAGCGGTCATACGGCTAACACTAAATTGTTCCATCAATTCAGTTTCAGTAGGTACTTTATCTCCCCCCTTTAGATCTTTATTGTTAATTTTAGTTTCAAGCTCCTGTTCTATTTTTCCGTATAAAGTGGAACTTTTTCTACTTTCCATATTATTTACCTGATTTCCGAATCAAACTCTAAATGTACTGTTTATTATAACATATGTAACAGACTTTTGATATTTTTACATTTCATGTAAAGAAAAAATATTTCTAAAATTTTATGACCACCTAAAATATTCAATAATGTGTTGAAATAGCGGGCTTTTAACAATACGTTTATTTTGAAATATTAGTACAAACAATACGTTTTAAAAATATATATAGACAAGCAAAACAAATGGTGGTACTTTATACATGTAAGCGATTAACTGATGAGGAGGAATGAGTTGTGAAACGTGTATATATTGTGCCACATAGTCACTGGGATAGAGAATGGTATATGCCTTTTGAACAGCATCACATGAGACTAATCGAATTAATTGATAATTTGATAAAAATTTTTAAAACGGATCCAAATTATAAGTATTTTCATCTTGATGGGCAGACTATTATTTTGGATGACTATTTAAAAGTTAGACCTGAAAATAAGGCGATTATTCAAGATTTAATTAATCAAGGGAAACTGCAAATTGGGCCATTTTATATATTACAAGATGCATTTTTGACAAGTAGTGAATCGAATGCACGAGATATGCTAATAGGGCATCGTGAGTCAAAGCGATGGGGTAAAAATATGGTTCATGTTGGTTATTTTCCAGATACGTTTGGAAATATGGGGCAAACACCGCAGCTATTGAAACAAGTCGGATTACATACCGCTATGTTTGGTAGAGGTGTAAAGCCAACCGGATTTTCAAATGCATCCTCGCCGGATGATAAATTTTCATCCAAGTTTTCCGAAATGAATTGGATAGGACCGGATAAATCTTCAGTTTTAGGAATTTTGTTTGCAAATTGGTACGACAATGGTAAAGAAATTCCGGTTGATTCAGATAAAGCAAAAGTCTTTTGGGACAAAAAACTGAGTGATACCGAAAAGTACGCTGCAACAGATGATCTTTTGTTCTTGAATGGTAGCGATCATGAGCCTGTTCAAATGAATCTATCGCAGGCAATAAAGACTGCCAATACATTATATCCTGATGTTGAATTCATTCATGCCAATTATGATATGTATATTAAACAATTGAAAAAGGATTTACCTGCAAAACTGGATGAAGTTCATGGTGAGCTGACTTCACAAGAAACTAATGGATGGACAACTTTAGCTAACACGGCCTCTAATCGTATTTATATTAAACAATGGAATACGAAAGTATCTAAGCAACTTGAAAATGTAGCTGAGCCATTAGCAACAATTGCCAGTCAAAAAACGAATTTCGAATATCCTCATGATCAGCTACGATATGCATGGAAATGGCTGATGCAGAATCATCCTCACGATAGTATTTGTGCTTGTTCTGTGGATGATGTGGCAGACGAAATGATGACTAGATTTAAAAAGGCTAACCAGGTTGGTAAATTTGTTGCTGATTCAGCACTTGGAAAACTTAGTGAACAGTTAGATACTAATAAAATTACACATGAATCCGGAGAAATTCCATTTACTGTATTTAATACCGGTACTTCGACTAAAACTGGTGTTGTAAATATCGAAATTCCAATTGAAAAAGTGAAATTCAATCCAAATAAAGATGATTCCTCCAAAATATCGCAAAGATTAAAGGCAAAGAAAACACCAACCTATATTATACATGATAGTAGCGATAGAACTGTTTCAATGAAAATTCTTAATACACGAGTTAAGTTCAATTTTGATTTACCAAAGGATCAATTTAGAAGAGCGTTTATTGAAAAAGTTATTAATGTTCAAATGCTAGTAAAAGAAATGGCACCTATTTCTTGGCAAACCTTTAAATTAATGTCTGTAGGAAATCGTGAAGAAAAAGAAACACAAAAAATGATTCATGATAATGTTCTGGAAAATAAATATTTGACAGTAAAAATTGAAAAGAATGGTACTTTAAGTATCACTGATAAACAAACAAATCACATATATCGAAACCAATTACGGTACGAAGATACCGGTGATTTGGGTAATGAGTATGTATACCGAGCACCAGAGAATACGGAACCCATTTATTCAAGTGATTTTCCTAACGAGATTTCTGTAGAAGAAAATAATGATTTTATAGGAAAAGTGAAAATTAAGACGAACATGAAAGTACCCATTTCAATGGATAAAAGACTAAGAGTTGAACAAGAAGAGCATGTTGATTATCGTTTACGAAAAGCGCAACGGGACATTAAGCTTGTCGATTTTCCAATAGAAACTGAATTGACTTTGGATAAAGAGAGTAAACGACTTAGTATTCATACTAAATTTAATAACCAAAGTAAAGATCATCGAATTCGCGTACTATTTTCAAGTGATTTACAGACGACGAATCATTATGCAGACAGTATTTTCGAAGTAGTTAAACGACCAAATAAGGTAAGCAATCGTTGGCAGAATCCTGAAAATCCACAGCATACCCACAGTTTTGTGAATGTTCACGACTCAAATAGAGGAATAACAGTTTCAAATTTTGGTTTAAACGAGTACGAGGTAACTGAAAAAGGTGAGAAGATCGCTATAACTCTGTTGAGAAGTATTGGTGAAATGGGAGATTGGGGGTATTTTCCAACGCCAGGCGCCCAATGCTTGGGAAAACAAGAAGTTGATTTTGGAGTTGAGTTCAGTGATAGTAGTGAAACATCAAAATTACAAACACTCCATGATGCATTTGCCGCACAGGTACCTTTTACAGTATTAACCAATACTTGGCATACCGGATCCATAGAACCTAATGATAAGTTTTTGAAAATTACGTCTAATAAATCTAAAATTACCGCGTTAAAGGTGCAAGAAGATGGTAACGATACAGTAGTAAGACAGTATAACTTAACCAGTCACGTAGCACAAAATAAAATTAGCCTGATGAACTATGTGCCTTATAGTAGCAATATTCTGGAAAAAGCAAGTAATACTGAAACAGAAGAACTTACTTTGCAACCATATGAAATTCATACAACAGTTTGGAGGAAAAAGTCTAATGAGTAAGTTTACTCAAGCGTTAATTAAAAGACAAAAGAGATCATATACGCGGAACCCATTTATAACTTCGCTATTTAATGCTGACCCAGCGGCACATGTGTGGAAAGATGGTCGTTTATATGTATATGCTTCCAGAGATATAGATAAATCAGGTAGTGATTTAACGATGGATTACATGGATCATTATCACGTCTTTTCAACAAGTGATATGGCAAACTGGGTGGATGAAGGTGAAATTTTTAGTTCTGATCGTTTAAGTTGGGGCATTGATGGATTTATGTGGGCTCCAGATGCGGCCTATCATAATGGTAAATATTATTTTTATTATCCGCATCCAAGTGCAAAACCGTGGAATGATAATTGGAAAGTTGGAGTTGCAGTAAGTAATCATCCCGCTTCTGGATTTAAAGATGTAGGTACAATTGATGGCCTTGGTGGACATGCTTTGATTGATCCGTCAGTATTTATTGATGATGGTCAAGCTTATATCTACTACGGAGGAGGTGCACATGCTTACCAAGGAAAATTGAATGAAGATATGGTTTCGCTGGCAGAGCCAATGCAGGTAGTTGAAGGACTTAAAGATTTTCATGAAGCTGCCTGGATTTTTAAAAGGCATAATACTTACTATTTTACGTATTCTGATAACCATCGCGGAGCTAATCATATGTGTTATGCCACTAGTAAGTCACCACTAGGTCCGTGGAATTATAAAGGCTATTATATGTTACCAGTTGGTTGTGAAACAACGCATGGATCTGTAACTGAATATAATGGAAAATGGTATGCGTTTTATCATAACAATGCAGTATCGAATGTGAATGAATTGAGATCAATATGTTGTGATCAGCTACTTTTTAATGAAGATGGCACGATACAAATGGTTGTTCAAACAAAAAATGGAATGTTGCCTACTCAAGAGAATGGATTTGAATCTCCAACAGAATTTCAACCGTATTCAGTGAAGGAAAATAATAATTTAATTGAACTGAGTATTGCAGCAGATGAACGTTCACCATTTAAAAATGTGGTAACTGGTTTTGATCATTTTGGTTCATCTATTCGGTTTGAAAGGGTAAATGGTTTCGGTAGTGGTCGAGTTTCAATAGGCATATATTATGCAACAGCAAATAGACTGTCAAAATTAAGACTAATTGTTAATGGTAAGGATTGGTCATTAATTAACTGCCCATATACCGGAAGTAAACACACATTTGACGGCTATTCAACAATTACAATTCAAATGAAACCTGGTGAAAATAACACAGTAGTTTTAACTGGTGGAGCTGGTGAGTTATCTCTAGAAGGAATTACTTCAGCTATGGTTAAAGAACGATAGAAAGGAAGAATGAATATGCCTGTTGTATTAGCAAGAGTTGACGAAAGATTAGTTCATGGTGTAGTGGTTACGGATTGGTTTGCGGAGTTAAATCCTAAGCGATTTATGATTGTTGATGATGATATTAGTCAAGATGATACGAGAAAAGAAACAATGCGCATGGCAAAGCCGGCTGGTACTGGTATGTCTATTATTAATACTGAAACAGCTATTGATCACTTTAAGAAAGGTCAATACGATGATCAACGTGTTTTTTTGATTGTTAAGGATCCGAAAACAATTATTAAATTAATTGATGCTGGTGTAGAAATTCCTAAAGTTGATGTTGGAATTATCTTTATGGCAGACGGACGGACAAAAGTATCGAGCTATGTTGCGCTTGGCAAAGAAGATGAACTTAAATTAAAAGAAATTCAAAAACGTGATGTACCAGTTGTTCTACAGTACGTTCCAAGAGATACAGAAGAACCGATTGAAAAGTATTATCAATTAATAAAATAGGGGATGAATACAATGCCAATAATGTTACAGAATATTTTAATCACCGTTTTTGCTTTTATTTGGGGAATTGACACGGTAGGTTTTCAAGTTATTAATGTTTTGACTCCGTTGGTTGTGGGTGCTATTACAGGAAATTGGACTGAAGCTATCACGATTAGTGGAACATTTACTTTAATGGGTCTAGGTGCCGTTTCAATTGGTGGCGCATCAGTTCCAAATTATGGATTAGCGGGAATGATTGGTTCGTATATTGCAATTAGATCAGGATCTGGTTTGAACACTGCTATTGCCATTGGGATTCCAGTTGGTTTGTTGGCTATCCAATTAGATATTCTTGTTAAGACTTTGATGAACTTTGTGGCTTCACATGCAGAACATCTAGCAGATAATAAAAAGTTTAAACAAATGAACCGTTTCTTGTATTTGGGTCCCGTTTTATATGGGTTGGAAATTGCGGTTCCAGTTGGAATTGTTGCGTTTCTTGGAACTGCAGTTGTTAAATCAATTTTGGCGGTATTTCCACAATGGTTTATGAATGGTTTATCTATTGCTGGGGCTATGTTACCAGTTGTCGGAATTGGAATTTTGATGCATTATATGCCGTTAAACAGATATATGAACTACCTTATTATTGGCTTTTTGGCAGCTTCATACTTGGAACTTCCAGTTCTGGCGGTTTCCTTACTTGGAGCAGCGTTTGCCTTTAAAGTATTTTTAGATAGTAATAAGAAAGTTACCGCTAATGGTACCGAAAACAAAGATCAGGGAGATGACTATGATGAGTGAAAATCAAACTGTAAAACTTACTAAACGAGACAAAGAAACAGTATTTTGGCGTTATACAGTTATTACAAACAGTCTTTTTAATTACGCATCAATGGAAGCGCCTTCTTTAGTATATGCGTTAAGTCCTGCGCTCCGTAAAATTTACAAAGATGATGATGATTATAAGGCCTCTTTGAAAAACCAATATAAATATTTTAATACGACTCCCATAATGGCTGAATCTTTAGTAGGTGCGTCTTTAGCCATGGAAGAAAAAGATGGTATTAAGGCACTAGAACCGGTTCAATCCTTGAAGACTTCATTGATGGGTCCTTTTGCAGGAATTGGCGATTCCGTATTTAATGTAATGATGAACACTATAATTGGTTCAATTACAGGCTCTCTAGCTTTGTCGGGTAACCTAATTGCTCCTCCATTGATTGGTTTTGTTTGGGCAATGATAATGCTTTTTGCTGTTAAACGTCCCTTATTCTGGGGTGGATATAATTCAGGGGTAGCAATTGTTGAAAAGTTTGGAGATCAATTAAGTCGTTTGACAAATGCGGCCTCAGTATTGGGAGTCACAGTTGTTGGTTCCTTAGTGCCAACGGTTATCAAAATTCAAACGGGACTTGTTATGAAAACAGGAAAAGTATCCACCAATGTACAAACAGATATGTTAGATAAAATTATGCCATCGTTATTACCAGTTCTTGCGACATATATTATTTATAAACTGTTAGATAGTAAAAAATGGACACCAACAAAATGTATTTTCTTAGTAATTGTTTTTGCATTGGTTTGTTCGTACTTTGGTATTTTAACCGTGCCAAAATAAAGGAGATTTATAATAAATGCGACAAATAGTAATAGCATCTCATGATAAACTCGCAAGTGGCATGAAGGATACTTTAAAATTTCTGGGAGTGTCATCTGACACTATTCATGTTTTATGTGCCTATCAAAATAATAAGCCTATTGACGATGAAATCAAACTTTTATTAAATAGTTTTGAAGAAAAGGATGAAATTATTGTCTTTACCGATATTCTGTCAGGGAGTGTTAATCAGGCGATATTTCCCTATATTAAAAGCAATGGAATTAAACTTATTACGGGAATGAATTTACCGTTACTCATGGCAGTCAGTTTGTATCCTCAAAACCAGGAAATAAGTGATAAACAATTTCAAAAAATGATCTCCGATGCGCGTACTCAGATTCAGTTTATGAACGATTATAAACCAGATTTGGATGAGGATGATGAATAAACTTAGAGGTGTCTTGTAGTGAACATTACGTTAATGTGTACTGATTTGGATGGCACATTGTTAGCTTCAAATGGCAAAATCTCTTTTCGGAATATTAAAGCCATCCAAGAACTGGCAAAAAGAAATGTAAAAATTGCTCTTGCATCAGGACGACCAGAAGACTCTTTAAAACAATTTACAGTAAGAGATTTACGTGTTCCAACGTACAAAATATGTTTTAATGGAGCGCTAATCGTATCACCTGAAGGCAAAGTGATTAATGAAACTTTAATTGATTCTGAATCGGTTTTGAAAATTGTTTCATTAGCCGAAAAAAATGCAATTTCAGTTAATTTTTCTACGTTAGATAAATGGATTAACTTTGATCCCATTTATGATATGAGAAAAATTGATAAATATAATGAAACGTTGACTGATATTCGAGTTCATACTTTCGATCAAATGCGACAACTGCTTTCAGATAGAAAAATTCAAATTCTAAAAGTTGGAATGCACATAAGTGATTCAAGTTTATTAAAAAAAATGGATAGCGAACTTAGCCAAATTGCAATCAATGTTTTTCATTCAGATCGTGAGTTTTTGGAAGCAACTGCTAAAAAAGCTTCAAAATTTATGGCAATCAAAGAAATAAGTAGTGTTAATAATTGGAATCTAAAAAATGTAATGGCATTTGGAGATTATGAAAATGATTTAGAGATGATTGCGAACGTTGGTCATGGAGTTGCAATGAAAAATGGCATTAAAAAAGTACAAAAGGCTGCCGAATTTGTGACAGATACGAATGACAAAAATGGTATTGCCTTAGTATTAAATTCAGTAATGAAAAATGGAAATTACCCTAAGTTATAAAAATGGATTTGAACACTTTGAATTTTTTTGAATTGAGGAGAAGTATGACTATGTATTATGGTGGTATTGAGGCAGGAGGAACAAAGTTTGTGTGTGCTGTTTCAGATGAAAATCAAAAAATTATAGCACGCATTAAATTTCCAACAAATTCTCCACAAGAAACTATAAAAAACATCAAACAATTTTTTGAAAAATATCAACTAGAAAAATTAGCTGTAGGTGCATTTGGACCAATTGGAATAAATAAGAAAAATCCAGATTACGGTTATGTTAAAGAAACTCCCAAAGCTGGTTGGCAGCATTTTAATTTTCTTGGAGAATTAAAGAAGTTTATTCACGTACCAATCGTTTGGACAACAGATGTTAATATTGCAAGTTATGGCGAGTATCGCAAAGGAGCGGCGATAAATAAGAGTAGCGCTGTTTATCTAACCGTTGGTACTGGAATTGGTGGTGGACTAATATACAAAGATGATGTATATCAAAATTGGAATCATCCAGAAATGGGACATATTAAAGTTGCTCCTATGAAAGGAGATAATTTTACTGGTGATTGTCCTTATCATAAAAATTGCTTGGAAGGAATGGCAGCTGGTCCTGCACTTGAAGCACGTGCTTGTAAAAAGGCTTTTGATCTAAATAAAGATGATCCAATATGGAGACTAGAAGCTTTTTATTTGGCGCAGGCTGCAATGACGTATACGTTATTATATGCTCCGGAAATTGTGATTTTTGGTGGTGGAGTTTCAAATCAACAGCAATTGTTTCCTTTAATTCGTAAATCATTTGCAAAGCAACTTAACCAATATGTAAATACACCACCATTAGACGAATATTTAGTGCATGCCCAATTGGGTGATGATGCTGGAATAACAGGTGCATTATTGCTAGCCCATGGTAAGTAGAATAAATTTATATGAATATTTAAAAACAAGTGATTGATTGGTTTCATTTAACTAATCTACCACTTGTTTTTGAATCTCTGTAATTTTGTGATGTTTTTTATGATAATATGGTATGCATATAAACCGGTTTCAAAAAATGGAGGGGAGTTCATGGCAAATAGGAGGCCAAAAACAAATCGCGAAAAGGTTATTGAAAGCTTATCTGTATTGAGTAAGCAAGTTATTGGAACGAATCAATTAGGTGTTTCTGCTAATGCAATTGCTAAAGAAATTAAGATTCAACGTAGTACGGTTAGTCTTTATTTAAATGAATTAGTTCGAAATGGCGAAGCAGTTAAAATAAATACACGACCAGTATATTTTTTAGATGCATCTTTCTATCGGAAAAATAAGAATAATATTCCGCAGATGGCTCAATACGTTGAGAATAAAGAACTTATACGGGATGAAATCGATCCATTTGAAGAATTGGTTGGAAGTGATGGTAGCCTAAAAGATGTAGTGGATCAAATTAAGTCTGCCGTGATTTATCCACCGCGTGGATTATCAACTTTATTGGTTGGAGAATCGGGAGTAGGGAAAAGTTTTATTGCAAATCTGGCTTATAAATTTGCTCAACAAGAAGGATTGGTTACTGGTAAATGGGTGGTTTTGAATTGTGCTGAATATGCCGATAATCCAGAACTACTATCGAGTATCTTGTTTGGTAATGTTAAAGGTGCGTTTACTGGTGCAGAGCAGGACAAAGATGGTTTATTGAAAGCTGCAGCTAACGGTTATCTTTTTTTAGATGAAGTTCATAGACTTAATCCAGAAAATCAAGAAAAACTTTTTCAATACATGGATAAGGGAACGTATCGTCGTGTTGGTGAAACAAATACTATCCAAAGATCAAATGCACGATTAATTTTTGCAACAACTGAAAAGCAAAATGCAGATTTTCTACAAACTTTTTTAAGACGAATTCCATTAGTAATTCAAATCCCAGACTTTCAGGAAAGAACAAGAAAAGAACGTATTGATTTAATTACAATGCTTTTCTTTAAAGAGTCACAAACAATTTTACGCGATTTTAAGATTTCTTCAGAAGTTGTACAAACACTGATTCAAAATATTGATAAGGGAAATGTTGGTAAATTAGCCAGTATTGTTAAGTTAACTTGTGCAGAGGCACTTTTAAAGACCAATTCTAAAGAAAAAACGATTCGTATTAAATTGGATAGCTTACCACGAGATTTCTTAAGGGAATCGGACATTAAAAATGTTTCACCTGACAAAAACTACGAAATACAAATCCATTTTGAGTCTGAACATATTAAGAGCCGTAATACAATTGAACGTGATCATTTATATAAATTCACAAACGAATTGATACAATTAGTATTAAAAATAAATATGGAATCATTGTCTGATAAGCAATTTTATAGTGAAATCGGAAAAATTGAAAATGATATTATTGATTATCTTTCTTTTGAGTTGAGAAAAACCAAATCAAATGCTTTTTCTGAATATGTTGAACAAACACTGAAAAGCATTTTATCTAATTTATATCTGAACATTGGTATTAGTCAGTTTAATAGCAGCGCTAATTTATTAACCAAATTGGTTATTTATATTAATGATTATGAAGATGACCAAGAGATTTCTAAGCTTAATGAATCAGTTTTGATTATCAAAAAAAAGTTTCCAGATGAAGCACAACTGGCTGATCGAATTGTTAGTGTAATTCAAAATCAGTTTGAAGTGCATAATGTGGCTTTATATCAAATTCTAGTATTCTCGTTCATTTATTCTCAAAATCAAAAAATGATAGATCGTGAAAATAATGCCATTATTATTACACATGGATATTCTACGGCTGAGAGTTTAGCATCGACAGTGAACCGTTTGCTAGGGAGTTATGTGTACGAGAGTTTCGATATGCCTCTAGACGCTAGTGTGGATGATATTGTGCGAGAAATTAAGACCTATTTCAAGACAATTGATATTGAAAAGCCGTTAATTATATTGGTAGATATGGGCTCATTGAAAGATTTAGATCAACGACTAAAAAAAATCTATCAGGGAACAATTGCCATAATTTCAGGAGTTTCAACAGAGATTACACTTGATATTGGAAATAAGATTGTTCAAAATAATATTAATAAAGCTGCATTGAGAAAGAGCGTTGAATTGGCTGCACCACAACTGACAATGGTAGAACCTCCAAAACGACAAAATGTTATATTAACAACTTGCATTACCGGAATTGGAGCAGCTACATATCTTCAAAAATTGATTCAGGATAATACGAACGGAAAAATTAAAGTAATCTCTAAGGATTTTTATGAACTTAAACAAAATGGATTAAAAGATCGGGTTTTCAATGAGTATCAGGTTCGAATCATTGTGGGTACAGATGATCCCAACATTCAGGAAATCCCATATTTATCAGTAGAAGGTTTGATTAATCGTGATATTGGTGATTCAGTGTTCATGAGTGCCTTTCCGAATAATTTCACCACTGATGGTTTAAAGAAAATGAATCAGCGAATAGTACGTGCATTCACAGTAGATAATATTGCTAGTAATATGACGGCTCTGAGCCCTAATGCTACTGTTCAACAGGTTGAAAATGGTGTAACTAAACTAGAAAGAAGTTTAGGAACTAAGCTGGATGTTTATTTGAAGATAAATTTATATATGCATTTGTGTTTTATGTTTGAGCGAGTAGTGCAAGAAGAACCAAATATGGATTATCAAAATGTCGGACAATTTATTCAACAACATCGACATTTTGTGGAAATCACGGAAGATGCACTTAGTGATATGCAACACTATTATAGTGTTAAGATTCCGGTCTCAGAAATTGGATTTATATATGATATTTTAAAAAATCGGGTTGATTTATCAACCATAGAATAGCTGGAAGCGTGGGATTGGTGCAGCTTTTTAGAAAAGGCTTACACTAGTTGGCACGCTTTTTGCTTATATAAAGGTGAGGACAAAAAAATGAGTGAACAACAAAAGAAGATAGTTTTTAGAGTAGATAATCGTTTGGTGCATGGTCAAATTGCGGTTAATTGGAAGCAGGCTTATCAGTTTAGTGCAATTATTGTTCCAGATAACCAATTAGCGCAAGACAAATTAAATCAGACTTTAATGAAAATGGCCATCAGAGCCGCTGATTTAAAAGGATATTTTGTTAGTGTTGAAGAAGCACCCGATGTCATAAGAAAGCTTTCAGTTGTTCATCAAGGCCTCTTAGCTGATAACAGGTCGAAGGATTCTGTTTTTGTTGTTTGTCGGACACCAGCGGTTGTTAGAAAAATAGTTGAAGGAGGGGTAAAGGCTGATTCGGTAACACTTTGGAATATGTTTAAGCAACCAAAGAAGGAAAAAATTTTCGGAGTAGTTTACATGGATGAATCAGATATTGAAGATGTAAGAGCAATTGAGAAAACTGGGGTATCTGTTGCAATTCAGGAAACTCCGTATTCGAAGAAAATCACCGTACCTCAAAAAATCTAAAGGAGTGAGAAAATTATGCCAGTAGTATTAGCAAGAGTTGATCAACGTTTAATTCATGGCTTGATTGTTAACCAATGGGCTCAATCTTTAAAGGCCAAAAGATTCATGGTCGTAGATGACGTTGTAAGTCAAAATGAAGACTTAAAAGCAAGTATGAGAATGTCCAAACCGTCTGGAACAGGAATGTCAATTATTAACACAGAAAAGGCAATCACAAATTTTAAAAATGGAAATTATGATGCTCAACGTGTGTTTGTACTTGTAAAAGAACCAAGTAAACTATTGGAACTAATAGATGCAGGAATTGAGATTCCAAAAGTTAATCTAGGAATTATGTTTGCTGAAAATGGTAGAACACCAGTTACTAAGTTCATTGCATTAAATGATGAGGAAAAAGCAGATATTAAAAAAATTCAGGAAAAAGGTATTCCGGTTACTGTTCAATATGTGCCCGCTGATCCTGAGGAAGACATTACTAAGTATCTTAAATAAAAGGAGTGGAGTTTTATGCAGTTACTTCAAGATTTATTAATTATCCTGTTAGCCGCTTGGATGTGTATTGACCAAAATGGTTTAGTTATAGTTTCCTACTTCCCCGTAATTGTTGGATTCATTACTGGACTGATTATGGGTGATATCACAACCGCCATGTATATTGCCGGTACTTTTGAATTAATGCAATTAGGTGTTGCTAATTTAGGCGGTTCATCAATGCCTAACTATGGATTAGCTACAATTATTGGAGCATTCTTAGCAATTCGTACAGGTACTGGTGTAAAAACTGGTATTGCAGTTGGATTACCTGTTGGAATGTTAGCTATTCAACTTGATGTATTAATCAAAATTATTAATCAGTTTATCCAACGTAGAATGGAACGTTTAAACCACGAACACAAATGGAAGGCAATGTTACGTCAACCTTGGTATGGAGTTGGATTCTTTGGTCTTGAAACAGGAATTCCAACCGCAATTTTGGTGTTCTTAGGTCCTACCGCTGTTAAAGAAATTTTGAAATGGTTACCAGCATGGTTTACGAATGGATTGACTATTGCAGGTGGACTATTACCTGTTGTCGGTGTCGCTATGTTGTTGCATTATATGCCAACAAAGAAGTTTTTCACTTTTCTTGTCATTGGATTCGTTCTTACTGCTTATCTGAAAGTACCAATTTTAGGTCTTGCTTTAATCGGTTTTGCATGCGCTTACTATTACTTTAATTCAGAAATGAAGAAAGCCGATGAAAAGCAAGAGGTAAAAGCTGCTGGTGCAACAAATGATCAGGGAGATGACTATGATGAGTGAAAATGAAAATAAAACTGTAATCACAAAACATGATTTACGTAAAATGGGTGTTCGTTGGTGTTTTATGGGTGTTAATGCTTTTAATTATGAAACGCAAGAAGGCCCTGGTTACACATATGCAGTTGCGCCTGCCCTTCGTAAAATTTATCCAAATGATGATGATTATGAACAGGCAATTGCTAATCATTTAAACTACTTTAACACCACAACTGCTATGGCAAACATTTTGATGGGTGCAACAACTGCTATGGAAGAAAAAGAAGGCACCAAATCACTTGATGCTGTTCAGGCTTTAAAGACTTCATTAATGGGTCCGTTAGCAGGAATTGGGGACACATTAATCTGGGTACTGTGGCCAACAATTATTGGATCCATTTCAGGATATATGGCTGTTAAAGGGAATCCGCTTGGAGCAATTATTTGGTTCTTATGCAACGTAGCCTTCTTCTTTGGCAAGGTTTGGTTGACTAGTTTAGGATATTTTTCTGGAACTAAATTAATTACTTCCTTAGGAGAAAGAATTTCTATTTTTACTGAATCAGCTTCAATAATGGGGCTAACAGTAGTTGGAGCTTTAGTTGCCAGTGTTGTAAAAGTAACAACTCCAATTACATTTAAGTTTGGTGCAGTTACAATGGGTCTGCAAACAGGCATTTTAGATAAAATTATGCCAGCATTGCTTCCCGTGTTACTTACATGGGTTGTATATAAGCTTATTGGAAATAAAAAATGGACAATGAACAGAATTATTTTACTCTTGATTGTGCTTGCAATGGTTTGTTCGTTTTTCAATATTTTGAAGTAAACTAAGAGTGGGACAAAGGTTTAACAAAGATTACTTTTGTAAAAGAGAAAAAGTGATCGATTGTTGAAATGGTTAATTTGTTGAACTAACCAGTCTTTGTCTCATTTTTTGATATAATAATTGGTTAATCTATAAGAGAAAGAGGATATTACTTATGAAAAGAAATATAGTGATTGCTTCACACGGAAAACTAGCAGAAGGTATGAAAAAAACACTCGAATTTATCGCAGGAAAACAGACGCAATTAACTGTTCTAACTGCATACACAGATAATCAGCCAATTGAAAAACAGGTTGAAAATTTAATGTCACAATTTGTACCAGAGGATGAAGTCGTTATTTTTACTGATATGTTAGCAGGAAGCGTTAATCAAAAATTTTTCCCTTATAGATCAAGACCACACACACAGCTTGTTACTGGTATGAACTTACCCGTTATTTTGGCGGTCACGATGGAACCAACTGACAAGTATTTAACTTCAGAAAAGATGCGCGAATTAATTAAACAAGGTAGAGAACAACTTGCGTATGTAAATGACATAAGTGTTGAGGACGATGACGATGATGAGTGATTCATTGAAATGGTGGCAAAAAAGCGTTGTGTATCAGGTGTATCCGAAAAGCTTTAATGATTCAAATGATGATGGCGTTGGAGACTTAAATGGAATTACAGAGAAACTGAATTACATCAAAGAACTAGGAGCAGATATTATTTGGTTAAATCCAATTTATGATTCTCCTCATATTGATAATGGTTATGATATTTCAAATTATCGTACTATTGATTCAAGTTTAGGTACAATGACCGATTTTGATCAATTGTTAAAAAAAGCTCATGAACTGGGTTTGAAAATAATTCTGGATCTAGTGGTAAATCATACTTCAGATCAGCATCCTTGGTTCAAAGAAAGTCAAAAATCTAAAAATAATCCTTATCATGATTATTATATATGGAAGGATCCTGTGAATAATCATGAACCAAACAACTGGGGATCTAGCTTTGGCGGATCTTCATGGGAATACGTCAACACTGTTGGACAATATTATTTACACTTATTTGCCAAACAACAGCCAGACTTAAATTGGGAGAATTCAAAAGTAAGGCAAGAAGTGTTTGACATCATGCGTTTTTGGTTGAACAAAGGAATTGATGGTTTCCGAATGGACGTAATCAACTTAATTTCAAAAAAAGCAGATTTCCCTGATGGACCAGTTGTTCAGCAGAAAAAGTTTGGTGATTATTATTATGGAGCAGCAAATGGTCCCAAAGTTCACGATTATTTAAAAGAAATGAATAGTCAAGTTTTGAGACATTATGATGTGGTGACTGTAGGAGAAACACCTCATACTAATATTGAGGAAGCAGTAAAATATGTTGACAGAAGACGCCATGAATTAGACATGGTGTTTCACTTTGATCACATGCATCTTGATTATGGTAAGTATGGTAAATTTTCCAAAAATCGATTTAAATTAAAAGATTTAAAAATTGTTTTAAGCCGATGGCAAACAGAGATGGCAAAACATCACGGTTGGAATAGTCTATATTGGAGTAATCATGACCAGGCAAGAGCTGTATCTCGATTTGGTGACGACGGAAAGTATCGTGTTGTTTCAGCAAAAATGTTAGGTACTCTTTTACATATGATGCAAGGAACACCGTATATTTTTGAAGGTGAAGAGATTGGAATGACCAATCTGCATGATACTAGGATTTCCGATTATAATGATTTAGAAACTTTAGATGTTTATAAGCGTTTTCAAAATGACTATCATTTATCAAAAGAAGATATTATGAAGACCATTCACATGAAATCGCGTGATAACGCTAGAACGCCAATGCAATGGAGTGACAGTAAAAATGCCGGTTTTAGTAGTTTTAATAGAACTTGGTTAAAAGTTAATTCGAATTTTAAAGATATCAACGTTGACCAAGCAAAAAAAGATCCTAATTCAGTTTTCTATTACTACCAAAAACTTATATGGCTTCGTCACAATTATTCAATTGTAACCACAGGAGAATATCGATTAATAGATAATAATTCACAGGTGTTTAGTTACGAGCGGGTTAATTCCGATGAAATTCTGTTAGTTATCTGTAGCTTTGCACATGAAACTATTCAATATAAAGTACCAATAGATTTGAAACAATTAAAGCATAAGGTTTTGATTAGTAATGGAGATCATTATGAATGGGATGATAATGGAAACATTATTTTACAGCCGTATGCAGCTGTAGTTTATCTTATCAAAACAAAACAAGAATATTAACTGTTACGAGGAGGAGTGCAATGAATTCTGAAAGTATCATTAAGGGAACCAATTATCGTTTTACAGTTCTAACTGAGAGATTAATTAGATTAGAATATTCTGATAATGGTCAATTTGAAGATCGAACTACACAAGTGGTTCAAAATCGAGATTTCAAAAAACCAGAATTTCAAGTTTTTAAAAATCGTAAAAATCATCAAATTGAAATTATTACTAAATTTATTCATTTATATTATGATGGCGGAAAGTTCACGCCGGGCACTCTCTATATTGATGCTGCCTATAATTACGGTACTTACATGAGTCGTTGGTACTTTGGAGAAAAAATTAAAAAAAATTTGAAAGGAACAGCACGAACTCTTGATAAGGCAGATGGCGAGATTCCTTTGGAAGACGGTTTGATGGCTAAGGATGGCTTTTCTTATTTAAATGATTCTAAATCATTTATTCTATCTGAGGGTAAATTTCAAGTTAGACAGAACTCAGAATTAGATTATTACTATTTTGCATATGGTCATGACTTTGAAGGAACTTTAAAAGACTACTATCAATTAACGGGGTTCACACCATTAATTCCACGCTATGCTTTAGGAAATTGGTGGAGTCGGTACTGGCCATATACACAGACCGAATACAAAGCACTGTTTGAACGATTTAATAAGGAAGAAATTCCGATTTCAGTAGCCGTCATGGATATGGACTGGCATCTCGTTCATGATGTGCCAGCACGTTTTGGTAGTGGCTGGACGGGATACACTTGGAACAAAAAGTTGTTTCCCGATCACAAAAAATTGATTCAGTGGTTACATGATCAAGGCAAACATGTAACGATTAATGATCATCCTGCTGCTGGGGTACGGGCATTTGAAGATGCTTATCCTAAAGTGGCCAAACGCTTAGGCTTAAATGCGGATGAAGAAGAACCAGCTTTGTTTGATTTTCAAAATCCGTTATATCGAAAAACCTACTTTGAAGATGTTCATCGACCTTTGGAAAAGGATGGCATTGATTTTTGGTGGATCGATTGGCAACAAGGCCAAAATCGAAGCGACACTCAGGTGGATCCGCTTTGGTTACTTAATCATTATGTGTATCAAGATAACGCTAACCAGCATTCTGGCAACGGTTTAACTCTTTCTCGTTATGGGGGTCCCGGAAGTCATCGTTACCCATTAGGATTTTCGGGTGACACTGTGGCAAGCTGGAAATCACTACAATTTCAACCATACTTTACATCCACCGCTTCAAACATTGGGTATACTTGGTGGAGTCACGATATCGGTGGTCATATGAATGGGGCATATGATAGCGAATTAACGTTGCGCTGGATGCAATTTGGGGTGTTTAGTCCGATTAATCGTCTGCATAGTTCAGAAAATCCGTTTATGGGTAAGGAACCTTGGAACTATGATGAAAATGCCCGTCAGGTAATGACGCAGTTTCTACGTTTACGCAGTTCTTTGGTCCCTTATTTGGACACGGCTAATGATCTGACGCATCAAAATGGTGTGCCGTTGGTTGAGCCAGTTTATTACAAACATCCTGATGATAAAGAAGCTTACACTGTGCCTAATCAATATTACTTTGGAAGTGAATTGATGGTGGCAGCGATCACTGAACCTAGTGATGAAGTGACCGCCGAAGCACAGGTTAAAGTGTGGTTGCCTGAAGGTGATTGGTACGATTTCTTCACTGGCGTAAAGTATGTCGGTGGTACTTTTATCAATGCTTCTCGTTCAGAAAATGGCTATCCGGTATTTGTCAAAGCTGGTGGTATTGTGCCATTGAACGAAAATTATATGGAGAATATTGAACAACTCCCTGAAAAATTAACGGTTCGTGTTTATCCTGGTAAGGCTAATCAGTATACGTTGGTTGAACATCAAAATGGGGCGGTTGCTAAGACAACGTTTGAGTTTGATGGTGTTAATACGATCAAAGTACAGACGAATGATCCTGAAGCAATCATTCCAACGCAGCGTCAGATTGTCTTTGTACCAAGTGGCAATGTGGTTAACAATGATGAAAATCAGGTTCAAGTGAATGCTTCAAAAGCAGACATCACTGTGTCGCTTAAGTTTGAAGTGGATTCGCAATTAGTGTTGAATTTGATTTACACAAAGTTGCAGCATGCCAAAATCTCTTTCGATTTAAAAAAAGCAATCTGGAATAATTTACGAAAAGATTCTAGTTTAACGCAAAAAGTTAGCTATCTCAATACATTGGAACAACCACGAGTTGCGGAGATGTTGCTGGAATTAGTGGGAGCGTTATAGAAGAATTGTTTTAAATTTTAAAGTCTTATCTCAAGTGGTAAGGCTTTTTTTGATTGAGTTAGGTTTAATCGAATTGAAAGAGCAGACACTAATATACCTATATGGTATATTGATGGTGGGGGTTGATTTAAATGTTGCATCGAGAAAATAAAATTAGAAAGTATCATACATCATCAGCTGCGGATCTAATTCGAGAAACCATGGATTATTATAAAATTACGCAAACTGATTTAGCAGACAGGTTGGGTGTTAGTCAAAAGCATATTTCCGAAATATTACGGAGAAAGAAGTTTATTAGTGAAACGCTTGCTTTGCGAATTGAAACAGTTATGGGAATATCCAGTGTTTTGTTGTTGAATTTAGATTTACATTATAAATTGCGGGTAGCTAAGGAGAACCAACCAGAAGATACGAATGGTAAATCAGAAAAGTTTCTCAAACGCTATGATTGGGTGACCGTTTAACTAGCGAATAAATCAAAAAAGAGTAACTGATTATGATAACTGGAATGAATATAAAAAATCAATTACTAGTATTACCGATGAAAAAATGGTGATAATGGCTACACTTGCTAGATTGCAAACTGAAAGAATTGATCGAGTTATTTCTCACAAAAAAATTACTCAAACCATTAATGTGAAGCAATTTCAGTTAGCGAAATTAGATTCAATGCCGTCTTTAACAATGTTGAATCGATGTGCACGTGAGCCTGAATTAGAAATCGGAGTAAAGTTAGAATCAAAAGAAGCGGCTGTAAACAAAGTTCAGGAACGAGCTTGTTTAGAAGATGTTTTTATTTAGCATTAAATTCACACGTGTAATATGGTATACTTATTTAAAGCAAAATAGAGACTAAGAATGTAAAAAATTCTAGCTTGTTATGTGATTTCTATGGTAGATGAATTTTGGGGGCATTCCATGCAGAAAAAATACCAAAACGTTAAAGCAGCATATCCGGTGATTGTTAAACAAGAAAAGGCTAATTTATATCTGGTTCACATTATTGATTTTGATAGTGATACAAGTGGTTCTACTCTTAGTGAGGCAATTGAAATGGCACGTGACGCAATTTCAGAAGAAGGAGTAGCACGGCAAAATGTTGGGTTACCGCTCCCTAAACCGAGTTTCAATGTAAAAGCTTCGAAAGATACGATTGTAACTTATGTTGACATTGATTTAGCTAAGTTTCGCAGAATGTCAGATAATCGAACGATCAAGAAAACAATTACCATCCCAAGTTATTTGAATGAATTGGGACGTGAACATGACATCAACTTTTCAGAGACGATGACTAATGCCTTGAAGGCTAAACTCGGATTGTAGATTTTGTGTTTTATGACTAATCAGAATAAAACCATCTGTAAAGTGAATTTGCAGATGGCTTTTGTTTTATTCATTTTAATGATACTGATTACTTACACAATCTTGATTTCTAATTCATGTCCCAATCCGTTTGCGTAACGGTTTAACGTTGCAAAAGTTGGAATGCTATCGAGAGCTTCAATCTTTGATAGCTGAGAGGGCTTCATACCAATTCTTTTGCAAATTTAACTGCAGAAATGCCGGAGTTAATACGTTCTGCCATTAAGTCTGTAAGAATATCAATGATTTTATCATCGTGTTTATTAACTAAATGAAGATTTTTTCCTAAATCTTCCCATGAAACTAATTTTCTGGTTTCTGACATCCTTATCCCTTCATTCTTATATTTTCAGTTTTCCTAGTTTATAAAACCTCATCATGCGATCCAGTTGCAAGCAAATACAGTTGTAAAGAACTTTCATCTATTGAATATACTAAGAGCCAATCACTTAGAATGTGCAGTTCCCGTAGACCGTGCATACCAATCAAATGATGATCATGATATTTTGTTCTTAGTAAGTCGGTATTTTGTTCAACTAATGCTGTGATAGCTGTTTTCAAAAGCTGCGTATCATAATGTTTTTTGTTTAGTCGTTTGTATTGTCGTTTAAATGTGGGCACTCGTGTGATCGTTTTAATCATCCTGATTACTGTTATTTAAATCATTCATCAGTGCTTCTACAGAGTCAAATGATCTTCCTTCACCAGCATTCATTTCTGAAATAGCCTGGCTTAAAGGGTTACCTTCTGGACGAAATGGTAAGGCATTTTCCTGTACCATTTTGGTTAAGAAGAGAGAAATAGCAGTTGACATATCCATACCCATATTTTTAGTAACCGTTGTGGCACGTTTTTTTAAATCAGCATCAATACGTGCGCTAACGGTGACTTTCTTTTGTTTAGTGTCCATAATTTGTGAGACTCCTTTAGTTGATATTTTCCACCTACATTATAACATGGTGTAGCCTATTGTAATACAAAGTTGCACTTTTGCACGCAAATCACATTTTTAGAAATCTATTAATGGCGATATTATCGCCATTTAGTTCAGTCGCGATCTATGAGATACTTATGCACGCAAAAAGTATACTTTCATAAGTGTACTTTATTGAATATTTCAAACTAATTTTGCATGGTATATTGAAAACGTATTCAGGAGGTGAATAACATGCATGAATCGATTGAAAATTTAACCGAACAAGAAGTTCAAATTGTTAAATTGATTCTTAACACTGGAACTGTTCATTATTCTGATATTTCCAAAAGTATTGGTAGATCACGAAAAACGATCACAAAGTATTTAGATAATATTGCTGAAACGGTTGTCACCTACAAGATTAACTTAATTCGTAAGCGCAATGTTGGTATTTACTTTGAAGGAGATACGACTGATCTACAAAACGCAATTCAAAACAAAGTTTATCCAGATACGCCTAATACTAAAAATGAACGTGTGATTGCAATATTGTCAAAACTACTACTTTCCAACTATCCACAGACAATTCAAGATCTTGCTGATAGCACGTTTGTAAGTCGAAGTACATTAGAAAGTGACTTTAAGGAAGTTAAGCGCACGTTAGCTAAGTATGATGCTTTGATTGAAACTACCCATGAAGGGATGCAGGTCATTGCATCGGAATCAGCTAAACGTAAATTAATGTCCGAGTTACTGACAATGTATTGGGGTGACACGATGTATTTGGAAAATAAGAAAGGAGAGGTACACCGCGAATTAAAAATACCAACTGATATGCGTTCATTTTTCAGTAAGGATACTTTTCAAAAAGTATTAAGTTCGTTAGATCGCTTTGAACAAGTGAGTGCACTTCATTTTACAGATTATGAGTTTCAATCTTTAGCCATTCATTTAATTATTTCTATGGAAAGAATTATTAAAGATAAAACACTGGAGAAAAGTGATCATCCTGTAAAACTAGAAATGAATACGATCAGTTTGATCAAGATTTTAGAAGCCGCCTTTAAAGTCACAATTCCACAGTATGAACGGCAATACATCAATATTCATATTTTGGCAGCAGAGGGACAACCGATTGGTAAGGATAATTTGGAGAAGGCCGCTTCGCCGATTCAACAAAATACAATTCATCAGTTTTTAGAGGATAACATTCGTAATCATGACGAGATGTTGTTGCGGGGATTAACAGTTCACGTGACATCAGCGTTAAAAAGATTGTATTTAGGTTTGAACCTGCATAATCCATATACAGCAGACATTAAGAAGTTTTTCCCGTTGGCGTTTAATAATGCGATTGATATTAGTGCCAAAATTGAAAAACAATTCAACATTACGTTGAATGAAGATGAAGTAGCGTTTATTGCGTTACACATCGAAGCCTACATTGAGCGGCAAAAAAGTATGGTAAATGCCGTAATTGTCTGCAGTACGGGACTAGGAACGGCTCGATTATTGGAGCAACGGGTGAAAAAGTTCTTTGCGGATAGTATTCAAGTAAATCGGGTGACTTCCATTCAAGAGTTAAAAAATCATCCGATTGTCGAAGATCTAGTGATTAGTACCATTCGAATTGAGGTTCCCAATGCACCGGTCGTAGTTGTACCCCCGTTTTTGGACACTGGTTCTGCCAAACAAATTCGCGGCGTGGCCGATGAAATTTTAACTAATCGTCAAAATTCAGGGAGCTTTAGTCGTTTGTTGGATAAGAGATTAATGTTCTTTGCGAATACGCAAGAAACACGTGCAATGGTCATTAAACGAATTGGGTTACAACTAGAGAAATTTTATTTTGGCCGAAAAGGCATTGTCGATGCGGCGATAGAACGAGAAAAGTTGGCTAGTACGGCAATTGACAATATTGCGATGCCCCATGCACCCATTGAATTTGTGGCTAAGCCGTGTATTGCAGTTTATATCAATTCATATGGCATTGAGTGGAATGGTAATTCAGTGAACGTTGTGTTCTTTCTTGCCATGAACCGGGAAGTACAAACGCAAATTGAACAAATTTATAAGTATTTTAACGACGTTCTTGAGAATAAAAAATTATTAAAAGAACTTGAGGGATGCACGACAGCTCAAGAGGTTTTAAGCAAATTAGGAGGTGATTTGATTGAGTAGTAAGTTAAGTGATTTCATTTCAGAAAAAAATATTGTCATGGATTTGCATGCCAAGACTCGTGACGAAGCCATTCATCAATTGGCTTTGATTTTACAACAAAATGGAAGCGTTTCCGATGCAGATGATTTTTATCATGATGTGTTACATCGGGAGTCCTTGACCACCACCGGTATTGGTAATAACATTGCGATTCCACATGGCAAAAGCACGTCGGTAATTCAATCGACGATGTTGTTTGCCAAGAATTCTGAGCCATTAGCGTGGCATTCGTTAGATGGCAGCGAGGTCAATATCATCTTCTTAATGGCAGTTTCGCCAGAATCAAAAGGGGATGCGCACTTACGGATGTTAGCTAAATTGTCCGGAAAATTGATGGATGATGATTTTGTGAAAGCAATTAAATCGGCACAAACTAGTGAAGAGATTTTAAAAATACTTAAAAGTTAAATAGGAGGAGTTTATCATGGCAAAAAAAATTGTGGCTGTTACAGCTTGTATCGCAGGTATTGCCCATACTTATATGGCGGCCGAAAATCTAAAGAAGTTCGCTAAAAAAGAGGGTTATGACATTAAGGTTGAAACGCAAGGTGCAATGGGAGTTGAGAACCGACTTTCACAATCTGAAATTGATGCTGCAGACGTTGTCATTTTCGCAGTAGATACTAATGTTCAGGAACCAGATCGTTTTGAAGGAAAGAAGACTTTAAAGGTTGGAACATCTGAAGTAGTTAAGGATGGTAAATCAGCAATTGATCAGGCAATTGCACTGATAAATTAAAGGGAAGTGAAAATAATGAATTGGAAAAAATTTGGTAAAGAGTTAGCCAATCATTTTCAAACTGGTGTTTCATATATGATCCCACTGGTTACTGCAGCCGGATTATTAACATCAATTGCGGTAATTTTTGGCGGGACAAATGTTTGGAACCAAACAAGTAATATCTGGGGGAACCTCAGATTGTTAGGTCAAACTGGATTAGGATTTATTCCAGTAATTATTGCAGCTTATATTTCGTATTCTATTGCTGATCGACCGGGACTAGCACCAGCATTCATTGTTGGTTTGGTTGCATCATCAATGGGAACTGGATTTTTAGGTGGTATGTTGGTCGGGCTATTAGTTGGATATTTAGTTCAATGGCTAAAAAAGATTCCAATGCCAGCAAATTTAACAGCTGTAAAGTCACTAATTGTGATTCCATTTTTAGCCACTTTAGTGGTAGGCCTATTCCTGATTTATGTTGTTGGAGATCCGATTAAGGCAATGACGGTTGCCCTAACAGCTTGGTTAAAAGGGATGAGTGGTGCTAATGCAGTTCTATTAGCTGCTCTTCTTGGTGGAATGATGGCTGTTGATATGGGAGGCCCAATCAACAAAATTGCTTATGCGTTTGGAATGGCTGCCTTTACATCTGGTGGTTATCAAGCAAGTACTGCAATGTTGATGGCAATTGGTATTCCACCGTTAGGTATGTTTGTTGCAACGTTACTTGGTGGTAAAAAATTATACAGTGATGCTGAAATTGAAAGTGGTCGTTCAGCATTGGTAATGGGAATTGTTGGAATTACGGAAGGAACGATTCCATTTGCGGTTGCTGATCCAGTTCGAGTTATTCCAAGCATTATTGTTGGAACAGCAGCTGGTTGTGCAACGAACGCCTTGTTTGGAACTTATCAAAAGACGGCACTTTCAACGGTCATGGCAATTCCGTTTTCATCAAATGTGATTCTTTATACCGTTGCTATCTTAGTTGGTGTCATCATTACGGCACTATTAGTAAACTTCTTAAAGAGATTTACGCGACATAACTCAGAAGCGAAAGAAGGGTAATTATGACTCAGACGAATCTCGTTAACCATACTCATTGGGATCGAGAATGGTATTTTACAACTATGGATGCTTTGGTATTGAGCGATCAACTGTTTACCGAGGTTCTAGATGAGTTGGAAAAACATCCAGAAGCCAATTTCTGTTTGGATGGGCAGATTTCAGTTGTTGATGAGTATGTAGAAATTCATCCGGAAGCAAAGAAGCGTATTCAAATGCTAGTTAAAGGGGGACGTTTGTTTGTTGGACCATGGTATACGCAAACAGATGCCTTGATACCAGATACAGAGTCCATTTTAAGAAACTTGATTATTGGGGTCAATGATACTAGAGAAAAGTATGGACAACCAATGATGGTGGGCTATTTGCCAGATACTTTTGGGTTCAATGCACAATTACCAACAATTTTGCATCAAGTTGGGATTGATAACTTTGTTTTTTGGCGAGGAACTAATTTCAGAACACAAATGAACTCAGTGTACTTTAAATGGCAGGGACTTTCTGGAAAAGATGTATATGCAGCTAATTTTCCATTTGGTTATTTCACAGCACAAATTGATGTGGAATCAAAGAAAAATCTTAAAGAGTTTGTGGATAAACGATTTGACCCAGCGGCTGACTTTGAAGCAACCCACGCTAAAAATACAGATGTTTTAATGCCTTCTGGAATTGATCAAATGAATATTATAAAAAATATTCATCAAACCATTTCGGATCTCAACAAATTAAGTAAGAATCATACCGTAATTAGTTCTTATCCGAAATTTATTGATAAGTTAAGGCAACGTACAGATCTACCAACCTATCAAGGTGAATTACGTTTACCAACATATGCGCGAGTTCATCGAACCATTGGGTCAGTTAGACACCAAATTAAAACGGACAACTTTTATTTGGAACAAAAGATTTTACGAAGAGTTGAACCTTTAATGGTAATTGCCCATAAAAATGGACTTAACATTGGTACTGGTTTGCTGATTAAGCTTTGGAAGAAACTTTTAGAATGTCAAGCTCATGATACATTAGGTGGAAGTGTTTCCGATAATGTTGCGGTGGACATCAAACATCGGTTTAAAGAGGCCAATGAAATTGCCGATGGAATTGAAAATATGATCAAAAAGAAATTGGCTGAATTCCTCAACTTGGGTGACCATGATGTGCTTGTGTTTAATACGGATCCTTTTAAATTTAGTGGTAAGAAAATTATCAGTCTTACAACTAGTTCAAAAAATATAGAGTTTGATGGATTAGAGCGGCCCGTCATTATTGAGAGTAAACATTATCCAGTACGTCACCATATTCTGATGATGACGCCTCGTGGCCAAGAGTATACGGATGAACCCGAGTATTATGAATTAAAGTTTGAAGGGAACATTGAGTTGCCAGCCCTTGGATATAAAGTCATTCATTTCAATGAAGGCAAGCAACCTGCTGCTGAGTTATTAATCAATTCCGATTCCAATAAAAAAAATGAAATTCAGTTTGAAAATCAGAGATTGAATTTTGTAAATGGGACTATTAATTATTCAAATCAAGAATGCCAAATAACCGATGCTATTCAATTGTTGGATTCGGGTAATGATGGGGATACGTATGATTATTCACCTTTGGGTGGAGATCATGAACGTGCACTTGATTTTCAGAATGCTCAAGTTGAAGAGATTAATGGCAAAGTAGCGGTTCTGATTGTCAAAGGAACCAGTAAGTTACCATTGCATTTGGAAGATCGCGTGGCTACAAATCCACAATATCAAGCGGTGAGTTATACCTTACGTTTGTCCTTTGATGAACAAGGTTTAATAGAAGGAAAATTAGATTTTGATAACCAAGTTTATTCGCATCGACTGCGATTAAAATTAAATCCTCAAATTAAAAATGCTAAAACGATTGCTCATATTCAAGATGGTTTTGTGCAAACAACCAATCATAAAATTAGTGATGATTGGGAAAAAGAATTTGTTGAAAAGCCAGTGAATATCTATAGCTTTGATAAAACTGTTTCCATTGTGGGAGAAAATAAACACATGACTTTTCTTGGCAAAGGTATGAAAGAGTATGAAGCCAAGAATAATGGTTTGTACGTCACCTTAATGGCTACAACAGGGCAGTTGGGCAAACCTAATTTAGCTTGGCGACCCGGTCGTGCATCAGGAGATACAACTAATCAAGGGCATGTGATGATGGCGACTCCATTAGCAGAAGAGTTGGGTCAAAATCGGTTTGAATTTGCTTTATCGTTTGCAGAAAAGAAATTTTCGGAACACGAGACAAGCATGTTGATGCATAGATGGTTATCGCCTTCAATCTCTTATCAAATGCAGAAATTAAATCTTTTTATTAATCGTTTGGATAACAAGATTTGGCCAACAGAGGATAATCCAGTCATTCCAGATTCATTTTCATTGTTGGAAATCCAGGATTTATTGGTAGCAGCAGTTTATCCTTCGTACTTAGATGCAGATGCCTATATTGTGAGAATCCAAAATCCAACTAAACAAATAGTAAAAATCCCAGAGGATCTATTGAGTAAAGCAGACGTTGTTAATGCTTTAGAGGAACCAATTCAGTCTGATGGGACGATTGGAAAGTATGACATGATTACACTCAAATTTAAATATTAAGCTGTCGATGGTAAAAGGTATATAAGTAGTACCTAAAAATCGTTTACAAGAATAAAAATTTCTTGTAAACGATTTTTTTAAAGCAATTTTTTTCGATTAAGGTATAAGTTGTCTGACTTTAAGAATGATTTATAGAATTATTTTGTTTAGCTGGTTCAATTTTTGCAACATTAATCTAGTAAAAGTAAGCGTTTGCAGAAGACGGAACATATTTTATAGTGATATTAAAGTTAAGACGAGAGAGAAGGTGTATTCAAAAGTAAATGAATGAGCGAGAAACGGAAATTATTCGATATATTTTAGTACAAGGGAAAACTCATTATGAAGAGATTGCAGCACATATGAATCTTTCCCAACGGACAATTGCTAATGTGTTAGATCAAGTTGAGCCAGCAATAAAAAAATTAGGAGTGCAGTTAATTCGACGACCTAATGATGGCATATATTTTACAGGAAAACTTGATAAATTACGGAAGTCATTAAGTTTAACTTCAGCAACTGATTTTCAATCTAAAGGAGGTCGTCAACGACATATATTATTCAAGTTATTATTGAACTCCATGCCCTACACCCTTCAAGGACTGGCAGATGAGTTGTTTGTAAGTCGAAGTACAGTAGAAAATGACTTCTTAATTGTTCGAAAAAAGCTAACTAGTTTAGGAATTGGTGTTGAGATTAGCCACCAAGGTATTAATATTTCTGCAAATGAGGATCAACGACGAGAGGCGATTGCGGAACTCATCAGTCAATATTGGGGTCAAGAGATTTATGCAGAACATGAACACGGCCAATTAATAAGAACCATTAACTTACCACCAAAATTACAGCAATTATTTTCAAAATATATTATTTCACTAGTAATGGATACACTGACAGAGTTTATTGAAAAAAGTCATTTAATTTTTTCGGATTATGAATTTCAATCATTAGCTATCCATCTCATGATTGCATTAGAGAGAATAAACAATTCTTCAATAGATAGTAAAAAACTAGTCAGGTTGGGAAAAAACACAAAGTTATTAAACGAAACGAAGCTTTTGGTGACAATTCTTGAACGTCGTTATCAACATTCAATTCCAATGGTTGAACAAAGATATCTTAATTTGCATATTGTGGCCGCCATGCATAAAAAAATTTCTCTGGCAGACGTAAAAGAGCAACCTAATCTGCAGAAAGATGATAGTGATTTTAAGAATGTTTCTGTTTTTTTGAAAAAAAGATTAGTAAATATTCATCCGGATAAGGAACTTTTGGAGGGTTTGTCTCTTCATCTAGCATCGACAATTAAAAGATTAAAAGTTGGACTTAATATTTATAACCCCTATACAAAAGAAATTCGCCGAAATTTGCCAGAAGCCTTTGATGCAGCAGTTGAGTTACAAGCAGATCTGCAAACAAAGTATGAAATTATTTTGAATGATGATGAATTAGCTTTTATTGCGTTACATTTTGAGTCTTTTTATGAACGGCATTTATCCGATAAACGATTAAGAGTTGTGGTGGTTTGTAGCAGTGGTATTGGGACCTCACAACTTCTAGCACAACGACTAGAAACAAGATTTAATAAGACACTTCAAGTTAACAGAGTTACTACGGTAGCAGATTTGTTTAATTCAAAGCTAACGGAGGATTTGGTTATTAGTACAATTCCAATTAGCAATATAGAAAAACCAGTTATTTGTGTAGGACCATTGTTAGAACCCAATGACATACAAGTAATTCAATCTGAAATTAAGCAATTACAAAAAAATACACAATCACATAATCCTTTTTTTGATTTTTTGAAACCCGAACTTATTTTGATTAAAGATCAATCAGAAGATTATCAGCAAACCATGGAGACAATAACACAAGCGTTAATAAATGGAAAGTATATCAAAAATGTAAAGGAAGTCTTAAAAGCTGTTGATCAACGTGAAGAGTTGGCAAGTACGGCAATGGAACGATTTGCGCTCCCCCATGTGAGTCCAAAATTAATTGAGAAATCGGCTCTGGTTTTATTAATTAGTAAAAAACCAATTTTATGGAAGAAAAGTGAAGTTAACTTTATTTTCTTTATTGGATTAAATAATGAAGTAAAAGGAAAGATGCGTGACATCTTTAAGTTAATCAATGCAATTATTGATGATCATCAGTTGCAAGGTAGGTTATTAAAGGCACAGCAAGAACAACAGGTTATTAAAATATTAAAAGAATGGAATAAGGGAGGACTTTAAAGTGAAAGAGTTTGATTTAAATAATATTTTTACGGATGTTTCGATAACTGGGAATAAAAATGATGCTTTGAAAAAAATGGCAGAGCTCTTTGCACACGAAAACGGTATAGATGCTAAAGCGTTAGTGCAAGGCTTCGAAGCGCGTGAAAAGGAAAGTACAACAGGATTTGGAAATGGGGTTGCAATTCCCCATGCCAAAATTAATGGACTCCAGCAACCAGTCGTTGGTATTGTGACGTTCACACAACCAATCGAATGGGAATCACTGGATGAAGAACCTGTAGAAATTGCGATTGCATTAATTATGCCTCTAGACGATCCCAATAAGGAGCATTTGACTGTGTTGTCAAAGTTAGCTAGAAAATTGATGGACGATGAATTTATTAAAGACCTTCAGAATGGTCGACATGATGCAAAAAAATTGTATGAAGTAGTCACAAATGCGATTGAATTCAAAGCATAAAAAATGAAAGGCAGTGAATGAGTATGGCAAGTTTTGTAGGTGTTACAAAATGTCCAGTAGGTATTGCTCATACCTATATGGCAGCAGAAAAATTACAAAAAGCTGGTGAAGCAAAAGGATATACTGTAAAGGTTGAAACACAGGGTGCTCAGGGAAACGAAAATGAATTAACTGATGCAGATATTAAAGATGCAGACTTTGTTGTTTTGGCAATAGATGTTGCTATTGAGGGAATGAACCGCTTTATTGGTAAAAAAGTATTATTAGCCTCAACGGCAAACGCTATTAAAGATTCAGATAAATTAATAATAGATGCTCAGAAAGCTAAAGTTTACACTGGCGAGAAAAAATCTGCTGAAAAACAAGAAGAACAGACTGAAGAAAATGATGAACATAAACAAAGCCCAATCGTACAGCAATTATTGAATGGTGTTTCGCATATGATTCCGTTTGTAGTTGTTGGTGGCTTATTTATTGCGTTAGCGACTACCTTTGGTGCACATCCAACTAGTGCGGGAATGGTGATTGCACCACATACTGTTTGGAATGCGATGAACCAAATTGGTACGATTGGATTTACCTTAATGATTCCAATTTTAGCTGGCTATATTGCTTATGCAATTTCTGGGCGTGCAGCATTAGCCCCGGCCATGATTAGCGCGATGGTTGCTAACACACCAGCTATTTTAGGTACTAAAGCCGGTACTGGTTTTATTGGCGCAATTGTTGTTGGCTTTGCTGCAGGATATTTAGTTAAATGGTTTAATTCATGGAAAATACCGCAAAGTATTCGCCCAGTAATGCCAATCTTCGTGATTCCTTTGTTAGGTACCGGAATTATTACGGCCGGATTTATTCTAATTTTAGGAGCACCGATTGCTTGGTTAATGACTTCATTGGAGAGCTTATTAAACTTCTTGTCAAAGGATCCATCAACAAGTATCGTTTTGGGATTAGTTTTAGGTGCGATGGTTGCCGTTGATATGGGTGGTGCCATTAATAAAGTTGCCTTCTTGTTTGGTGTTGCTTCCATTACGGCCGGTCATCCACAGATTATGGGAGCAGTGGCATGTGCCATTGCGGTTCCACCACTATCAGTCGGATTGGCAACATTTATTCGAAGAGATTTAAATACAGAGGAAGAAAAAACTGCTGGGATTGCAGCCATATTGATGGGATTGATAGGTATTACAGAAGGCGCAATTCCATTTGCCACTGCTAATCCAAAGCATGTATTTCCAAGTATCATTATTGGTTCTGCCGTTGCATCAGCAGTTGGGATGATATTTGGTATCACGGATGCTGTACCTCATGGTGGTCCAATTGTCGGTGTCTTGGGTGCAACTAATAATATTGGCTTGTTCTTCGTTGCCATTTTATGCGGGATTGCAGTTTCAACAGCAATGCTGGCATTCTTCAAGATCCGTAAAGATAATAAAGAAAAAGCTAAGGTCAAAGCAGCATAATTATTCGTTAAATGAATAATTTTAAACATGGAAAATTTCTGTAATTGTTTCTTAATTGCAGAAATTTTTTGCTTGTTGAAGTAAATTCTGACTTACCCTGCGACATTGTTTGCTATATGAATAACGGCTGTACGGTTTTTCAATTTAATAAAAATTTTTACTGAAATTGACAAGATGAACTATACTCATATTTAAGTAGACAAACAATAATTAAAACTTGTGTAACTTGTAAAAAGTTTGTTCAGTTAAAATGACGAAAGGAGATAATTCAATTATGGATGTGAGTTTGAATGCTGAAAGACTCAGTGAACAGTATTTTTCTTGGTATAAGAATAATACTGACTTTAAACAGGTAAATAAAAATATTATTCAAATTAATTTGCCTTTCACTGACAACTTTGCAGATGAATTAACAATTTATGCGGTGAGTTTACCAGATGGCAGAATTAAGGTAACCGATGATGGATGGACTGTTAATAATCTTGAAAGTGTTGGCGTATCAATAAGTCATTCGCCAACACGAAAAAAATTGTTTGAGACTCAATTGCGTGCATATGGTGTCACAAGTACAGCTAGTGAATTGTCGATTACCGCAGATGTGGCTCACTTTTCAGAAGCTAAACACCGTTTGCTTCAGGGAATGTTATTTGTGAATGATATGTTTATGTTGAAAAAACAGTACACAACTAATTATTTTATTGATGATGTTAATTCGTTCTTTGAGGAAAATAATATTCGCACAATTAAAAACGTTTCGTATATGGGGAGTAGTGGGCTTTCACATAAATTTGAGTTTTCGATTCCTGGAATTCGTAATATTCCTACGCGACTTATTAAAACAATGACGAATGCCAATAATTCGATGTTTGCGATGGCTATTCTTGCTAATGTGGAGCAAACCGAAAAAATTATGCAGCAGCGTACGCGTTTTTATGTTTTTCTGAACGATTTGAACCGTGAAAAACAACAACATTCTGTGAGTCAGGATGTCGTTAATTTATTTGAACAGAATCGAATTAAGGTTGTTCGCTTTAGTGAACGGGAAAGCTATACGGCAGAATTGGCAGAATAATTTTTTTAAGAAAATGATTTGAATGAAGGCAGGATCAGAAATGATTCTGTTTTTTATTTTTTTAAAACTCAGCCCATTATTATGCGTATCAGTATTATGTAGGTATTTTGCTGTTAGTGAGTAAATAAAAACTGTTATTTAAATGCAATTTGTTTTTTGTGAGAAACAGAAGTGCTAAAATGAAATTGAAAAGGTAATTCACATTTTGAAAAAAGTGGACGAAATTAAACGCGAATTAAAAAATATTCAAAGTAGAAGATCCAAATGGTTGATGAGTAATCGCAGGAAAAATATTCATTCTCTTTTTAATTTGGGAATTAACCCAGAGATTGCGTTGGATGAAATATACACAAATTTAAGTTGGAAAAATTATATTGCTGGACCGGAGATTGACGATCATTATCCGCCAATCCCTGGTGCAATCTGGATTTTTGGGCTTAGAATTTTAGAAACGCCTTGTTATCTTAAATTTCAAGATCGACCAAATGGAGTTGTTTTTTGGATATCAGTACATGAAGCAAAATATCCATTAAATTTTCCCTATCTCTAGTGGTTAGTGAACGGTCTTGAAAAAAAGAGGATTTTATGAAAGAAAAAAATTTTTTCAATCCAGAAAAAGGAATCGAAGAACTATATATTGAAAAGTGGATTCCAGAAATAGTAAAAGTTAGAGATATTGATGATTTGCTTGTTATCAACCATTATTGGCAAGATGCTGAAGGTGAACTGTGGAATGATTTCGATCACCCAAATGAAAACTTTGTCAGAACTTTTGATGCTTATAGGGAGCGTAAGGGGTTTATGCAGCCTTCTCAAATTTGTGAACTACGCAAGCAACTTCATTTAAGTGTTAGAGAATTCGCGAAACGATTGGGTATTAGTTATTCGACAGTTTCACAAATCGAGAATAATCAACGTATTCAAGTTCTCTATCAAGAGAACTTATTTGAACACGCTAAAAAAGAATTTGAAACCACAGGTGAATTGCCAGACCATGCAGATAAAAATAGTCAAATTACGGCTAGGCTGAATTTCAGTACGAGTGGGACACCATTTTATATTTCGCATAATTCATATATAAGTGAAGAACATTGTCAATCGAAATCAAACGAATTTCGCGTTATTGAAACTTTAGGAGATGGTATCTAATGAGTGTTTTAACGTTTAATGGTTATACAGTGAAAAAGATGAACTATGAGCGTAATGACAACTATAAAAAAACACAAAATAAAATGATTTTGAGCCCGAAACTAAGCGTTAAAAATCGTGTTTATGGAGATCAAATTAGAATTGTGTTAACTGTGGTTGTAGGGTCACTGACGAAGCCGAATGTGCCATTTAAGGTATCATGTAGTGTAGAAGGAAGCTTCATTTATAATGTTGGCGAGGATAGTAAGCATACTGGATTAAACTCGCTTTTAGAAGAAAATTGTACGGCAATTCTCTATCCATATGTCCGTGCGTTGGTTGCAACATTAACTAATTCATCAAATGAATTTCCTGGTTATAATATGCCGACAGTTAACGTCGCAAGTGTTTTAAAAGAGGACGCTAAATAATAATAATACCGGCCAATATTTTATGGTGACTTCGCTAAGTATTCCTAGTATGCCCAGGGCAACTCATTTTCTGACGCTGCATACTGAGCAGAAGATGCAATTGCAACTAGTGATAACGATCCTTAAGTACAAAAACTTCGTAAATGAAAACTGGTTTTGACTGATTGCCTCACATACATTATAAGGTCAAGACGCTGATGTATTAGAATCAAGCAGCATCAAAAAAGGCAGTTAAAATTAGTTCAAAAATCTCAGTAATTACCATTTTGGTAAATTTACTGAGATTTTTTATTTGTTTTTTCCATGATTAGATTTGCAGATATGATATCATTAACCTATGAAAGTCATGAAAGGGGTTTTATCAATTGAAACAATTTGAAATTAAACTATCTTATGAAAATGGTCGCGTCATTACATTCTATCGGGAATTCGCTAATATCGAGGAAGCAGAAGAAGACGTTTTGGCTCATATTTCATCCGGTTCAACCATCAAATTCAATGAACAAGGTGCAGTTGGTATGTTGTCATTTCGTGGCGCACTTAGTTATTTAATTACACAAAAAGATCGTCCTGAAGATGTAGAAGCCATTACCTGGAACTAATTAAATGGTTTAGAAAAGAGGCTAATTGAATGAGTACAAAAATTTCTATCGAAACTTTAGAAAACGGTTACAAAGCTATTTTTAAAGAACAACCAGCTCGTTTTTATTTTGCTCCGGGCCGAATTAATTTAATCGGGGAACACACTGATTATAATGGTGGTCGCGTATTTCCTTGTGCAATCAGTTTAGGCACCTTTGCCGCGGTAAAACCGCGTACAGATAATGAATTCCACTTATATTCGGAAAACTTTGCGGAACAGGGCATTCAAGTTTTAACTTTAGGAACCGCAGAAATTCAAGAAAAAGTTGGTAATTTATGGACAAACTATCCTAAAGGGATGTTGCACTATTTAATCGAAACAGGTGCCAAAATTACCACTGGCTTGGATGTTTATATTGTGGGTAATTTACCTGATGGCGCAGGATTATCCTCATCGGCTTCTTTAGAAATGCTGTTTGGCAAAATTTTACAGGATGAATTTCATTTGCAGATCGAACCGATCGACATGGTTAAACAAGGCGTGAAGGTGGAAAACCAGTTTATCGGTCTTAACTCCGGAATTATGGATCAGTTTGCCGTTGAAATGGGCAAAAAGGATAATGCCGTTTTACTGGATACGAATACTTTAAAATATGAACATGTGCCTTTGAAACTGGGTAATCACGTGATTATTATCATGAATACGAATAAACGACGTGAATTGGCAGATTCTAAATATAACGAACATCGCCAAGAATGTGATGAAGCCTTGAAACAGCTTCAAACTGGGATTGATGTCTCAACTTTAGGTGCACTGAATAAAGAAACTTTCGATGAATATGCGTACTTAATTCAAAGCGAGCCACTACTCAAACGCGCACGGCATGCAGTATTTGAGAATCAACGTGTTGGTGAAGCAATGTCCGCACTTAAAAATCAAGATCTAGCTAAGTTTGGTCGTTTAGTAAATGCTTCACACATGTCTTTGCAATATGATTTCGAAGTCACGGGCAAAGAACTGGATACACTAGCACATACAGCTTGGCAGCAACCAGGTGTATTGGGTGCAAGAATGATTGGCGGAGGCTATGGTGGATGCGCCATTGCCCTTGTTGAAAAAAATCAGGTTGAAAACTTTGAAGTTAATGTTGGCAAAGTTTACAAAGAAAAAATTGGGTATGCGGCCGATTTCTACGTTGCTGAGATTGCCGATGGCCCAACGCAATTACAAAGAGGTAACCAAGATTGAAAAATGAACAATCGACTAGTTTAGTTGAACGGTTTGTAACAGAAATTCTTAAAAAGGGTACTTATCATGAATTAGATCGCCGTTACCTAATCAACCGAATCTATGCCATGGTTGGGGAACAACCACTAGAAAAAACGACGACTGTCGGCGATCTGTTACAACTTCAGGATGCCTTAATAGAAACTGCGATTCAGAATCATAAAATTGAAGCTAATCCGACTGATCGAGAAATCTTAGGTGCTGATCTTATGGACTTTATGACGCCGACCCCTTATGAAGTTAATACGAAATTCTGGGATTTGTATCAAAGAAGTCCGCAGACTGCAACGGCCTACTTTTATCAGTTGAGTCGTGATAATGACTACATTAAAACGCGGGCGATTGCTAAAAATATTGAATTTCCGGTGCCGACTGATTATGGTAATTTGGAAATCACAATTAATTTATCCAAACCAGAGAAGGATCCGCGGGCGATTGCTTTGGCTCAGAAAACTGTTTCAACAAGCTATCCGCAATGTCAATTATGTTTGGAAAATGAAGGTTATGAGGGTCGTGTGGGATATCCGGCGCGTGGTAATCATCGAATTGTGCGTTTGCAATTAGATGGGGAGACGTGGGGATTCCAGTATTCTCCTTACGCCTATTTTGCCGAGCACTGTATTTTCATTTCTGAGGTCCACCGTCCAATGCACATTGATCGCACAACATTTCAAAATTTAGTCGCGATCACAAAGCTGTTTCCTGATTATTTTGTGGGCAGTAACGCTGATTTGCCCATTGTCGGTGGGTCAATGTTGAGTCACGATCATTATCAAGGCGGCAAACATGAATTTCCAATGGCCGTTGCTGCAATTGAAAAACCGTTTGAATTGAACGGTTTTACGAATGTGTCGGCTGGAATTGTGAAGTGGCCGATGTCAGTCATTCGTTTAAAGAGTGGATCGGAATCAGCCTTAGTGAGTGCGGCAACCAAAATTCTCAAAGTTTGGCAAAATTATGACGATCCTAAACGTGATATTCGCCATGAAACAAACGGCGAGAAACATCACACGATTACGCCAATTGTGCGTCAACGAGCAGGAAGATTCGAGATGGATTTGGTATTGCGGGATAATCAAACTTCCAAGCAATATCCGGATGGCATTTTTCATCCGCATCAAGATGTGCAGCACATTAAAAAAGAGAACATTGGTTTAATCGAAGTCATGGGCCGCGCAATTTTACCGGCAAGATTAAAGGCTGAGTTGCTTGAGGTTCAACGTTATTTATTGAAAAAGCCCAACGAAATGAAGGTATACCATAAAAAATGGGCCAATCAGTTGCAAGAAAAGTACCAGTTTACTGATGACAACGTTCAAAAAATTGTGGATCAAGAAGTTGGCCGGGTCTTTTTGCGCGTTTTGGAAGATGCAGGGGTCTTTAAGCAAACTACTGATGGCCAGACTGGTTTTATGGAATTTATTCATAAAGTTAATGAGACTTAATATTTGTAAGCCCTTTACTCGTTGAAAAAAACAAAAAATGGTAAAATTAAAGTATCAAATAATAAGATATTGGGGGAATTTTAGATGAGCGAAAGCCGCTTAGATCCGAAACGATTTTCTAAAATATTAGTTGGGGTTGATGATTCCCCAGATGCTCAGTTGGCATTTCGATTTGCGATGAACCGGGCCAAACAGGATAATGCTGAACTTGATATTGTGTCAATCTTGGAACAAGACGATATCAATGTTTATCAGGCACTAAATAAAAATTATATTCGCGACAAACGCAACGATTTGGAAAAACATTTGCAAGGCTATCGAAAAATTGCCGAAGAATTTGGTATTCGCAAGGTAGAAACGTACACAGCCGAAGGGGACGCCGGTGAAACCATCGTTAAAGATGTGATTCCACACGTAAAACCAGACTTGCTGGTAATTGGGTCTTCGTCACGTTCGGGTGTTGCTCGCTACTTTGGTAGCCAAGCTTCCTACATGGCTAAGTATTCACCAGTTTCGGTCTTGGTTATCCGTTAGTTTGAGGTCGCTTGAATTTTAGTTTTTAAGTAGTTAGAATGATTATTAGAAACAAATAATTCTAAAAGAAGGCATAAAATAATGGCAAAGCAAGTTTATAACGATTATTTTTTTGATGAACCAGCATGGAATACGCATGATGGTGGATATGTGCCGCTAGAAGAACCAACGACACCGCAACAAAAGCTTCACGTGCCGGCAGTTTTGCAACCAGATAAAGAAACCGACACGGATATGTATTATACGGTAACGGCTGAAGAGGGCGAAACGCAATTACTACCGGGTCCCAAAACGAAGACGTGGGGCTATAATGGCAGTTTATTGGGTAAAACCATTATCTTCAAACGCGGTAAAACGATTCATATCACGTTAAAAAATGATTTGCATGAGCTCACTACTTTTCACTGGCACGGGTTGAATGTACCAGGGCCTTATATTGATGGTGGTTGCCATGCACCGGTTTATCCAGGTGAATCCAGTGACATTAAATTTGTCTGCAATCAACCGGCAGCGACCCTTTGGCTACACGCACATCCATGTCCATCAACTGCCCAGCAAGTTTGGCATGGTTTAGCAACCCCTGTTGTCGTCCAAGACGAGGTTGAAGCCAAACTGCCATTGCCCCGTAATTACGGCGTGGATGATTTTCCACTAGTTTTACAAGACCGTAATTTCCATGAAGACAACCAATGGGATTACCAAAAAGACTACGATCCAGATGGTGTACAAGGGAAAACACCAATGATTAACGGCACGATTAATCCGTACATTGATGTGACTACTCAGCGAGTGCGTTTACGTGTATTAGATGGCGCTAACCGGCGTGAATTCCGTTTGCATTTTAGTGACGGCCTAGAGTTTGCGCAAGTGGCATCCGATGGCGGTATCATGCCAGAACCCGTTTATTTCACTAAGGTCATGATGACCTGCGCGGAACGTGATGAATTTATTGTCGATTTTGGTAAGTATCAAGATGGCGATGAAGTTGCCTTAATGTCAGATGATGTGCCGCTGGTTCATTTCCGAATCCATGAATTTGCAAAAGATGACACCAAGTTACCTGATCATTTAGTTGATGTTCCTGATTTACCTGTCACTGCCGGAACCAAAACTCGACATGTGGTCATGTCAGGCATGGATGAAGAAGTGGCGATTGATGGTAAGAAGTTTGAAATGCAGCGAATTGATGCCCGTCAAAAAGTTGGCGATGTTGTTTTGTGGGATATCACTAACACCAATGACATGGTTGGGGGAATGATTCATCCGTTCCATATTCATGGCACACAATTCTTAGTGGTTTCGCGAAATGGACACGCCCCATATCCAAATGAGCATGGATGGAAGGACACGGTGAGTGTTAATCCAAACGAGCACGTGCAGATTAAGGTCCGTTTTGAGTATACCGGAGTTTATATGTATCATTGCCATATTATTGAACATGAAGATGGTGGCATGATGGCTCAGATTGAGTCCTATGATCCGCAGCATCCAAAGACTTACAAGTTGATGGATATGGATACGTTGATGAACGCCTTTGCTAAGGAAAATCACGTGGATCCTAAAGATCTTTGGCTTGGTGGTATGGGATCTTATGAAAAAATGGGTATGAAGATGTAGATTTTTTAAAACTTATATCCTTCAAATAAGCTATCGAAAATAAATAATAGCTCGCAGTATCTAAGATTTAGATATTGGAGCTATTATTTTATTTTTAACTAAAGGTTGAAAGCACAAAAACGCATCTCATTGTCTGATATAAAAACGTTCATAGTAACAAAATCAGATTAAATTACCGTCTTCCA